>JAIMBE010000059.1 GCA_023511565.1 Bacillota bacterium
CTGACGCAGTCCGGCCAGCTCTACGTCGAAGCCACAGCCGCTGCTCTCGGTCGAGTCTACTGCTTCGGCCCCACCTTCCGCGCGGAAAAGTCCAAAACCCGGCGCCACCTGACCGAATTCTGGATGCTGGAGCCAGAAGCAGCCTTCGCGCGCCTGGACGACATGATGGAGCTCGGCGAACATCTGGTCAGCCACATCGTGCAGAGCGTGCTCGCCAACCGCCGCCGCGAACTGGAAACCCTGAAGCGCGACACCGCCCGGCTGGAAGCGGTCCAGCCCCCGTTTCCCCGCATCACCTACGACGAAGCCATCGCCATCCTCCAGCAACACGGCAACCCGACCCGCTGGGGTGAGGACTTCGGCGGGGACGAGGAAACCATTCTGTCGAGCCAGTTCGATCGCCCGGTGATCATTCACCGCTATCCGGCCGCCATCAAGGCGTTCTACATGCAACCCGATCCGCAGCGGCCCGAGCTGGCCCTGGGCTTCGACATGCTGGCTCCGGAAGGCTACGGCGAGATCATCGGCGGCGGCGAACGCATCTCCGATTATGATCTGCTGCTTCGCCGCCTGCGCGAACACCGCCTGCCCGAAGAAGCCTTCCGCTGGTATCTCGACCTGCGCCGCTATGGCAGCGTGCCGCACGCCGGCTTTGGCCTCGGGCTGGAACGCACCGTCGCCTGGATTTGTGGAACTGAGCACATCCGCGAGGTCATTCCCTTCCCTCGTATGCTCTACCGCATCTATCCTTAGCGGGGTGGTGGACCTCGGAGGGCGGAGTAGAATCCCCGCTGCGTGCTGCGGTCTTCTCAGGGGGTGGTGGGGCGTTCGGTTGCTTCTTCTGCACTCGGTTCGGAATTCCGCGGGGATGGGGAAGCAGAGCAGGGTTTGAGCCATGCCACAGAAGGTGCGCATTATCGGTGTGCCGATGGACCTCGGCCAAAGCCGCCGGGGCGTGGATATGGGACCCTCCGCGCTGCGCGTCGCCGGCTTGCAGAACCGCATCAAGCAGCTCGGCTACCAGGTCGAAGACCTGGGCAACATTTCCGTCAAGCAACCCGAAGAGCAGCATTACGGTGTAAAGCGCGCGAAATACGTCGGCGAAATTTCCGCGACCTGCCAGAGCCTGGCGGAAGTCGTCGAGCGCACCCTGGCCGAAGGCGTGCTGCCGCTGGTGCTCGGCGGCGACCACTCGATCGCCATCGGCTCTATCGCCGGCGTCGCCGCGCACTTTCGCAAGCAGGGCAAGCGTATCGGCATTCTCTGGCTCGACGCCCACGGCGACCTGAACACGCCGGAGACCTCGCCTTCGGGCAATGTCCACGGCATGCCGCTGGCGGCGCTGATCGGCCACGGCCCGTCTGAGTTGACCGAAATCATGGGCTTCCGGCCGAAAGCGGAACCGCGCCATGTGGCTCTTGTGGGCGTCCGCGACCTGGATGCCAAAGAGCGCCGCCTGCTGAAAGAATCCGGCATCCATGCCTTCACCATGCGCGACATCGATGAACGCGGCATGCGCGAGGTGATGACCGAAGCCCTGCGCTTCGTCACCGATGACACCGAAGGGGTCGCCGTCAGCTTGGATATGGACTTCGTCGATCCCAGTGACGCCCCAGGGGTCGGCACACCCGTCCGCGGCGGGGTCACCTACCGGGAAGCCCATCTGGCGATGGAGATGATTGCAGACAGCGAAGCCATGGTTTCCCTCGAAGTCGTCGAGATCAACCCGGTCATTGACCTCCACAACAAAACTGCACTGCTCGGTGTCGAGCTGGTGCTCTCGGGACTGGGCAAAAAGATTCTCTGAAGCCGATGGCTACACCGAAACGATCATGACTGGGGAGAAGAAACGACTGCGGGTGGGGATTTTGTTCGGCGGCCGCTCCGGCGAACACGAAGTCTCACTGGCTTCAGCCGCTTCGGTGATTCGCGCGCTCGACCCGGAACGCTACGAAGTGGTGCCCATCGGCATCACCAAGGACGGCGGTTGGCGAGTCGGCTCCGCCGCAGCGACGGCGGGCAGCTTGCGGGACGTGCTCCGTTCCGGCCAGCCTGTTGTGCTCGCGGCCGAGCCGAGCACGGCGGTGCTGATTCCCCTGGGCGAAGGCAGCGATCGCGCTGGCCTGCGTCTGGATGTGGTTTTTCCTGTCCTGCACGGCACCTTCGGCGAAGACGGCACGGTGCAGGGATTGCTCGAGTTGGCCGGCTTGCCCTATGTCGGTGCCGGCGTGCTCGGCTCGGCCGTGGGTATGGACAAAGACGTGCAGAAACGTCTGCTGCAGCAGGCCCGGTTGCCGGTCGTGCCTTTCCTGGTAGTGACGCGCCGCGACTGGGAAACCGGCCGCAACACCACGCTGGCACGCCTGACCAGGACATTTCGGTTCCCGGTGTTCGTCAAGCCGGCCACCCTGGGTTCCTCGGTGGGTATGACGAAGGTCCGCCACCGTCGCGACCTGCCCGCCGCGCTCGATCACGCCGCCGAATTCGCCCAGAAAATCCTGGTCGAGCGCGCCATCTCCGGCCGCGAAATTGAAGTCTCGGTGCTCGGCAATGCCGAGCCGCAGGCGTCCGTTCCGGGCGAAATTGTGCCCCACCGCGAATTCTACGACTACACCGCGAAATATCTCGAAGAAGGCACGCGGTTGCTGATTCCCGCTCCGCTCACGCGCACCCAGGTGCGCACCTTCCAACAGCTCGCGGTGCGCGCCTTCCACGTGCTCGAATGCCGCGGCATGGCTCGCGTCGATTTTTTCCTGGAACGGCGCACCGGAAAAATCTACGTGAACGAAATCAACACGATCCCCGGCTTCACTTCGATCAGCATGTACCCGAAACTGTGGGAAGCCAGCGGCCTGCCCTACCCCAGGCTGATTGACCGCCTGATCGCGCTGGCGCTGGAAGAGCACCGCGAAAAGACGCGCACGAAATACTCGATCGAACTGCCGGCCGGCGCCGGCGGCGCCCTCGAGGCCTGAACTGCCGCGCCGTTCGATTTGCTTCGGCCGGGCAACTCTGTTAGCGTCTGCAGGTGGTGGGCGCGGGCTGGTTCTGCTGCTCCGCGTACCAGGAGGAATCCGTGGGCGTTCTGGATTCCACGGCTGAAGAACCGAGGTCCAGACTTCGCCGGTACATCGTTTCGGCGCTCATCTTTCTGATTCTGCTCGCCGTCGGGCTCTGGTACCTGTTCCGCTTCGAACCGGAAAAGCGGATGGTCAAAAACTTCCTGGATACGGTCGTCGCCGGAAATTTCGAGCAGGCCTACCGGCTCTGGAAGCCCGTCGAAACCTACACCTTTCAGGATTTCCTGGAGGACTGGGGCCCGGAAGGCTACTACGGCCCGGTGCGCAGCTACCGGATCACCTACGCCAGTCGGATCGACGGGGCCTCGGGTGTGATCGTCACCGTCGAGGTCAGCCCGGATGCGCCGTTCCCGGAAAATCGGGAGACCGAAAAACTGGCCCGCATCCGCGAAGTGCGCTTGTGGGTGGACCGCCGGAATCAATCGCTCGGCTTCGCACCCAACTTTTAGCTCCGCAGCTCTCGCAGCAGCGCGCGCAACTCCCCCCGCGTGACCGTGGCCGTGCCCAGCTTGCCGACCACAATGCCGGCGGCCAAGTTGGCCAGATGTGCCGCCTCATGCACGCTGGCACCGGCCGCACTGGCCAGGGCCAGCGTGGCCAGCACTGTATCGCCAGCTCCGGTGACGTCGAATACCTGCCGGCCGGCTGAGTGGTGCCGCAGCGGGGATTCCCCCACGTTCCGGTAGCTGAGCAGGTCACGGCTGATGGCCGGGATATGGTAGCGCCCGCGTTCCTCTTGCGTGAACACATCCATGCCCTGCTCGCCCCGCGTAATCACCACGGCCGGACAGGCAAAATGCGCGAGCAGGGCTCGTCCGGCCTGGTGCAGCGCTTCTTCGTCTTCCAGCGCACGCGCCACCAGAAAACCGGCCTCGGCCCGGTTGCAGACCACCAGCGTAGCCCCCCGGTAGGCGAACTGCCGCTTCCATTTTGGTTTCACGAACACCGGCACGCCCTGCCGCTGCGCCGCTTCCAGCACGCGATCGGCCACGTTTTCCGTCACCGTGCCTTTGTCGTAGTCGGAAAGGACCAGTGCGTCGAGCCGCCGCAGCGCGGATTGGGCGCCGCGAATCAGTCGGTTTTCCAGCGCCGACGCCAGGGGCGTGCGCACTTCCCGATCTACGCGCACCACCTGCTGGTTCCGCGCAACGATGCGTGTCTTCAAGGTCGTGGGCCGGTCGGGATCGGTCAGCAACCCTCGGGTGTTCAAGCCCAACCCCCGGACGCAGCGCAGCAGGCTGGCGCCCGCTTCGTCGTTCCCCACCACGCCGAACAGTTCCACCCGCGCTCCCAGCGCAGCCAGATTGGCCGCCACATTGCCGGCTCCACCCAGACAGTCGCTCTGCTGCACGAAGTCCACCACGGGCACGGCCGCCTCTGGCGAGAGTCGCGTAGCCGTACCCCATAGAAACCGGTCCAGCATCACGTCGCCGAGCACACCCACACGCCGCCCGCGCAGGGCATGCAGCAGGCGTGCCAACCTGTGCTGGAGAACGTTCACCACGGCCGCCGAGCCACGCGTTCTGTCCAGCGACGGAACTGCTTCTTGGCCATCATTCCGCTTCGAGTTTCGCTTCGTCTTTCAGCATCACGGGAATGTCATCGCGGATTGGGTAGACGCGACGGCAGCTCGCACACTTCAGCCCTTGCCCGTCCGGCGTCAGCTTCACCGGCGTGCGGCATTCCGGACAGACCAGAATCTCTAGCAGTTCTTTGCTCACGGCCATGTGGGTCGCTCCTTCGCAGGCATCAGTCCTGGCCGGTCAATCTAGCAGAGCCGTCCGCGCCAGGCAACGCGCCCGCTTCGGCCCCCCCTGGCGGGACGCACGCGATCCGTCCTGCCCGAACCGCGTTGTCCCAGCTGCAGCGTGCTGCACTTCACTGGGTTTCCGTGGTCGGTCAAAAAATCGGTAGACGGCCATTCTTGAACCCGTAGAATAGAGAAGAGCTCCTTCACGCGACTCACGTTCATCGATTTGTGTTGGCCGCGCGGTTGTCGTTTCGGACCCCGGGCGGCATTCGCCAATTCTGGGGAGACCTAAAGGCTGCAACCTTCTCATCGGCGGCGCCTCTAATGCGTTGATGCAGGCACCGACCTGCGCTGCGAGGTGACCTTTGTGTTCGACCCTGACTCTGCGCCCTGCGCACCATCTTCTGCTGAACCGGTGGCAGGCTGCCCGCGCGCACACCGACCAGCTATTCGAGCTGGTGCGTCCCGAAGCGATGACCGATCGACCGATTCCCGAGCGCCATCGCATCATTTTCTACCTGGGCCACCTGGAAGCTTTCGACTGGAACCTAGTGGCCAGGCAGGTACTCGGCCTCGGCGCCATGGACGAAGAGTTCGACACGCTGTTCGCCTTTGGCATCGATCCGGTGGACGGCAGCCTGCCCACCGACCAGCCTTCCGACTGGCCTGCGCGCGAACAGATCGAGACCTACAACCGCAAGGTACGCGAACGGCTGGACCGGGAAGTGGTCCGCGCATTGGCCTCGCCCGGGGCCCCGGAATACCTCCGCGAGGGTACTGTATTGCACGCCGCCATCGAGCACCGCCTGCTGCACGCTGAGACGCTCGCCTACATGCTCCACCAGCTTCCGCTGGACCGGCAAAACCGGCCGCGTGCAGCTCAGCCGCCCTCCGTAGACCGGCTGGTTCAGCATCCTTTGCCGATGGTGCCGATCCCCGCAGGCACAGCAACGCTGGGCCGCCGACGTGCGCCCGAACACGGCTTCGGCTGGGACAACGAATTCGAACAGCATACCGTTGCTGTCCCTGCCTTTGCGATCGATCCTTTCAACGTCACGAACGGCGACTACCTCGAGTTTCTGCGCGCGGGCGGTTATCAGGAACGCTCGTTCTGGATGGACGACGATTGGAACTGGATCCGGCGGGCCGGAATTTCTCACCCGACGTTTTGGGTGGAACGCCGCGGGCGATGGTACCTGCGCACCATGTTCGACGAAATTCCGTTGCCGCTTGGCTGGCCGGTGTACGTCAGCCACGCCGAAGCTTCCGCTTATTGTCGGTGGGCCGGCAAGGCGCTCCCCACGGAAGCCCAGTTCCACCGCGCCGCCTACGGTACGCCGGAGGGCCGGGAGCGTGAGTATCCGTGGGGGGATGCCCCGCCGGCGTCGACGCATGGCAATTTCGATTTTCAGCGCTGGGACCCTGTGCCCGTGGGCACCTTTCCCGCAGGCCACAGCGCCTTCGGCGTTGCGGACCTGGTCGGCAACGGCTGGGAATGGACCTCCACGCGATTCGAACCGTTCGAGGGATTTCAGAGCTATCCGTTCTACCCGGGCTATTCAGCCAACTTTTTTGACGGAAAGCACTACGTCCTGAAAGGCGGCTCGGCGCGAACGGCGGCCTGCCTGTTGCGGCGCAGTTTCCGCAACTGGTTTCAGCCACACTATCCCTACGTCTACGCTACGTTTCGCGGCGTGCGGAACACGGAATAGGACCGAGATGCACCCGCACGGCACGCACAGCAGATTCCTGGCAGAGTTCGCAGCCGACGTCCGGGCCGGCCTGTGCCGCGAGGGACAGAAGGAGCTGCCCAGTCGCTACCTGTACGACGAGATCGGCTCGGCGCTGTTTGAAGTCATCTGCGTGCTCCCGGAATACGGTCTGGCGCGAGCCGGCGAACGCCTGCTTCGCCGCCATGCCGTTGACCTCCTGGACCGCATCGCACGACCGACCCTGGTGGTCGAGCTCGGCAGCGGCAGTGGCAAAAAGACCCGCTGGTTGCTCGAAGTGCTTGCGGCGTGCCAGCCGACCACCTACTACCCGATTGAAATCTCTCCAGCAGCGCTGGCGCGTTGTGCCCGCGAGCTCGGGGACATCCCAGCCCTGCGCCTGGTGGGTCTCGAGAAGGAATACCTGGACGGGCTGCGTGAAGTGGCCGCACGCCGCCAGCCCGCCGAACACCTGCTGGTGCTGTTTCTGGGCAGCACCATCGGCAACTTCGACCGGACCGCCGGTGTGCAGTTCCTCCGCGACGTGCGCCAGCTGATGCTGCCGGGAGACTCGCTCCTGCTGGCTACTGACCTGGAAAAACCTGTTGAGCAACTGCTGCTCGCCTATGACGACCCGCTGGGCGTCACGGCAGCGTTCAACCGGAATCTGCTGGGACGCATCAACCGGGAACTCGGCGCGGATTTCAATCTGCGCCGCTTCCGCCATGCCGCAACCTACCGGACAGCCGAGCGGCGCATCGAAATGCATCTGGTTTCTGAAGTCGCGCAGAGGGTTCACATTCCTGCCGCGGGCGTCCGGGTGGAGTTTCGCGCCGGAGAAACCATCTGGACCGAGAGCTCCCACAAATACAACCTGGAGGAAGTCGTGGCCATGGCCCAGCAGACCGGGTTTGTGTGTGTGGAGCAATGGGTGGACCACGAGTGGCCGTTTGCGCAGAACCTGCTGCGCGCGGTGTGACGCTTTCAAGGACGACGTCTGTTCCGCAACGGGAAACCTCGTTCCCTGACGGAAGGAGCTGGCGAGTTCAGCGAGCGGGGCCCACGCTGAGTGTCAACTGCGCTGTCCACGTCGTTCCGGGAGTCAGCTCGAGCGGCCACACGGCTAGAATCTGGGAGCCCTGGTAGATGCGCTCGAAGCCTTCTTCGGATTCCGAGACCGTCTCGATGGGAGCCACCCAGAACTGCCGCGCCCCCTCAGCGCGCAGCGTGAGGGCTACGTTCTGCCAGGCATCCACGGCGCGCAGCTCCGGCGCCGGAACCACCCCGCTCCAGCGGAGCGGGTACCGCGTGCCGTTCACTTCGAAGTAGCGGTCTTCGGCCTCCGGCGCCAGCAGATTCACCACCAGCTCCATTCCAACGCACAGATGCGCCGGACCACCCTGGAGCAGTCGGAGCGCAATCGCGCAGCGGACGCGAAAGCCCTCGCCCGACCGTTCGAACAGAAAAGTTTTCTCCGCTTCGAAGGCTGCTGCGGCCTCCTCCGCGGTTGACTCTCGTTTGGTCAGCACGATGGCCGCGGGGTCGGCCCGGCGAATGGCGAAGCGCCCCCCGGCGAGAGCCGCACGTTCGTCCAGCCGGAGCGTTGCGTAGTCCGCAAACGATTTCTCCGGTGCGAATACCAGCAGCCGGAAGCTGTGGCGCGCCCAGCGGTCGTAGCGCAGATATTGTTCCAGCCCCGCTTCCTTCACACGCACCCGTTCGTGGATCGAAACGGCCGCCGCGGCCGCTTCCGTACCTGCCTCGGCCAACCGGCTGTGATAGGCCTCGGGACGCCGTTGCAGGGCATTCACCAGGGGCACGGCCGTGGGACGGAACTCGAGCAGCGGCACGGTGCCTCCGTCGGAAGGTTTCACCAGCATCGCGCCAGGTTCGGAAACCCAGTAGAGCTCTTCTTCGCCGTCCACGTCAAAGTCGAAGCGCTGCAGCGTGGTCGAGCGCGATGGGCCCGAGGCGGCGTCGGCCAGAGTTTCGGCGCGAATCAGTTCGCGCCACAGTGCCGTGCGCAGGTGGGGCGCATAGAGTCCGCCGAAGATGCCGTGCCAGTAGGCGTCGTTGCACTGTCCGCGCAGCAGGTGTTTCCGCGCCGACTCTAGCAGCGCCGCCGGGACATTCCTGCGCTCCGCCATCTGTCGCACACGGCCCGAGACGTAGAGCATCTTCTTGTGCAGCAGATTCGCTTCACTGTACTTGGTCAGAAAATTCCGCCAGAAGCCGCCGCGCAGGAAGGCTCTGGCCTCGGGAACCGCCTCGAGCTGTTGCTGCAGCCGGTGGAAGGCCTGGCGCGCTGGGGTGGGCAGAGCCCACTCGGCCATCTCCACATAGGAGCCGGCCGGCAGCGCCGCCCGGCCGAGCGGTGGCTGGCTGGCCAGAAATTCCCCGGGCGTCACCATCGCCAGCCAGTCGCTCTCGTCTTCGAGGGCCTGAAAGAACCGCTCCAGCCAGCCGTGCGAATAGCAGTGCTCGTAGGTGCCCGGCCAGACGCCGAATTTCTCGCAGTCATCGCCCATCACGGCGCATCCGCCAGGACGACACTCGGCCGCTGCGCGCAGAAACGCAATCGTTTCCGGCACCGCACGGAAGGGAATGGTGTAACGGAGCGGCTGCAAGCCGGCAAAGACGTAAACCTTCGCACCCAGCTCCTCGCACAGAAAGTAGCCGTAGAGTTCCTCGCGAAGGAAACCGCTGGCCAGGAAGTGGCTGTCATCCACCAGGGTGTACTGCACTCCTGCGGCCGCCAATGTGGCCGGCAGATGCGGCTCCCAGACGCGCTCGGTCAGCCAGACCCCGCACGGCCGGCACCCGAAGTGCCGCTCCAGATAGTCCGCCATGCGGCTGAGTTGCTCGGTACGATCCTCGGGTGGAATCGCGATCAGGATCGGCTCGTAGAATCCACCGCCGATCAATTCGATCTGATTGCGCTGGACCAACTCCCGCAGCCGGTCGAAATATTCCGGATGGTGCTGCTCGATCCACTCCAGCAGTGCGCCGGAGATGTGCAGCCCGAGTCGCGCTGCCGGTCGTCGCCACAACACGTCCACGAACGGCGCGTAGCACTGTGCGAAGGCACGTTCGATTACCGGATCGAAATTGCCGATGGGCTGGTGCGCGTGAAGCAGCAGAATCAGGTGGAATCTCGGCAAATGCGGGCTCCGTACGCGGAATTTCTACGGCCCCTGACCGCTCGCCTGGCAAGCTGGGATACGCCGTCGCCGCAGTGAAACCACCCATTGTAAACAATCCCGCCAGCACGAGCCACCTCGCGCCCGTGCGAATGCGCAGGTGCTCCACCCCGCAGGCGCGTTCTTCAGCTTTCCAATACCGTGTCTCGCTCCTGCTGGAATCGGAAGTTTTGCTTCCAAGAAAACGGAACTGTGTTTCGGCAATCCTTGTCGTTTCAAACGAGCGAGCCATGGAAGGTACGGAAAACTGCACCGGGGTTTCTCGCTCTGGGCCTGGCCTTTTCCCGCAAGCTGAAGCACAGCAAATGTGTTCGACACAGGGCTCAGCACGTCGGCAATCGCTCCGGTAGATGTGTACTACCGACCGACATTGGTGCCCGTTACGTCCGCGCCGATCCAGAACCTGGGGCCGGATGAACCTCTCCCTGCCCAAGGCTCTTGGTAAACCACACAGCAAAGCAGCGACGTTTCTGTTCCCTGATCTGTGCGAGCAACTTCGCGCCGACCACGACACAACCGTTTTTCTTGCCCCGTGTCCACAGCCCAACAAAATTGCTCCTTCAATGTTGTATTTTTACAACATCTAGAAACGAACTGACTCAGTTCATCCATATATTTTATTGAAAAAAAATGACATATATTTTTTTAGGATTTGGACTAAAAAATGCGTTAGCTTGTGAGGGATGGTGTATCAAACCACAATCGCTCGGCCGGTCGAAATTGCGGGCATTGGTCTGCACACTGCGGTGCCGGCACGGTTGCGGCTGGTGCCGGCTCCTGCCGGGACGGGGATCGTTTTCCGTCGAACCGACCTCGATGATTTCCAGATTGAAGCTCGTGCCGAGAATGTCGCTCGAGTCAGCTACGCCACCAGTCTGATGAAACGGGGCGTATTGATTTCCACGACCGAGCATCTGCTCGCTGCCCTCTATGCGTGCGGCATTGACAACATCATCGTGGAACTGGATGCGATCGAGGTGCCCATTCTGGACGGCTCCAGCCAACCCTTCATCGAACTGCTCGCACGCGCCGGCCTGCGCCGTCTGCGCCGGCGGCGACGTTATCTGCAGGTTTTGCGTCCGCTGGAAGTGGCCGAAGACGGCCGCCGGATCTGCATCGCTCCTGCAGAGACATTCTCGATCCGCTGCTTCATTGATTTTCCTCATCCGCGCATTGGTGCCCAGCAGGTTGAGCTTTGCGTTCATCGCGAATCGTTCGCGCGGGAACTGGCTCCGGCGCGAACCTTCGGCTTTCTGGACGATGTCGAACGGTTGCGCGCCCTGGGCTTGATTCGAGGGGGTTCGTTGCAGAACGCTATTGTGCTCACCCGCGACGGCATTCTGAACGATGGCCTGCGTTTTCCGGACGAATTCGTCCGCCACAAGGCGCTCGACCTGATTGGCGACCTAGCGCTGCTCGGCTGGCCGCTGCTCGGGCGCGTCGAAGCTCACAAAGCCGGCCACGCACTGCACGTTGCGCTGGTCAGCCGCCTGCTGGCCGACCGTTCGCTGTGGAAACTGACCACCGCTGACGAGAGGGAGGACACGGTCCGCCGTACCGGGCATCGCGGCCGGCACGCACTTCCCGCCGCTCCTTGACGAGAAGGCGGCCCGATGCTGCCGCTTGTCCGGGCGCTTGCCGAAGGCGGTGCGAGAGACTGTCGGCCACAGCGATCGGTTCCCTCGTGCGCAAGCGGTGAGCGGTACTGCACGCTGAACGTCGTCGCCGCGCGGTCCCCACGCGCGGGTCGGTGCCTTCGGCGCAGCACGAAGCGCTGCGGATCGGCACGGACGCGGTTCCTGCGTTTCCCGAGCAGATCCATTGCCCGCACAAGGTACCGCAAAATTCGCTGGCAAGCGGCCAGCGGTCCATTCCCTGCAACGTCGGTTTCCACTCGGCGTCCGGTTCAGGGGAGGATGAGGGCGAGGAAGACGGCGTAGGCGGCCAGCAGCACAGCGCCTTCGACGCGGCTGATGCGGTGCCCGGTACGCAGCACCAGCACGGCGGCCAATGCGAAGCCGAGCATCCACGGAAACTCGAAGTCGCGCACCGCCACCGGCACCGGCACCGGGCGGAGCACTGCCGCCAGACCCAGCACTCCCAGCAGGTTGAAGATGTTGCTGCCGACGATGTTCCCGACGGCGATATCGGCCTGGCGGCGCGCAGCTGCCACCAGCGTGGTGGCCAGCTCGGGCAGCGAAGTGCCCACGGCCACCAGCGTGGCGCCGATGGCCGCTTCGCTCACCCCGAAACGCCCGGCCACCAGCAGTGCCAGCCCGGCCAGGATGAAAACGATTTGCGCCGTACGCGAGCCGGGCGTCAGCAGCCCGCGCTGCTGCTCAAAGGCCGCGTACTCCGCAGCAATTGCCTCCGGTTCGCTCTGCGCCCAGGCCAACGCCAAGGCGACAAACCCTGCCAGCGCTGCCAGCAACACGGCGCCAGCCCACACTCCAACCCCGCCCGTCCACGCCAACGCATAGACCGCCGCGCTGACCAGGAGCATCAGCGGGACTTCGAAGCGAAGCAGGCCGAGTGCCGCGCGCAACGGGAAGATGAGCGCGGCCAAGGCGAGGATGAGGCCGATATTGGCGATGTTACTGCCGAGGACGTTGCCAAGCGCCACCGCCGGCTGCCCCAAGACCGAGGCCACCGCGCTGGTCACCATCTCCGGCGTTGAGGTACCGAAGCCCACCACGGTCAGGCCGATGAACAGCGGGCTCAGCCCGAACGACACGGCCAAGCGTGCCGCACCGCGCACGAGCAGCTCCGCGCCTACCCAAAGCGCTCCGAGCCCCACCGCTGTCCACAGCCACTCCATCTCGCGCGGCAATTTAACACAACCAAGTGCAGCTGCGGACGGAAGCAGGGGTGCGCGCCGCGCGCCACTTCTCGCCCCGCCTGCGGGCCTACCACTTTTTTGAAAGCACCGTCTTTAAGGCATCGAGGTCCAAGGCTTGCTGGGCCACGATGCGCTTCAGCCGGCTGTTCTCTTCCTCCAACTGCCGCAGCCGCCGCGCCTCGTTCACCCCCAGCCCCCGCGTGATCTACGCCATCGGTACGCCGGCTTCGGCCTCCTTCAACACCCCAACGCTCTGCTCCTCGGTGAAACGACTCCTCTTCATTCGCTCCTCCTGGTTCCAGCCCCCACCGGCAGGGCTGGTTGTTTTACCCCAGAAGAGCTACATTTCAACCGGACTAATTCTCAGGGAGCAGGTCGGAATGATGAGCGTAAATAGGGTCATGAAAAGTAGTCGAGAAGGTCGTCTTTGAGATAAGAAACGGCCAATTGGTAGTTGTATATGTTCGGGTGAACTTTGAAAGCTTCTTTTAGGCTACGTCTCATCTTTAAGTATCCAGCCCCATCGGTGATCCAAACAAGCTGCACTCCAACCTTTGCTAATTCCCTGTTCACATTCTGATAGGCCCGTTTGATCTCGGTCGGTTTCGACCCGAGTGTCGTGTAAAAATTTACTTCAACACCGAGCTTAACCTTGTTTTTGTGCAGGATTGCAAAGTCTACTTTCTTGCCCGTACTGGAATTCTTGTAAGCGATTCGCATCTCAGGCTTCACTTCGAAGTCCCCATCCAAATGCGCACATATGGATTCCAAAAGATTCCTGATCCATTGATTAAACATTTTTCCGCCTACGTTCTTCCGCCTGTTTGACTCCAGTCCGACCTGAACACCCATGAATGATGCCCTGACGCTTCCTTAAGCCAACATATTAAGGAGGCCAAGATCAAACAGGAGTTTGGCACAATATGTCGCCGACTCTTCTGAACCCTGCTTGATGTGTTGGGCGTGGGTGTGGATCTCCATATTGTCTTTGTCGGAGACGTAGTAGTCACCTGTATGGCCGAGCAGTTCAAAAGCCCCCTTCAAGATTCTTCCAGGCTCATCGTATGAAAGCAGACCATCCCGCAGTTCTCCAATTAGTTCGCTTGCTTTTCTACCCTGAAGCGACTCGAAATACTCGATGACATCGAGGTATTTGTTGCATTTCTCTTTGATCTTCGCCCAGTCAATGAAATTTTGCCGCGGAATGACACCTGGAGTAAGGGTTTCGAAAAATTCCTTCATGAATTTAGCTGCGGAAATCTTTCGGCTCTTAAGCACGAGTCTCAGCCAACCTTGAAAAGACGTGGATTTTTTCGTAGCTCCTCGAGCCTTCTGAGCAACATTCGGATGCATTTTTCATCAATCTCGATACCAATAAATTTCCTTCCGAGTCGCGCAGCAACAACTGCGGTCGTGCCGGAGCCAAGAAACGGGTCAAGCATGAGGTCGCCTTCGTTGGGCGATGCCAACAAGATGCGCTCAAGCAGCGCGACAGGTTTCTGCGTCGGGTGTTTGCCGAAGCGCTTCTCGTACGGCTTGGGCGGCGGTATCGTCCACACATTCGCCATCTGACGGCCGCCAGCAAGCTCTCTCATCAGCGGGTAGTTGAATGTGTGGCGACTTTTGCTGTTCTTCGCAGCCCAAATGATGGTTTCCGTTGCGTGTTTGAAGTAGCGACAGGACAGGTTTGGTAGCAGGTTTGGCTTGACCCTGGCGATCTCGTTCAGCAATTTAAAACCGAGCTGCTGCATGGCGAAGCCCACAGAGTGAATCACATGATGAGTGCCGCTGACCCAGATGGTGCCGTTTGGCTTGAGCACGCGCTGGCAGGCGGCCAGCCAGGCACGGTTGAATTCGTGGTTGGCGTCGGGGCCACGCGAGCGATCCCAAGCGCCCTTGTTCACGATAACCATGCGGCCGGCATGGCAGGTGATGCCGTCGTTCGACAAAAAGTAAGGCGGATCAGCAAAGATCACGTCCACGAAGTCTTCTGGCAGCTGAGACAGAATTTGCACACAGTCCCCTTGGCAAATTCGAACGTTGCGCTTCGGGTCTTCAAAGACAGCAGTAGGCAGATCGGTGTCGCGCTTCGGATAGGGTTTTGTGGCAGCAGCATCAGAAGGCATGGACACGTGCAATCAGCTCTCGTAAATCGTGTAAATACCAACCGTCCAGATCGTCGATCGCTTCGGTGTGGGTGTCAAGCTCGCCAGAGAACGGGGGACAGGATTCAGGAAGCAGGGAGTTTGGTGTCGTACCGTCTGTAAGCTTTCCTGTTGAAAGAAAGTAGGATGGAAAAGAGAAATGGTGTCTCCGAATTGCCAGCCCTGAGCACAGAGCTGAAAGGAGACACCCAATGACTCGATCCCAGACCGGAAGAATAGCACTTGGTGAGTTGCTGGAACAGCTTAGCGACAGCTCGAAGCGCAGGCGCGTCAGATGTTGCAACGATCGGTCGAGGGGCTGTTAGAGGCCGAGCGGGATCGGCGGGTCGCCGAGGCCCGGCAACGAGGGGAGAATGTGTTCGCTGGGGCTACACGGTGCGCAAGTGCTGGACCACGCTGTGGGGCACTCTGTTGCAGGTGCGTGTGCCCCGGCTGCGCGGGCGCCAAGAGATCGGGTTATTGGAGCGCTACCAGCGGCACAGTTTGGACCAGAGACTGTTCGCGCTTACCGTTGGCAGGCTGAGCCAGCGGAAAGTGGTGAGCTGGGTGGGGTGCTTTTTAGGCGGGAGGCTTTCGCCGGCGACCATTGCCGCGGTGCTCGAGCAGGCCCAAGCGCAGGTCGCCGATTCCCCAGCGGTGCTACCGGGCCTTGGTGCTGGACGGGATCTATCTGCGTTGTTGGCGGTGCGCGCCGCGCCGGTCTGGGCGTCAGGACGGAGGATGGCGGGTGACGACGGTAGGTGGCGCTGCCGCTGCTGTTTCTGCTGCTCGGTGTGTTGGTGCGGCGAGGACGACAATGAGCTTCCGGTGGGCATGGTGTTCTCCGGTGCGGACGGCATGCTGCTGTGGAGCTGGAACGGGTGGGTGTGGCGGTGCCGCTGGTGCTGTTTGGACTGCAGGCAATCGGCCTGGCGGCGGACCAGCTCCAGCAGCGCGATCGTGCCGGCGTCGTGCGGTCACGCCCAGCTGGTTCGGTGCCCTCTGGTCGCCGTGCTTGACAACACCAACAGCTCCGCCTAGAATATCTGATTGCACAGAAGCCAACCTGCGGGACAGGGAGGCCTGCTCTTTGACAACCGGATGATACGTGCCAGAACCCGTTCGGTTCCTCCGGCGTGAAATTCAATTTCGCGTCGGGGAAGAAAAGCCGAGCGACAACCGATTTACCTGAAAGGGTCGGGCCCTCCGGGTTGCGGAGGGTTTTGACGTTTCAGGAACCAGTTTC
>JAIMBE010000060.1 GCA_023511565.1 Bacillota bacterium
GTGCTTGACCTCCAACGAAACCTCTTTCAGCGCCCAGAACTGCTCTCGCAGATCGGACGCTCCCGCCACCGACCCGCGGAGCATCTGGCGCATCCGGCGCGTTGGAGCGGTGCACGCTTCGACGATGGTTTCCCGCAGCGTGCGGTAGGGCGCTTTCACATGCCCTATGTGGTACATCTTGCCCAGATTTTCCAGCCGAATGGCCACATTGCCCATAGTTCACCTAGACCAGATCGGCAAAAACTTTTTCGACGCGCCGGAAATAGTACATGCCACCCACCAGCAGCAAAAACGCCACCAGCGTGGAAACAGCCAGAACTCCGAGCGGCGGACGGGGCGTGCCCAGCATCGCCCAGCGAAAGCCCTCCACAACCCCCACCATCGGATTCAAGCCGTACAGCACACGCAACGGTTCCGGGACGATCGAGGAGGGATACACAATCGGCGAGCCGAACATCCAGATCTGCGTGAGGAACGGAATCGTATAGCGCACGTCCCGGAACATGACGTTCATCGCCGACATCCAGTACGTGACCCCGAGGCACGTCCCCAGGGCCAGGAACACAAACACCGGCGCCCAGATCAGATTCACCGTAGGAAATTGCTGGTGCCAAACCATCATCCCGATCAACAGCAAAAACGCCAGCAGAAAGTCCACCAGTCCGGAAAGGACGGTCGCCGTGGGCAGCACCATCCGCGGGAAGTACACCTTCTTCACCAGCTCGGGGTTGGTGATCAAGCTGTTCGATCCCTGCGACAGCCCGTTGGCAAAAAACATCCACAGCACCAGGCCCGCGTAACTGAACAGGGAGTAAGGCACACCCCCGGAAGGGATTTTGGCCAGCCGTCCGAAAAACACGGTGAAGATCACCATGGCCAGCAAAGGCTGCAGGATGGCCCAGGCTGCCCCCAGCACGGTTTGCTTGTATCGCACCAGGATGTCCCGCCAGGTGAGGAAATAGAGCAGTTCGCGGTACTCCCACACCTCGGCCAGCTTCAGAGCAGCCCAACCTTTGGAAGGTTGCAGCAGAGTCGGGCGCCGAATCGAATGGCCGCCATACGAAAGGCTTTCTACCACCGTGCCAGGAGACATCTTGCGGCCTATTGCCGGCTGAGCTGTTCTTCCCGTTCCCCGCAAAAATTCCATCTCTCCCTCAGTTGTACAGTTCTCCGGTTCTCTGCAACCTGCAAGGCTCCGCAAGTTCGCTGCCAGAAAGAAAAATTGGCCTCCATTTCATCTTATTAAAAACAAACAACTTAATTTTCTTCTTGCGTTTTAGAAGATCTTTTCCGATGGATCTCCGTTCCTATCTAGTGGAAACTAATTTCCCTTTCGAAGAACCCGATTTCCATTCTTTGGAGACATCCCGGTCTCGGTACAAGGCAAACTTTTGGTGCCGGATTGACGGTATCAGTCTAATACAATGCAAATAGAAGACATACGTTTGTGGGGCAGCTCAGGGCAAGGCCGCCATTTCCCAGGAAGGCTCCGAACCGAGTTATCAGTCTGACTGTTCATGGCAAGCAAGTTGCACACTAAGTGATGGGAACTCGTACTCGGGTTTGGTAGGAGCCCAGCTCTTGTTGATTCGATGAGCGGAAGCGCTCTGACGACGAGTTGAGCCCATCTTGGGGAATCGAATGAGTCGGGTAGCCGACCCATTGGTCAGCGTGGTGACGCCGTTCTACAACGCCGAACGGTTCCTGGCCGAGTGTGTCGAGAGCGTTCTCGAGCAAACCTACGGGAATTTTGAGTACGTACTGGTGAACAATTGCAGCACGGATCGTTCCGCCACGATTGCTCGTCGCTATGCAGAAAAGGATCGACGACTCCGATTGATTGAAAACACAGAATTTCTGCCCGCGATCCAGAACTGGAATCATGCGTTGCGACAGATCTCCCCGAGCAGCCAGTATGTGAAGATGATCTTTGCGGATGACTGCCTCTTCCCGGATTGTTTGCAGCAGATGGTTCGGATGGCTGAGGCCCACCCCGGGGTTGGGCTGGTGGGTGCGTATCGGCTGTCCGGGACGGTGGTGAACAATGATGGGTTGCCCTTCCCGAGCCACTACATCCCCGGACGAAAAATTGTGCGTGAGACCCTTTTGGGTGGGCCGTACGTGTTCGGTTCCCCCTCCTCGGTACTCATGCGCGCAGACTTGGTGCGCAGCCGGGATCCGTTCTTCCAGGACCTACCCGGTCTGACCGACATGGAGTCGTTCTACTACCTGCTTCGACACAGTGATTTCGCGTTTGTGCATCAAGTGTTGACGCGCGAGCGCCCGCGTCCGGATTCGCTGACTTCGTCGCTGGCGTTTCGCGGCACGAATCTTCCTGAAATGCTGCAGATTCTGCGGGCCCACGGCTCGTTCTTTCTGACGCCGGCCGAACAGGCGGAATGCGAACGGCGCTGGACCCGTGCCTATTACTTCTATCTTGGGCAGAACCTTTTTTATTTCCGGGATCGCTCCTTCTGGAACTACCATCGGTCGCAGATGCGCGCGCTCGGTCGAAAGCTGAGCTACCCGCGGCTGCTCTGGGCCGCACTGCATGAGCTGGCGCGCGTGCTGTTCCGTCCCTTGGTGACTTTCGCAAAAGCGTTGCGTTTCACCCTCCGCGTACGACGTAAGCCCGTTGCCGGGAACCGGCCCGCACCGGTGCCGAGTGAAGGTCCGCGCGGATGATGGGCTTTTTCCGAGTCTCCATGTTGACCAGGACTGCTGAGCAGCGAATGGCAACCCCGGCCCGGCCCGAGATCGTCCGCGTGGTGCAGCCCGGGTTGGGACACGCCTGGGAGGAGTTTGTTCATCGCGAGGCGGCGGCCACCTGCTACCATCGCTGGGGTTGGAAACAGGTGATTGAGCAAGCCTTTCGCTGGCCGACCTATTACCTGATGGCGCGCGACGGGGGACAGGTGACCGGCGTCCTTCCGCTCGTCTGGCAGAAAAGCCTGCTGTTCGGAAGTTTTCTGACCTCGCTGCCGTTTCTGAACGGCGGGGGGATTGTGGCGAGCGATTCTGCTGCGGAGCAGTCGTTGCTGCAGGCGGCCATTGGCCTGGCGGAGGAGCTCGGCGTTCAGCACCTCGAGCTGCGCCAGCGTACAGAGCCGGGCTGGAACCTGCCCACTCGGACCCACAAGGTGGCTCTGCTCCGTGCGCTGCAACCCGATGTCGAGCAGATGTTTGCTGCGCTGCCCCACAAGGTGCGGACCGACATCCGCAAATCCACGTCATATGGCCTGCAGGCCGAATTGGGCGGCCGGGAACTGTTGGATGCCTTCTACGGCGTGTTCGGCCGGAACATGCGCGATCTCGGCACCCCCGTCTACAGCCGCCGCTTTTTCGAACACATGCTGGCCGTCTTCCCGCACGACAGCTTCATCTGCGTGGTCCGGCACAAGGGCACGCCCATCGCCGGCTCGTTTCTCACTGCCTTTCGGGATACGGTCGAGGCCGGTTGGAGTGCTTCCCTCTACGGCTACTTGCACATGAAGCCGAACATGTTCCTCTACTGGAGCCTCCTGGCCGAGATGGGCCGACGCGGATATCGCTGGTTTGACTTCGGTCGCTCGACGATCGGCTCGGGGACCTACCGCTTCAAAAAGCAGTGGGGGACCACGGAGCAGCCGCTCTACTGGTCGTACTGGACTCGCGCCGGCCAGCCGCTGCCCGAACTGAACCCGGAAAATCCCCGCTACCGGCTCGCAATCCGTTTGTGGCAGAAGCTGCCGCTGGCCGTCACCAACCGCATCGGGCCGCACATTGTTCGCTGCCTGCCTTGATTGGGCCTTGTGGGAGGGGTCTCGGCAGTCGCTGGCTCCAGCCGGCCGGCGCCTAGCGCCGGGATGGCAACACGGCGTTCAGCAGGCTTGCCCGTCTGGTGCGAATTCAGTATCTTGGCAGAGGGTGAGTGCCAAATCCAAATCGCGGCGCTTTTCTGTCTGCGTGATTTACTCCCATCCGCTTCTCTGGGAGGAAATCCAGCAGTTGCTGGCACAGGACGGTGTTCAGTTGCGCGGCGTGCGCCTGCAGTCCTTGCAGGGCGAGCTGCGCCGGATTTCGTTGCCGCGCGCCAAGGTGTACGTTCTTGAGGGCAGCGGACCGCACCAGTTCACCTCTACGTTGTTAGGGGAGATTCTGGAGAGACATCCGAAAGCCCGCGTGGTGGTCCTGGCCGAAAAATTGAGTGACGCGAATACGTTTCCGTTTCTGCGCCAGGGCGCAAAGGGATTGCTGACCTATCGCGACCTGCGCGAACAGCTCAGTCGGGCCCTGCGGGCAGTCGCCGACGGCGGCTATTGGGTTCCGCGGAGTCTGCTCTCCCGTTTTGTCGAGGGTATTTTGAACAGCGCGAGTGGCCGTGGCCGAACCTTGACGGCCGGCCACCTGAGCCAGCGGGAGCGGCAGGTGCTCGATTGTCTGCTGGAAAATCTGGCCAACAAGGAGATTGCCGCCAAACTGTTCATTTCCGAGCGAACCGTGAAGTTTCACGTGTCCAATCTGTTGGCCAAATTTGGCGTGCGGCGTCGCGCTGATTTGATCCTCCTGTGCTATCAGCAGCGCTCGCTGCCCTAGTTCCTCCCGGGCCGTTGGACATGCCGGATGTCCCCTGACCGGGGCAACGTGCGCAACATGGACGCAACTCCCCAACCTGGGCGACTTCCCTTGGAGCGAACTCTGCTCTGCTGCGCAATCCTGATCATCCTGCTTGCCACGTTGCTGCCATTTTCCTTTCAACCCTACGATCCGGCACAGACTGTCCGGCAATTCGAATCCCGTTTTTCGATGGGGGGCTGGGATTGGTTGGGTCTTCTCGCAAATGTGATTCTGTTTTTTCCTTTTGGCTTTGGAGCCTGGATGGGGTTGCGGGACCGGTATCGTCACCGGGTTCGCCTGGCAGCCGTGGGCGTTCTCGGCAGCGGACTCTCCGCCGTCTGCGAACTCCTGCAGCTTTTCCTGCCCGGGCGGCTGACTTCTTTGCTGGATCTGGTGGCGAACACGGTCGGCGCTCTGCTCGGAGCGCTGTGTGCGTGGTGGGGGCCGCGGCCCGTGTTCGATTGGCTCGAGGCACGGGCACGGCGACTCGTCGGCGCTTGGGTACCCACAACGCTGTTACGGCTCAGCCTGACCTATCTCTTTGCAGTGAGTTCGGTTCTGATGCTGTTGTATCCGTGGAGCGGCCGCAGCACCTGGACTTGGGACCCAAGCTATTCGCTCATGCTCGGCAACGAGGCGGACGGCAGCCGAGCCTGGTACGGACGCATCTGGCGGGTCGAATTCGCGGATCGCGCCATCGACCCTAAACAGGTCGAGCCGGTGATACGTCAAGGCCTGGCGGCGGTCGCCGGCCCCGCTTTTCTCGGCTCCTATGTCTTCGCTCCGGAAATCCCCACGGGCCAGGTCTCCGGTGTCTTGCCTCCGCTCCGGTGGCGGGGGACGACTTCACCACGGGTACACGAGAGCGCTGTTTTGCTCTCCCAGGAAGGCTGGTTGCAGACGGCGGAGCCGGCCGCCGTGCTCACCGAGCGAGTCCGACGGACCAATCAGTTCACGCTGGCCGTGCTCTGCGCGCCGGAGCGGCTCGACCAGTTCGGTCCCGCCCGCATCGTCAGCCTGTCGCTGAACACCGTTGAACGGAACTTCACCCTGGGTCAATTCGGCAGCCACGTGACCCTTCGTGTCCGCACGCCGCTCACCGGGCCGAACGCTACGGTTTCCGAACTGCACCTTCGCGAGGCCTTCGCGACGCTCCAGCCGGTTCACCTGCTGATGACCTTCGACGGGGCCCGCGTGCGCGCTTGGGTCAACGGCGTTCGCTCCGATGCCGAACTGAATCTGCGGATACGCCCCGGTGCGGCGCTGCTCAGTCGGGTCTTTTTTGTTTCACCCTACCGGATCCGGGAATTCGACGCTCTGAGTCTGTTGATTTTGTTCGTGCCGACTGGGTTGCTGCTGGGAATGGCGACTGCCGCCTGGAGCTGGGCGCGGCGCGTCGTGGTCTTGGGCGTGGGTGCACTGGGTCTGGCGGTTGTGCCGGAGGTTCTGACCGCGCTCCTGCTCGAGCAGCCGCTGCTGGCCGGTCGTCTATGGCTTGGGGCCGTGTTGATTGTCGCCGGTGGGGTAGTGGGTTTTGTGCTCGTCGGCGATCTGGCGCGGCTGCGCAACCTCGAACAAGAGCGGGCACTTGCTCTCGTGTCCAGCAGGTCGGCTGAGCCAGAGGGATACTGATGGGACAGTGGGCCGATGCGAATGTCCCGCAGAGCGGGGGGCCGGGCACGCCCGCCCGACGGTGGCTGCGGCGGCTGTTGCCGCAGCGGTTGCGTCGTGTTGTGCAGATTGGTCATGATCTGGGGTTTCGGGCGGGGATCATCCACCTTCGCCAACGATGGGCACGGGCTTGTGCCGGCCGCCGCTGGAGTACGGTGCCTTCCACTGCGCCGGTGCACAGTCTGGTTTTCGTCTGTCACGGCAACATCATTCGCAGCCCGTTTGCTGCGGCTCTGCTGCGAAAGCAGCTTGCCCACCGCCGTGCGGAGATTCGTGTTGCTTCCGCAGGGTTGCGGGCCCGCCCGGCGCGAGAAGCCGATCCGCGTGCCCGGGCACTGGCGCCGCAATTTGGCATCTGTCTGGATGACCATCGGGCCACGCCCTTGACACCGGCGATGGTGGAAGAAAACGACCTGCTGCTGGTCATGGATTATCACAACGAGGCCGAGCTGCTGACTCGTTTCCCAAATGCGCGGGGAAAAGTCTGGCTGCTGCGAGAATACGTCGAGCCTGCCCCGAAGGACGCAGAAATTCCTGACCCGTATTTGGGAGACGAAGCCGATCTGCGGCGCGTCTGCCAAGATCTGCAACGCTGTGTTGAGGAGTTGGCCCGGCGGCTTTTCGCAGGGGATTCGTAGGGTTCATTTTCCCTGTGGTGCCAATGACTTCCGCGAAAACCAAGGGGTAGCCCGGAGCCGGTCGAAAAGTTCAGAGGCCGTCCTGTGCCAGTGTTCATCCGCGGCGCCGCAACCGACAGGGAGCCTCCCAGAACAGGACAAATCCTCCAGATGCGCAGGGATCGAAGCTAGGCTGATTGGCGCTGCGCGCTCCAACGCAAACCCTTCGCGGGCGCCCGACGGTATCCCGAGCGGGCAAGCTGCGTCAGCATCAGCTAGCCCTGAGAGGGAAAACGTTTGGGACAGTTGTGGAAATCTTTTCCTCTCCTTGCCTTGGGCATTCCCAGTTCTATTGCTAAGTCATTGTAATTGTTAGCGTTGTATTTTCGCACGGCTTGTCATCTTGCCTTTTCCTTTGGATTAAGAGTTGCAGTGCTATGAAGCGGCGCTAGGTGCACATATGTGCGGGATTGTGGGATATGTAGGATCACGCCCCTTGGTGCCGTTGCTTTTGGAGGGGCTTAAGCGGCTCGAGTACCGGGGTTATGACTCAGCTGGCATAGCGGTCGGCGGGAATGGCAACGGCCTGTGTCTGCGCCGCGCTTCAGGCAAGCTGGCCAATCTCGAACGTGCCCTTTGCGCTTCCCCCCTGCATGGGACCTACGGCTTGGGCCACACGCGCTGGGCCACCCACGGTCCGCCCAGTGAGCGCAATGCCCATCCCCATACGGATTGTTCCGGACGGTTGGCTCTGGTGCATAACGGGATCATTGAGAATTACGCCGAGTTGAAGCAACGCCTGCTCGCTGCCGGGCATAGCCTCCGGGGCGAGACCGATAGCGAGGTGGTGGCGCACCTGATCGAAGAGCATCTAGGCGGGGACCTGGCGGCGGCGGTTCGAGCGGTCGTGGGACAGTTGCGCGGTTCGTTTGCCTTGGCGGTGATTTCGCGCGACGACCCCGAAACCATTGTCGCGGCCCGCTGGGGCGCGCCCGTGGTGCTCGGCCTGGGCGAGCAGGAGTATTTTGTCGCCTCGGATGTGCTGCCGATTCTGCCGTACACGCGCCAGGTCATCTACCTTGCGGATGGCGAGGTGGCTGTGCTTCGTCGCACGGGAATCTGCGTCACCGGTTTCGATGGGACACCGCGCCGGCCAAAACCGCAGACGGTCACCTGGGATGCCGCACACGCGGAAAAGAACGGCTTTCGGCATTTCATGCTCAAAGAAATCTACGAGCAACCCATCGCCATTCGTGAAACACTCCGCAGCCGAGTGGATTGGCAGAAGCAACGCGTTGCCCTCGCGGAGCTGGACGGGCTGCGCGACCGGGTGGACCGCTGGCAGCGGATTCACCTGGTGGCGTGCGGCACCTCACTTCACGCCGCGATGGCGGGCAAATGGATGGTCGAAACGCTCGCGCGGATTCCCGTGGAAGTGGACTACGGTTCGGAGTATCGCTACCGGAATCCGGTGCTGGATGCGCAGACCCTGACGGTGCTGGTCAGCCAATCCGGCGAGACGGCCGACACACTGGCCGCAGCCCACCAAGCGCGCCGCCAGGGCGCGACCACGCTGGCGATCACCAATGTCCCCGGCAGTACGCTGGCGCGCGAAAGCGATGCGACGCTGCTCACGCGAGCGGGGCCAGAGATCGGCGTCGCAGCAACGAAAACGTTTTCGGCGCAACTCACCGCGCTGCTGCTGCTCGCGCTGGATCTGGCGCAACGCCGCAGCCGTTTATCGGAGGCTCGGGCCCAGACGCTCTTCGCTTCTCTGGCTGCGCTTCCCGCGCGGATCGAGCAGGTTCTGGAACGCGACCCGGACGTCGAAGCGCTCGCGCGGCGCTTCTACCGCGCCCGGGACTGCCTCTATCTGGGCCGCGGGATTCATTTCCCGATCGCGCTCGAGGGGGCGTTGAAGCTGAAGGAGATTTCCTACATCCATGCAGAAGGCTATCCGGCGGGCGAAATGAAGCACGGGCCGAATGCCCTGATTGACGATCAGCTTCCGGTTGTTTTCCTGGCGACCTGTGAGCCCGGCCAGGTCGCCAGTGAGTTGCTCTATCAGAAAACCCTGAGCAATATGGAAGAAGTCCGCGCACGCCAGGGACGCGTGATCGCGGTGGTGAACGAAGGCGACAGGGAAGCCCGCAAGTGTGCCGAGGCTGTGCTGGAGATTCCCTCGGCCAGTGAATTTGTGCTCCCGTTGCTCGAAGTGATTCCTCTGCAACTGTTCGCCTACCACATCGCCGTGCTGCGGGGCTGTGATGTCGATCAGCCCCGGAACCTGGCAAAATCGGTCACGGTGGAGTAGGCCGGAGGTGGCGGAGATTTTTCGGCAAAAACCGATAGCTGAGGGCCAGTTTCCCGGACACGCAGCCAGGGTCCTGTTTGCGCGTCGCTGCGTTCCACTCCACAGCGTCGGGCGGTTCGCTGTCCTTTCCGACCGTGTTCCGACTCCTGAGCCCGGCGCGATGGCGGCTGATCGGCCCGCGCGTTGGCGCAAGGAACGCAGTGGGCGGCGCGTCAGGGGGAGGAGATCCACCGGGGCGACCAGTCGCTCTTCGTTGCGACGGCCCTGTGGAACGGACTTGCTCCGGCTGCGTCAGGCGCCGGGTGCACCGGTTCGTGCGCATGGGGCTGTCGACCTCAGCCGGCGTGCAGCCCGTGTTCCACAAGTCCTTCCGGCCCTCGGAGTCGCGCAGCAGCCACCGGCAGTCTAGACAACGCGGGGCCCCTGAACAGTTGCAGGGTGCGAAGCGGTCGCTTAAGATGACCCGGCAGTACGTGAGGATGCAACTCGACGCGACGCCCATGACACCGCCCCAGACAACTACAGAAAGGCTCACACACCAGCCGGCTGTGTTTGCTCAACGCAATCTTCGCATCGGGGTCATGGGTTGCGGCTATGTGGGCCTGCCGCTGGCGCTCCGCTTTGCCGAAGCCGGTCATCGGGTCACGGGCTTCGACACCGATCCAAAGAAAGTGGCGAAACTGAACGCGGGACAGAGTTACCTGCGCCACATCCCGGCGGAAAAAATCCAACACCAGGTGGCCAGCCAGCACTTCCAGGCCAGCGGGGAGTTTTGCCGGCTCCGCGAAATGGACGCCATCCTGATCTGCGTGCCGACCCCGCTCGATGAGCACCGCGAGCCGGATCTGAGCTACGTGGAGCAGACGGTCCACATGATCGCGCAGAACCTGCAACGCGGACAACTGGTCGTGCTGGAATCGACCACCTATCCGGGAACGACAGAAGAGCTGGTGCTGCCGATTCTGGAGCGCAGCGGATTGCGCTGCCCCATCTCCTCTGCAGAAGATGTGGCGACCGATTTCTATCTCGCCTTTTCACCGGAACGGGAAGACCCGGGCAACAAACAGTACTCGCTGGCACAGATCCCCAAAGTGGTCGCCGGTGTGAATCCCCCGAGCCGGCGGGCGGTGGAACATCTCTACGGGCAGATTGTCACCCGGGTCGTTCCTGTCAGCTCAACCAGCACTGCAGAGATGATCAAGCTGCTTGAAAACATCTTCCGCTCGGTGAACATTGCGCTGGTCAACGAACTGAAGCTGCTCTGCCAGCGCATGGGCATCAACATCTGGGAAGTGATCGAAAGCGCCGCGACCAAGCCGTTCGGCTACATGCCGTTCTATCCTGGTCCCGGTCTGGGCGGGCACTGCATCCCAGTGGACCCGTTCTACCTGTCCTGGAAGGCGCGGGAATATGACTTCACCACGCGGTTCATCGAGCTGGCCGGCGAGATCAACGTCTCCATGCCCTACCACGTGGTCGAAACCATGGCGCAGGCTCTGAATGTGCGACACAAATCCCTGAACGGATCGAAGCTTCTGCTGCTCGGCGTCGCGTACAAAAAGGATGTGGACGACATGCGCGAATCCCCGGCGCTGAAGATTCTGCAACTGCTCCAGCAGCGCGGCGCGCAGGTGGACTACAACGATCCGTACGTGCCCGAACTCCACGCGATGCGGCACTACGACTTCTCCGGGATGAAATCGGTGGAGCTCGACCCCGAGCGGCTGGCCCGTTACGATGGCGTGCTGATCGTCACGGATCACTCCTGCTACGACTTCGCCTTTGTCGTGCGACACGCCCAACTGGTGGTCGATACTCGCAACGCAACGCGTCACGTCACCGAACACCGCGAAAAAATCGTCCTGGCCTGAAGCGGCTCCGGCTCGGGTGGACTGGCTGAGCGGAGTTGTCCCCCTTCCAGGATTTCCTTTTTAGTTGTATAACTTTTCGATACAATACGGCGGGCAAGGGGAAGGGGTTCTGAATGTTTCGGGGTACCGTCGCGGCCCTCCGACGTCGGCGCGTGTCGCTGGCCGCCTGGTTGTGGCTGGCGGCGCTGGCGGTTGTCTTCCGCCTGCTTCTGGCGGCTGTTCTGCCCCGCGTGCTTCACTACGACGAGCCGATCTATCTGTTGCTGGGCGTGAATTTTCTCTCGGGGCGGGGTTACTCGAGCTGGCTGACGCCAGATCTCCATTTTCCTCCGCTCTATCCAGTCGTGGCCGGTCTCTTCTACCGGCTCACCGGCAGCTGGGAGTGGGCCAGCAATCTACCCTACGCGTTGTTTGGTGGGCTTCTGGTCGTGCCCGTTTTTCTGCTCGCCCGGCGCCTCTACGGCATCGCGACCGCCTGGGTGGCCGCAGTGTTTGTGATGTTGTTCCCAGCCCTGAGCATCAGTGTTCTCTACTGGGGCAGCATGTCCGAGCCGCTTTTCCTGTTTCTGCTCTATGCCGCCGCCGCAGTGCTTCTGGCCGGGTTGGAAAATCACCAAGGCCGCTGGCTGGCTGTGGCCGGAGGCCTGCTCGGTCTGGCGTACCTGACGCGGCCCGAAGGCCTGGGCTATTTTGTGGTGGGAAGCCTGCTCGTGCTGATTTGGCCGGCCCGGGGACAGGCGCTCGGCTTTCGCCTGCACCGGCTGGCAGGTTTTGCCGTTCTCTTTCTGCTTTTTGCAGCGCCCTATCTGCTCTACCTGAAACAGCAGACGGGAACCTGGACGTTCAGTGGCAAGGGTTCGCTTTCCTGGGAGCTGGGCGGGGAACTCGGGCAAACCGGGAAAGGGTACGACTGGTTGACCAGCCGCTTGGATTCTGCCCAGCAGGAAGTGTACTGGTTCTCTCAAGAACGGTTCCAGCAGGCCGCCGGGCTGCATCAGGTGCTGGGGGCCGACCCGGCGCAGGCTCTGAAGCGGCTGATGCGCAACGTCAGCGATCTGCCGGCTCTGCTGTTTGAATGGCACGTCTTCTGGTTCGGTCTGTTACCGTTGTTGGGGCTGGGGCTGTTCGGGGAAGCGTGGGATCGGGTCCGGTTGTGGCGCGAGGGTTTCCTGCTGGCCTGGCTGCTTCCGCTGGCAGGGCTTTTGCTGTTTCGTTTGGTGCTGCGCTTCTACGCCCCGGTATTTCCTTTGTTGTTGATCTGGACAGCCCACGGTGCGGTCGTGCTGGGTGCCCGCGTGCAACAGACCGCTCTTCTTTGCGGAGCAACTGCCGGGCGCAAGATGTGGCCGGAAACCTTGCGGCGCTTGACACCAGCGGCCTTCGTGATTTTCTATTTTTTGCTCATCTCGCTGAGCTTGGTTGCGAACCACCGCAACGAGCTTTTCCTGGGTTACAAGAAAGCGGCGTCGTGGTTGAAACAGAATTCGCTTCCCGCGGCACGCGTCATGACGCGCGAGACGGCGGTTGGCCTCTATGCGGCGCGCGTGCGCGTCCCCTTTCCCAATGCCACGTGGGAGCCGGTGCGCGACTATGCGCGCCGGCACCAGGCCGACTATCTGGTCGCCACGGAGTTCGAGCTCACCCATCTGCGCCCCCAGCTGCAACAGCTGGTGCAACCCGACACTCGGCCGCCGGAGCTCCAGCTCCTCCACCAGTTCTCGGAGCCCAGCGGGCGGGTCTTCATCTTCCGCTTCGATTGGAGTCAGCCGGGCCACAGCCCCGTGCGTCCCTGACCGCAGTGCGGCCGATGGGTTCCGCCTCTCGCTCCCCTGTGATATAAGCGGGCAAATCCACAATGAGGTGAACGAATGCTTCTGAGAAGGGCTCCCTTGCAAACGTTGTGCTTTGTGGTCTGGGCAACTCTGTTGGCTCCCGGACTGGACTCCGGGCAGCGTCCGGTGAAGCGGTACGAGCCGCCTCCGGGATCGGGCGTGCCCACGTTTGCCGTGCGCGAGCCGGTGCTGCGCCTGCAGCCGGGCGACGTGGTCGAAACGCAGACCCTCTCGGGTGGCTACTATGAAGTCCCCGGCGGCGCCTGGCCCGGGGAAGTCGGCCCGTTCTACATCGAAGGCGCCACGCCGGACGACACGCTGGTCGTGAAGATTCTGCGGTTGCGGCCGAACCGCGATACGGCCGTCTCGACCCACACACCGGGATTCATCAGTGCCGTCGCAGGCGACCGGTACACCCGCGTGCTGAACGACCCGATTCCTGCGCGGCGCTACGTCTGGCGGTTGGATCGGCAGCGCAATCTGGGAATTCTGGATCTTCCCACCAGTGCGCGTCGCCTGGAGGTGCCGCTGCGGCCCATGCTCGGTCGCGTGGCGGTGGCACCCGAAGGCGCAGAAGCCTTTGGCGGACTCTGGCCCGGCAACTTCGGTGGCAACATGGACGCCGCGGACGTCACCGAAGGCGTGACCGTCTATCTCCCCATCTTCCACGAGGGCGCACTGTTCTATTTCGGGGATTTCCACGCTCTGCAGGGCGACGCCGAAATCTGCGGCTCCGGTCTGGAAAGCACCGCCGAGGTCACCTTCCAGTTCGACCTCATCAAAGGCAAGCGCATCGCCTGGCCGCGGCTGGAGAATGAAACGCACATCATGGTTGTGGGCAGCGCCCGGCCGCTGGACAACGCCCTGCGCATCGCTGCCGTGGAGATGATCGAATGGCTGGTGGCGGACTACGGCTTCGACAAGTGGGATGCCTACCAGACCGTTTCGCAGCTCACCGAGATGCGCATCGCAAACATGGTGGACCCGCTCTACAGCGTTGTGGTGCGGATGCCGAAGAAGTATCTGCACAAGCCGTAGCCGCCGGGTGCAGGCCCGGGTTGTCGTCAGGCTGCGTAGGCAACGTTGGGCGGCATGCCCGCCCCGCGACAGGCTTTGCCGCCTGGGCTCGCCAGCGACCGACCGTGTTCGCTCGGCTCGGAAGGCCCTGCCACGCGGGGCCGTCGGGTCATCAACCCGCGCCCGTCATCGCCTGGAACCCCAGGAATATCCCCAGGAAAAGAAACAGGCCCGCCTGGGCATTCAATCCTGACGCAGAATACTCGTAGGCGGCCAGTGCCAATGCCACCAGCGCCAGCACAGCGCGCAGCACGCGGCGGAGAGTATGTCGGGTCACGGGTTCAATTCTACCCGACGGGTCACTCAGCGCACCAGGTGATATTTCACCTGTCGCTGGAGCACCCATTCGATTTTTTCTCCGACCAGTGCAGCGTCTTCTTCCTGGCCGACCCAGAGCTCCTGTCCGCCCCATTCCGGCACCGGAGTGCGTGCGGCGAGTTCAATGGAAAACCACGTGTCGGGCAAAACCAGGACGTCTCCTTTTCCGGGAATCGGCATCTGGCGATCCCACAGGCCAATCAGGGGTCCGGCGCCGTGCCCGTGGTCGCCGATCGGGTGCGTGTACACCGAACCGTTGATGCCTGCTGCTCGCATGGCGGCCAGCGTATCGAGCAGGATTTCATTGCCCGAGCGACCGGGCCGGATGCGCTCCAGCAGCAAGTCCTGGAGGCGGTTGGTGTTGGCCAGGGCCTGGCGGATGCCGGCCGGCGGTTCGGTTTCTCCCGCGCGGAGCACGTACCCCATATGTTGCGTGTCGGTCGCCAAACCCATGAACACCAGTCCGTAGTCCACATGCAGCACATCGCCCCGTTCGATGACCACGTCGGCGGTTTGCGCGATGGGTGAATCCGGCGCCAACCCTTGCCGCTGCACCCGCACGGTCGGATGAAACCAGGTGCCGAAGCCCAGATCGTGCGTCTGCTGTCGCAACCACCAGACCACGTCCGTATTGGTGGTTCGGCCCGGGGTGATCACTTCGCTCGAAAAGGCCCGCTGGAGCAGGCTGTGCACGACGGTCATCATCTGCCGGTAGACGGGCAACATCTCCGGTAGACGGATGGCGATGTAGTCGAGCGGCAGTCCTTCGGCACGCACCAGCCGTGCCGTCCATTTCGGCCCGAGCCCGTCTTCCAGTTGTTCGCGTTCCCCGGCCGAAAGACCATCGCTGAAGGCGTGCGTGTGTGAGATGTTGACGGCAATCGTCTTTGGATTGCGTTCTTCGATGACCTTGCGCAGCAGCGACCACTGCCCTTGGCCCCACAGTTCGCGGTCCTCGACCTCGGGGTCGCGGTAGACCTGGTAGAGTCCGCCCTGCGAGCTGCCGCCCAGCGCCAGCCGTTCCACCCCTTGCTCGGGACCGCGGTCGTAGAAAACATAGATCGTGCGCCGCCGCGCAGCGAAAGTGGTCGGCGAAACCAGCGAAAAGAACACCGGGTCCTCGTTGTACTCCCGGCAGATGACCAGCCACATCTCCACGCCATACC
>JAIMBE010000061.1 GCA_023511565.1 Bacillota bacterium
GTCCTCGACCCGTGTCGCCAGCTCGTGAAGAAATTCCGGCAGGGTCATCACCACTTCATCGCCCCGCCGCACCAGGCCATGCTCGTCCCGTTCATAGAGACCCGCATAAACCTGCCCGCGCCGCGCGTCCACCACCGGCACCAGGAGCTGTTCGGCAGTACGTGCCTGCGCGGCCACGGCTTCCAGCGCACTGATGGCGGCCACCGGTTTCCGGTAGACCTCGGCCCAGCCCTTCACCGCCGCCAGTCCCACCCGGAGGCCGGTAAACGACCCCGGGCCTGCCGCCACCGTGAACAGGTCCAACCCATCCAGCCCAAGTCCGGTTTCGCGCAACAGCCACTCCAGGTGCCGGAACATCCGCGAAGAGTGGGTCTCCTCGGTGCTGGTGGCCACCACGGCCAAAACGCGCGTGAACGGCTCGGCCCTGCCTGAGCCGGCATACAGCCGTTCCACTACTGCCAGGCTGCCGGACTGCGTGCTGGTGTCCACCGCCAGTGTGCGCATAGCGGCATTCTACCGCAAGGACTGTTCCGAGGCGCCGTGCGCCGCACCTCCGGTCGAGGAGCGTATTCTTATCGGAGCTGGCAGCAAGGCCATACCACCTGTTCAGGCTGCCGGGCGTCGCTCGTCCCGACGAAGCCGCCCGCCATCGCCATGAACATCTACGCGCCTATGCCCGGCGGGTGAGAGGATTTTTTAAATGAATCCTTGACGCTGGCTAAGCCGCATGCCTACAATCAAATGGCACACCTGCTTGGGGAGAGTCCTATGGATTTCAAGCATGGGGATAAGGTGGTTTACCCGAACCAGGGGGTCGGAATCATCGAACAGATCAGCTACGGCATGTTGAACGGCAGAACGGTCAAATATTACACCCTGCGCATCTTATCCAGCGGCTCCCGTGTGATGGTGCCCCAGACCAACGTCGAAGCCGTCGGCCTGCGACCCTTGATCCGTCCGGCCGAGACCTCCAAAGTTCTCTCCTTCCTCGAAAAAGGCCGTTGCACCAACCATCATGACTGGAAACATCGCTACAAGGAAAACTCGGAACGGATGCGGACGGGCTCGCTACTGGATGTGGCCGCCGTGTTGAAGAGCTTGCTGGCCCTGAGCCGGACGAAGCCACTCTCGTTCCGCGAAAAGAAAATGCTGGAACGCGCCAAGCAACTGCTGGTCAGTGAGATGGCAGTGGCCAAGGGTACGACCGAGACGGCCATCGAAACCAGCCTGATGCGCGCACTGGCCAAGGCCCGGCTGCAGTTGCCGACGGGGGCCGATTCGCCAGAGTAAGCTGCACCCGCCCGTCTTCCACCCCCAGCTGTCGGTTCGAAGTGGTTTCATCCGTTCGAGCGAGCGCGAGTGATTCGACCTTGTTCGGGCACGGCCATTGCTGATTTTTTCCCGGGCCGACCCCACCCGCCTCCCCCGGGCGTTTCGATGCGAAGGATGGTTCCTGCGGCCGCATAGAAACCGCACTTGCCGGCAAGCTGCCGGCGCCTGCCTCCAACGATAAGCAGATTTCGTCCAGGCTTGCCGGGCTGGCCTCCCGCCAAGCCATAGGGGCCGAAGCGACGCCGGTCACAGAGCAGTCCGACCTGTGTTTCCGTCAGCAATTCGATTTCGCGCACGAGGCCATCGCCGCCGCACCAGGTTCCCGCACCGCCAGAGCCACGGCGCAACGCGTAGCGTCGGACGCGCACCGGGTAGGCGTGCTCGAGCACTTCGATCGGGGAATTCAACGAATTGGTCATATGCGTGTGGATGCCGCTGATGCCGTCTTTGCCGGGGCGAGCGCCCATGCCGCCGGCAAGGGTCTCGTAATAAGCAAACGGCGCACCGCCCCGGCGCGGATCGCTGCCGCCCAGGGTCAGATTGTTCATTGTTCCCTGGCTGGCGGCGGGGATGCGTGCCGGCACGGCCTGGGCCAGCGCACGCAGGAGCACATCCACGATGCGCTGCGAAGTCTCCACGTTGCCGCCGGCCACGGCCGCCGGCGGTCGTGCCGCGACCAGGCTGCCATCGGGCGCCACCACCCGAATCGGGCGCATCAGTCCGGCCGTGGCAGGCACCTGTTCATCGAGCAGACAGCGGAATACATAGAACACCGCCGACTCGGTGATGGCGCGGACGGCGTTCACGCTGCCGGCACACTGGGGCGCCGAACCGGTGAAGTCCACCACGGCACGGCCGCCCCGGATGCGGACCGTCACGGCAATGCGCAGTGGTTGTGGTGCGATGCCATCGTCATCGAGAAAATCTTCGGCACGGTACGTGCCGTCCGGGAGGGTACGGAGCACGCTGCGCATCATCCGTGCCGAATAATCCAGCAGGTGGCGCGCGTAGGCGAACACTTCCCGGCGTCCATACTTCGCCACGATCTCCAGCAGTCGGCGCTCCCCGATGCGGCAGGCAGCAATCTGCGCGGCTAGGTCCCCCTGACGTTCTTCCGGTGTACGGACATTGCCCAGGATCATGGCCAGCACGTCGCGCACCAGCCGTCCGCGCTGGTAGATTTTCACCGGCGGAATTCGCAACCCTTCTTGATAGATTTCCCGTGCCAGCCCCATCGAGCCGGCCTGGCTGCCGCCCACGTCGGCGTGGTGCGCGCGATTGGCCACGTAGAAGGCCGGGCGGCGGCCCCGCGGCAGATAGACCGGCATCACCATGGTCAGATCGGGCAGGTGCGTGCCGCCGGCGTAGGGATCGTTCAACAGCGCCACATCACCCGGCGCAAGCGAAAGCGCCTGGATCGCCGCGGCCACCGAAGCCGGCATCGAACCCAGATGCACCGGCATGTGATCGCCCATGGCCAGCACCTGGCCGGCAGCGTCGAAGACCGCGCAGGAATAATCGCGCCGCTCCTTGATGTTCGGCGAAAAGGCCACCCGGCGCAGCGCCGCGCCCATCTCTTCGGCCACGGAGTGGAACAGGTTCTTGAAAATTTCCAGCCGCGTTGGATCCGGCATCTTCACCCCCGGCTCACCGGCGCGTGAGACGCAGATTTTCCCAGCCGTCCACGCGGGCCTGCCAGCCCGGTGGCACAAACGTCGTTGCGCTGTATTCCGTGACGAGGGCCGGTCCGGCGAAGCGATGGCCGGCGCGGAGCCGTGCGCGGTCGTAGATCGCGGCCGAGAGCATGCGTCCCCGGTGGTAGATCCGCTGCTCCCCGGTCAGAGCCGCCTTCGGCGAGTGCCCGACCGGGCGCGAACGGGGCAGCTCTGGCTTGGCCGTGCGTCCGGCCACGCGTAGGCGCACGGTGACGATTTCGACCGGCCGGCCGGGCTCGGCGTAGCCATAGCGCTGTTGATGCGCGCGATGAAATGCCGTCACGAAATCTCCCCCGGCGGGCACAGCCAGTTCGTAGGCCTGGCCGATGTAGCGCATCTCCAGCAGACGCTCGAAGCGCAGTTCCGCTGCCGAAAAGCCCTCGTGGGCGAGATCGGCCTGCCCCCGCCGCTCCAGCACGGCAAAAATGCGTCGCAGTGCCTCACGCGCCGCCGCCAGCGAAGCCACCGGCAGGCGGATTGTCCGCGAAAAATCCCGCACAACATCGGCACGCAGAATGCCGAGTGCCGAAAGCACGCCCGGAAATTTCGGGATGAGGATCCGGGGAATGGCCAGCGCCGCGGCGAGCTCACAGGCGTGCAGTCCGCCGGCACCCCCAAAGGCCACCAGCGTATAGTCGCGCGGGTCGTATCCACGCTCGAGGCTGATGACACGGATCGCTTTTTCCATGGTGGCGTTGGCGACATCGAGCACACCCTGCGCGAACTCTTCCAGGCTGCGCAGTGCCCCCGGTGCCCGTCGCAGAAAACGTTCCAGATAGTCCCGTGTACGTCGCTCATCGAGACGGAACTCCCCGCCGAGAAATCCTTGTGGTGCAAGGCGTCCGAGGACCAGATGGGCATCGGTGACGGTCGGCTGCTCGCCGCGGCCGTAGCAGATCGGGCCTGGGTCGGCACCAGCGCTTTCCGGGCCCACACGCAGCGCGCCGCCGCGGTCAAACCGGGCAATCGAGCCGCCACCGGCACCCACGGTGTGGATGTCGAGCATCGGCACGGCGACCGGAAGTCCGGCCACGGTGGCTTCGTTGGTTGTGCGCAGGGTACGACTGACCAGGGCCACATCGGTTGACGTGCCACCCATGTCCAGGCTGATGACGTCGTCGAAGCCAGCCCGTTCGGCTACGTACTGCGCGCCGAGCACCCCGCCGGCCGGGCCAGACAGAATCGTGCGCACCGGTTCGCGTGCTGCCCGCCGCGCGCTCAGGATGCCGCCACTTGACTGCATCACGCGCACCGCCCCGCCGGCGACGCGTTCGACTTCGGCCAGATAGCGTCCCATCACCGGCAGCAGATAGGCATTGACCACGGTGGTGGCCGTGCGCTCGTACTCCCGAAATTCCGGGAGAATTTCGTGCGAGGCCGACACCGCGAATCCCGCGGCGCGCAGCGCCCGCGTCATGGCCGCTTCGTGTGCTGGATGGGCAAACGAGAACAGAAAACAGACGGCGACCGCCTCCGCCCGGGCATGGCGCACCGCACCGACGACGCGTGCGATCGCGGCTGCTGTCGGACGCTGGAGCACGCGGCCGTCCCAGCCGACGCGCTCGGCCAGACCAAAGCGCCGCGACGCCGGCACCAGAGGCGCAGGGCGCTCGACAAAAAAATCGTACAGCCGCGGCCGGGCCTGCCGACCAATCTCGAGCACATCCTCCAAACCGGCCGTGGTCACCAGCGCGATGCGCCCGCCGCGGCGCTCGAGCAAGGCATTGGTGCCGACCGTTGTACCCAGGGTGAGTGCACAGGACTCGCCGCCCAGCTTCGCCACCAAACGGCGCAACACCTCGGCGATGGCCTGTGCCGGCTGCCGGGGCGTCGAGGGAACTTTGAGAATTTCCAAGCGCCCATCGCGCACGAAGACACAGTCGGTGAACGTCCCACCAGTATCGATGGCGATCCGCATGAGTTCGTCTGGCGCAGGCGTCTGGATTGCGCACTGCGGAACCACACGAGTGCGCCTGCCCGGTGCCGCGTGATTCTACAGAATCGAGCCCACCGTGCCTAGCCCGTTTCCACAACCCGAGTTGCAGGGGAGCGTAAGCCGGACTGGGAAAATCGCGGCCGCCACAACGGTTGCCGTCGCTCAGGCCAGTGGCAGAACGGCCTCGGCGTTGAGTTCGGCGGTCGCCAATTCACCCGCCAGCAGGTGCGGATAGGCAGCCGCGGCAATCATCGCCGCGTTGTCGGTCGAAAGGTGACGGCTTGGAAAGAAAACCGGCAGCCCGCACATCGCGGCTTCGCATTCGAACGTGCGCCGAAGTTCGCTGTTGGCGGCCACGCCGCCAGAAACCAGTACCGAGCGGGCCGCGTACTGTTCGGCGGCGGCCAGCGTGCGGCGGACCAGGTCGTCCACGACGCTGCGCTGAAAACTGGCCACCAGGTCGAGCACCGCCTGGCTGCAGAGCGGCCGAAGCTCCTCGGGCTTGCGCAGACCGTCCTTGAGCGCCTGCTCGCGGCGAGCGATTTCCGGCTGCAGTTCCGGGTGCTGGCGCAACCAGCGCAGCACGGCCGTCTTGATCCCGCTAAAGCTGAAGTCGTAGGGATTGCCGTGGGTCACCGGCGGAGTAAAGCGCACCGCTTCCGGGTCACCGTGCGCGGCGAGCTGGTCCAGCACGGGCCCGCCGGGGTAGCCAAGCGCGAGCCGCTTGGCCACTTTGTCGTAGGCTTCGCCGGCGGCATCGTCGCGGGTGGCGCCGATGCGGGCATAGCGGAGCCGTACCGCCTCCGGTGCTCCATTCCGTGCGCGGAGCGGTTCGGCGCGCACCTCGTACAGCAGCGTGTGCCCGCCGGAAACGATCAAGCACACGGCTGGAAACTCCGGCGGTTGGTTCTGCCGGTGGGCTTCGAGCAGCACCGCATAGACGTGTCCTTCCAGGTGATTCACGGCCACCAACGGCTTCCCAAGCGAGAGCGCCAGCACCTTGCCGTAGGTGACGCCGACCAGCAGCGAGCCGATCAAGCCCGGACCGCGTGTGACGCCGATCGCGTCTACGTCGCACAGCTCAAGCCCGGCCTGCTCCAGCGCCTCCCGCACCACGGGCACAATCCGCCGCAGATGTTCGCGGGACGCCAGCTCCGGCACCACGCCACCGTATTTGCGGTGGATGTCGCACTGGGATGCCACAATCGAAGAGAGAATTTCGCGGCCATCGGCGACCACCGCAGCCGCGGTTTCATCGCAAGAGCTTTCAATTCCCAGAATCCGAGCGGTCATCGCGTATTCCTATTCATGTTAGCATACGCGCGTGGATGCGCAACTTGCACGCGCGTTGGCGGCCGTGGCGCGCGACCGGCAATCCGGTGCCGCCGAGCTCGCCCGGCGCGCCGCCGCGGCACTGCACGCCTGGCTCCGTCGTCATCGTTCTCCCGCCGCGGAGGAGCTGGAGGTTGTCGCGCGACGGCTGGCCACGGCGCAGCCTTCGATGGCGCCGCTGCTGCGGCTGGCCAACGAAGTTGCGCAACTCGCCGAAACCGGTTCCCTGCGTCGCCTGCCGGATGCGGTGGCCCGTTTCCGGCGGTTGCTGGATGTGGCTCCTGGACGGATCGCACGGCGCTTTGCCAATCGGCTGCGCACGATGCCTCCACCGATTGTGGCCACGTACTCCTACAGCTCCTCGGTGGTGCGTGCGCTGCTGGCGGCCCGTCGGCATCTCGGAGTGGTCTGGTGTTCGGAAGCGCGCCCGGTCCTGGAAGGTCGGCGCGCAGCGCGCGAGCTGGCGGCCGGCGGCGTGAACGTGGTGCTGATGAGCGACGCGGCGCTGTTCGAAGTGGTCCCGGCCGCCGACCTGCTCGTTCTCGGCGCCGATGCCGTGCAGCGGAACGGCTTCCACAACAAAATCGGCACCAGCGCGCTGGTCGAGCGCAGGATGGCAGCCGCCAAACCGGTCTGGGTGCTCGCCGATACGACAAAGTTCTGGCCCGACGATGCCTTCCATCCCCGCTGGCGCTTCACCCGGGCGCGACACCAACCGTCGGCTGAACTCTGGCGCCGGCCACCGCACGGCGTCCGGCTGTGGAATCCGTACTTTGCGCCCTGCGCCTACTGCGCGCAGCTTCGTGTGCTCTGTGAGCGCGGCTGGCTGGACGCGCGCCGGATTCACCGCGCGCTCGCCCGGCTGCGCATCGCGCCCAGCCTGCGTCGGCTTCTGCATTGACAATCCCGCCGGAGCCGCGTAAGTTCTCGCTGCGCCCGCGTTCTGCAGGGGACAGACAGGAATCGGCCAACCGTGACCCGCCCATCGAAACGCCTTCGCAAGGCCGTGCTGCCCGCAGCCGGGCTCGGCACGCGTTTCCTGCCCGCGACGAAAGCGCAGCCGAAAGAGATGCTGCCCGTGGTGGACAAGCCGCTGATTCAGTATGCCGTCGAAGAGTGCCTGGCCAGCGGCCTGGAAAACATCATCATCGTCACCGGCCGGGGCAAAAACGCGATCGAGGATCACTTCGATGCTGCGCCGGAGCTGGAGCGCTTCCTGGAAGAAAAGGGCAAGCGGGAGTTGGCCGAACAGGTTCGCCAGCTCAGCAACATGATCCAGTTCAGCTACACCCGGCAGAAAGAGCCGCTCGGGCTGGGCCACGCGGTGCTGTGTGCGCGCGAGCTGGTTGGTGACGAACCGTTCGCCGTGCTGCTCGGCGACGTGATCATTGACGGGACGCCGCCAGCGACCCGGCAGTTGATCGAAGCCTTCGAAGCCACCGGCACCGGAGTGATTGCCGTGCAGGAAGTCGCGCGCGAGCAGACCCGGATGTACGGCATCGTGGACGCGCAGCCCACGGCGGGCACGCACTGGGGCGAGCGGTTGCTGCGCATCCGCACGCTGGTGGAAAAACCGTCGCCGGAGCAGGCCCCCTCGACGCTCGGCGTCACCGGGCGCTATGTGCTGCCCCCGGAAATCTTCGACTGCATCGAACGCACCCGCCAGGGGGCACTGGGCGAAATCCAGTTGACCGATGCGCTGGTGCTGCTGGCCCAGCAGCACGGCCTGCATGCCCTGGTGGTGGACGGCACGACCTACGACGCCGGCGACAAACTCGGCTTCCTGAAAGCGACCGTCGAGTTCGGCTTGAAAAACCCGGAACTCGGCGCGGCCTTCCGCGAATATCTGCGCTCGCTGAAGCTGTAGGGATCGATCTCCGCGGCTAGCCGAGCGCCACGTCGAGCATCATCATCACGACAAAGCCGATGATAGTGCCGCTGGTGGCCCAGTCGGTGTTGCCGCTGCGGACGGCCTCCGGGATGGTTTCTTCGACGACGACAAAAATCATGGCCCCGGCCGCGAAGGCCAGCGCATACGGCAGAATCTGCTGCGCCGACAACACGGCCGCGGCACCGAGGACAGCTGCGGCGGGTTCCACCAGCGCCGACATCTGCCCGTACCAGAAGCTGCGGCGTGGCGACATTCCGTCGCGGCGCAGCGGTGCGGCCACGGCCAGCCCTTCGGGAAAATTCTGCAAGCCGATCCCGATGGCCAGCGCCACTGCTCCGGACAGCGTGGCGGCTTCCGACCCGCCGGCCACACCCCCGAAGGCGACTCCCACGGCCAGTCCTTCGGGAATGTTGTGCAGGGTGATTGCCAGCACGAGCAGCGCGCGGCTCGGCAGCGTCGTCTTCATACCCTCCGCTTCCGCACGAGGAAAGCCGACGTGCAGGTGCGGCAACAGGCGATCGGCCAGGCGCAAACCGGCGGCTCCCAGCGTGAACCCGACCGTCGGGGGCAGCCAGGGCGGCAGGCCATGCGCCGCCGATAACTCAATCGAAGGTGCGAGCAGCGACCAGTAACTGGCCGCCAGCATGACGCCACTGGTAAAACCGAGCAACGTATCGAGCAGCTTCTGGTTCACGCCACGGGAGAGAAAGACGACCGCGGCACCCAGCGCTGTCATTCCCCAGGTGAACAGCGTGGCGACCAAAGCCTGCGTGACCGGACTGGCAGCCAGGAACCACTCGCGCATACCAACTCCCGACCGCATGCACAACCCTTGCCTTCCGGGTTGGACAGCGGAAAAGGACTATTTCTTTTTGGCCGTTTCCCTGGCGGGCGCGGTGGGTTCTTTCTCCTTGCTGCCGGAGTCTTTTTCGGCTCTGGACTCGACGGCACCTTTGCGAGCGTAGTCGGTAATGTACCAACCGGTGCCCTTGAACTGAATGGCGGGTGGGGCCAGTGTTCGTTCCGCGCGGCCGCCGCACAACGGACATTTCTTCACCGGTCTGGCATGCACGGGTTCGATGCGTTCGAACGGGCGATTGCATTTGATGCAGACATATTCGTACAGCGGCATAGCTTCCTTCCTCGAGCAAAAACGCAGGCCATTTTAGCATGGCCGGCGTGTGCTAGACTGGCGCTGGTCGACGATGCCTCCCCCAGAGCAACAGCCTAGTCGCCGCGGTTGCCTCTATCTGGTCGCCACCCCCATCGGCAACCTGGAAGACATCACACTGCGCGCGCTGCGCATGCTTCGCGAAGCCGACCTGGTCGCCTGTGAAGATACCCGGCAGACCCAGAAACTGCTTCGCCACTACGGCCTGCGCAAGCGCCTGGTCAGCTACCACGAGCACAACGAAATGCTTCGTGCCCCGGAACTGGTCATGGAACTCGAGCAGGGTGCACGCATTGCGCTGGTCAGCGACGCGGGCATGCCTGTGCTCAGCGACCCAGGCTACCGGCTGGTCACGCTCTGCGTCCGCCAGGGAATTCCGGTGGTGCCTGTGCCCGGTCCTTCGGCCCTGGTCGCGGCCCTGGCCGCCTCTGGCCTTCCGGTGGACGAGTTCGTCTTTGTCGGTTTTCTGCCCGCGCGGGCCGGCGAGCGTCGCCGGCGGCTGCAGGAGCTCGCCCGCGAATCGCGCACGCTGGTCCTCTACGAAGCCCCCCATCGCATTGGCGAAACCCTGGCGGATGCGCTGGAACTGCTGGGCGACCGGCCGGCAGTCCTGGCCCGGGAGGTGACCAAACTGCATGAAGAGTTTCTTCGCGGGCGACTAAGCGAACTGCGTCGCCAGCTTCGGGGCCAACCGCCCAAAGGAGAAATCACCCTGCTCATCGGCGCCGCGGCTGGTGGACACGCTGTCGTCCCGTCCCCTGCTGCTTCGATCCGCCCGCTGGCGGCGCGCATCGAGCAATTGATGCGCGAACAGGGACTGGATCGCAAGGCCGCGTTGAAACTGGCTGCGCGCGAACACGGCCTCACCAAGCGAGAAGCCTACAAGCAGTTGCTGCGCGAACGCGCCCCGCTGCGCTGAGTTCCCAGCGGCGTCGGTCAGCCCGCGGGCTGCGCGAGCCCCCGGCGGGCAAAGAAAGCGTCTACCTGCTCGAGCACCTCCTCGGGACTGCGCGCCTGATGCACCGCGTGGCGCAGTTTGCTGCCTTGGCGAACGCCGTGCGTGAACCAGCAGGCAAACTGCTTCATTTTTCCGAGGACGTCGGGCCTGCGGGAATCGGCCAGCCGGCGGAAGTATTCGGCGAGCAGCCGGTGCCGGTCGGCTTCGGTGGGCACCGCATACTGGCCGTTCAGCAGGTACTGCTGAATCTGGCAGAAGATCCAGGGATTGGTGGCCGCGGCGCGGCCGATCATCACGGCGTCGCAGCCGGTCTGCGCCACCATGCGGGCGGCGTCTTCCGGCGTGCGGATGTCGCCATTGCCGATGACCGGGATGCGCACCGCCTGTTTCACCTGTCGGATGAGATTCCAGTCAGCGCGCCCGGTCAGCCCCTGCATCCGCGTGCGCGGATGAATGGCGAGGGCCTCGACGCCCACCGCTTCGGCCATCTGCGCCACTTCGACCGCAACGATGGAGTGCTCATCCCAGCCAGCGCGAATCTTGATCGTCAGGGGAATGGACACGGCCCGGCGCACCGCGCGCAGGATCTGTTCGAGCCGCGGCAGGTCGCGCAGCAGCCCCGAGCCGCCGCACTTGACCACTTTCTTTGCCGGGCAGCCCAGGTTGATGTCCACCAGATCGAAGCCCAGGGCCTCCACGGTGGCCGCGGCGCGCGCCAGCACATCCGGATTGGCACCGAACAGTTGTGCGGTGATGGGGTGTTCGTCGGGCTCGAAATGGAGATGACGCATCGAGCGGGCCACGTCCCGCGTGATACACTCCGAACTGGTGAATTCCGTCATAATCAGCCCGCAGCCACCCAGGCCGCGGATGATGCGCCGAAACACGGTGTCGGTGATGCCAGCCATCGGCGCCAGAACCGTGGCCGGGCGGATGACGACATCGCGGATCTGAAACTGCGCCGGAACCATGATGGGTTCAGTCTAGCCGAAGCCGCTCCCGAGCGAAAGCAATTCGCGACCGTGCTGGCTGCCACCTGCGCGCGCAAACCGGGACTCTAGAGTTGGGTTTGCCCGTTGACTCGCCCGTGATTCCGCCCACGGCCGAAACCTTGCTACCAAGACAGCCAACCGCCTGCCGCTCGGTTGATGAGGGCTGGACTGGTGCGGCGCGCGGTCACAGCAGGGTTGTGTCGATGGGAGGCTCGGGCGGCGGGGCTTCCTGTGGATGAGGGACAACGGCCGGCTGGACGACGGCACCGGGTTCTGCGTGCAGATGCTGCAGCAGTGCCTCGCGCGAACCTCCGAAAAAATGCAGAACGATCTGCTCGAGGGCGTCGGAACGCGCCTGCTCGGCCGAAAGCAACGGCCGGTAGACCCAAGCACGACCCCGCTTGCGGCGCTCGACATACCCTTTCTGGGCCAGCCGGTCAAGAATGGTCATAATCGTCGTGTAGGCCCGCGGACGAATCGGCTGCAGCGCCGCATGAACCTGGCGCACGCTGGCCTCCCCCAGTGACCACAGGGTCTGCAGGCAATCCAATTCCAGCGGCGCCAGGTCGAGAATAGCGCGCCGGCGCCCATTCGATTTTTTGGCTTTGGCTGCCGCGCCCATCAGAGTTCTCCGCTGCGGGTCGTACGCGGCTCGGTCTGTTCCTGTTTGCCCGCCACCGCCAGTGAGGAGTCGCGACCGTCCCTGGGGTGCAGCAGCAGATCGGTCATAGAGCTGAACGCGCTTTTACAGCGCAGTCCTTCCAGCTTGTCGCGGTCGTGCAGAATGGCTTCAGCCAGCAACCGAGCGGCATCCTTCGCCGGGCAGCGCGGCGCCACCATGCGCCCAATCCACCCAACCGGACGAAGTGTTCGCACAGACCGCTCGGAGAAACTGGTGGGAGCGATTTCGCTGCCGGCGCTCGCGTCGGTCGCGATGCACCCTCCGGGTCGGCCGGTCCCTCTCCGCGGGGTTCGAATCTGCGTTGCGACCGGGAGAAGAACCGAGGGGATGCGCTGGGCGATCGTCAGGTCGTGGACACGAACAGACGTCATTGCGGATTGCGCGGAGGCGATGGGGGGGTCTGGGGCGACCGCTTCCGTTGTTTGCGCTTTCCCGTGTCTTCCGCCTGGTCTTCGCTCTTCGGCTGGACTTCTTCGATGATGGTATTGGTCACCGCGGCGGTATCGCTGTAGCCCGGCTTGACGTAGATGTAGCTTTCTGCGCGGAGTCGTTCCACGTACCGCCGCAGGGCATCCGGGATGCGCTGGTTGTAGAGAATGTTGGTGATCTCCCCTTCCACCTTGTCCACCGACTGCAGACCTGCCTCGAACCGCTCATCCACGCGGAGGATCAGAAACCCGCCCTGTGTGCGGATGACGTTGGTGACCTGGCCGCGCCGCAGGTTGAAGACAAGGTCGGCAATCTCTTTGGAGAGCTGGTTGCGTTCGAAGCTGCCCAACTCGCCGCCGCGCTGCGCCGTGGAACCGTTCGAGTGGCGCTTGGCCAGCTCGGCAAAGTCGGCGCCCTGGCGCAGCTGTTCCAACAGCTCATTGGCTTTCTTTTCGATTTCGGCCACCTCTTCGGCAGACTTGCCTTCGGTGGAAAGAAAAATCTCGCTCAGGATGACGTGTTCGGGCCGGATGAAATCGTTTTTGTGTTCCTGGTAATACTGTTCCACGTCCGCGCGAGTCACCTGGACTTCGCGCACCACTTCCTGCCGGATGACCGTCTGGGTCAGGATCTGATTGCGGATCTGCTCCTTGTAATCTTCAAAGGCCATGCCGGTGGCCTGCGTGACGGCACGTTCGAACTCTTCCATCGTGGCGATGTTGTTCCGCTGCCGGATGTTGTCCAGTTGATTGATCACCTGCGGCTCGACGTTGATTCCCAGATCTTCGCCGCGTTGGACCAGCAGTGCGTTGTCAATCAGATCGCTCAGCAGATTTTTCTCCTCCTGCTGGAAACGCTCCTCGATCTGCTGCGGCGTGCAACCCTGGCAGGAGCGGGTGATATCCTGGCGCAGGGCTTCGCGGGCCTGGCGCAGATCGCTCAGGGTGATGATCCGGTTGTTGACGCGCGCCACGATCTCTTCGACGACCCGCGCGCCGCTGGAAGGGCTCTGAGGCGCCGCTGCGCCGACCGCGAGCAACCCAGCGAGCCCGCCTGCCCACAGCCATCTTGGTTTCCGCTTCATCGCTTGTCCTGACTGTGATTTTAGCGCTCTGGCTGAAGCTGCAGCAACAGGTTTGTCACCTGGCGCGCCAGGTTGCTGCCGCCGCGCTCAGCCGCCAGCCAGAGCACGCCGGCTGGGTCCAGGCGCAGCCCATTGCCGCGTCGGACCAGCTCCACGATGCGTCGGGGCTCGACCGGGGTCTGCTCGTGGAAGCGAACCGCGATTCGATCCCCCCGCCGCTCCACCGCGGCCACGGCCAGGCGCTCGGCCACAGCCTTGAGCACTGCATAGTCCAGCAGATTTTCCACCGGACGCGGCACCGGTCCGAAGCGATCCTCCAGTTCCCGCTGCAGCTCGTCGCGTTCAGTCGCCGAGGCGATCGCAGCCATCCGACGGTAGACGCGCAGGCGCAGCGCCTCGCTGGGGATGTATTCGGGTGGGATGCGGATTTCCAACCCCAGGTGGAACGTGGTACGCCGCTCCGGCGCCACCGGCTGGCCTTTCAGCTCGGCGACGGCGCGCTCCATCATCCGGCAGTAGAGGTCGAAACCGACCGCGTGGATGTGGCCGTGCTGCTGCCGGCCGAGCAGGTTGCCCGCACCGCGCAGCTCCAAGTCCAGCGCCGCGATGCGGAAGCCCGCGCCCAGCTCGCTGAACTCGCGCAGCGCGGCCAGCCGCTTTCGTGCCGTCGGCGAAAGCACCTCGCCGGGCGGCACCAGCAGATAGGCGTAGGCGCGCACGTTCGAACGGCCCACGCGTCCGCGCAACTGGTACAGTTCGGCCAGGCCAAACCGCTCGGCGTGGTTGACCAGGATTGTGTTCACCCGCGGGATGTCCAACCCGTTTTCAATGATCGTCGTTGCGACCAGCACGTCGGCCTGCTGGCGCAGAAACGTCAGCATCACGCGCTCCAGTTCCCGCTCGCTCATCTGCCCGTGGCCGACCACGACGCGAGCCGCCGGAACCAGCCGGCGGATCCGTGCGGCGATTTCGTGAATGGTTTCCACGCGGTTGTGCAGGAAGTAGACCTGTCCGTTCCGGGCCAGTTCCTGCTCGATGGCCGACTGCACCAGCGAATCGTGGAACGGCGCCACGATGGTCTGGATGGCGAGCCGGTCCTTCGGCGGGGTTTCGATCACACTCAGATCGCGCAGCCCCAGCAGCGCCATGTGCAGCGTGCGCGGGATGGGCGTGGCGGTCAACGTGAGCACATCCACATTGCGCCGCAACTCCTTCAGCCGCTCTTTGTGGGTCACCCCGAAGCGCTGTTCTTCGTCGATGATCAGCAGGCCCAGATCGGCAAAGCGCACATCCCGACTGAGCAACCGGTGCGTGCCGATGACGATGTCCACGCGGCCGGCGGCCAGTTCGTCGAGCACGCGCTGCGTCTCGCGCGCGCTGCGGAATCGGCTGAGCATTTCCACCCGCACCGGAAAGGTCGCAAAGCGGCGCCGGAAGGTTTCATAGTGCTGGAAGACGAGCACGGTGGTCGGCGCCAGCACGGCCACCTGTTTGGAATCGCAGACCGCCTTGAAGGCGGCGCGCATGGCCACTTCGGTTTTGCCGTAGCC
>JAIMBE010000062.1 GCA_023511565.1 Bacillota bacterium
GCATACGGTTCGAGCAGATAGTCCGCTCCCTCCTCGTGGCGATGCAGACCGATCACTGCATAGCCGTTTTCAAACCAATGCAGAAATTCCTCACGGATTTTCTCCTGAGTGGCGCAGGCCTGGGAAGCGTCTTGTGCGACGAGCTGGTTGAAATTGCCCGGCACGCGAATCCGCACCAGGCGGCGGGCGCGCCGCCCTTCGGGCATGGGCACGTTTCCACGGACGACGGCTTGCTGCACACGCCGCGAATCGAGCCACCATTCGGCGACCAGTCGGTCGGTGGGCAGTCCGCGATGCAGGGGGCTGGTGGTGACGCCGTAACAGTTCGGGATCAACCGGCGGACAATCGCACCCAACCGCACCAGGTTGAAGTAGGCGTTGCGAACCTCGAGCGGATCAAACGTCCATTCGACCAGCCGAATCCCGCGCTGCAAGGCCTCTTCCCGCTGGAACAGTTTCAACTGCCGGCCGACGCCGCGGTTCTGGTAGGCGGGCAGCACGGCGGTCATGTGCGAGTGCAGATACCGCCGGCGCCGGTGAAACGCCGGGAACGCCAGCGTGAATCCGATCATCTGTTCCGCAGCCGAATCGAAAGCGCCCAGCACCTGACCGCCCGTGTGGTGTGTGACCACAAAAATCGTGTTGGGCACCACCTCCAAATCCTCCCCGCCCCAGACCAGCTTCTGCAGTTCCACACAGCGGTCGAATTCCGGCAACGTATGCAGCGGCCGGACTTCGATGCCCGCCGCGTTGCCGGGCGATTCGGGCATCGCACGTGGCGCCGTAGCTGGGTTCACACGGTTCTGCCGGAGACGACGAATTTGGACTCTTCCCACAGCTTCTCCATCTCTTCCCGCGGGACCTCGGACAGCCGGCGGCCCTGCTGGCGGGCGCGTTTCTCCATTTCCTGGAACCGGGCGACAAACTTGCGGTTCGCTTTCTTCAGAGCCGCCTCCGGGTCCAGGCCCAGGAAGCGCACCAGGTTGACCGTGACAAACAGCAAATCACCCAGCTCTTCTTCGATCCGCTCCGAGGCCGTCCCTTCGGGCGCGAAGAGAACCTGTCGCAGCTCGGTCCATTCTTCCTGCAACTTGCTCACCAGATCTTCCACGCGGTCCCAGTCGAAGCCGATGCGCGCGGCGCGCTGGCTGAGCTGATGGGCTTCCAGAAGGGCGGGCAGGGAGCGGGGAACGCCATCCAGTAGCGAGGGCGCCCCTTCGGCGTTCGCACCGCGTTCGGCGGTCTTCAGTTCCTCCCAATTGCGCAGCACTTCCGCACTGCTGGCGGCCCGCCGACGACCAAAAACGTGCGGATGGCGCCGCACCATCTTGTCGTGGATGCCGTCCAGCACCTGGCCGATATCAAACTGACCGGCCCGGCGGGCCAGCTCGGCGTGGAAAACAATCTGCAAGAGCAGGTCGCCGAGTTCGTCCCGAAGCCGGCCCGGATCACCCGTGTCAATCGCCTCCAGGACTTCGTAGGCCTCTTCGAGCAGATAGCTGCGCAGGGTTCGGTGTGTCTGCTCTCGGTCCCACGGACAACCGTCCGGATCGAGGAGTTTGGCTTGCAGTGCGACAAAACGCTCGAATTTGCGACCGTAGCCGGTCCCGGAGAACCGGCCCTCGGAGAAATGCGCTCCTTGCGGGTCCGTACGGGTGCTGCGGTCCGTGCCGGCCCCCCGGGCAGGACGGCCTCGGCGGTGTCTTCGAGCCGAACGAGGCGGTTTGCGACGAACGGACACTCTGCGAACCTCTGCACAAAGGAAAGTAACTCTACGGCAGCGGGCCGAACTTGACAAGTGTCTGGGTTCAGCAGACCGGCTTGAGCCTTCCCAGGCCGGGTGTTACACTTTGGGTTTGTAGTTCCTCAGCCCTGCGTCCTGGGTGAACATGACCGACAAGATGCACGACGAGAAACACAGAGCCAACGAAGAGACTGGATTTCGAATCGTCGATCGGCGCCTGTTCACCGCCGAAGGCGAACTGCGACCTGAGGCGGTACAGCAGAAACAGGCCGAACAGGCCGCTGCAACGCCGGCCGGCCGCGCCGAGCCGGAGTCTCGCCCAGTGGCTCCACCGACCGTCCAGGAGCGCGAGCCACCGCGATCGTCGCCCTCCTTCCAGCTCCTGATCGACTTCCTGGCGCGAAACGCCGCCGTGCTGCTGGGCGGCTACGCCGATCCACGCACGGGCCAGGCCATCGTGGACCTGGATGGTGCACGGGAGCTGCTCGACATGCTGGACGCACTCCGCGAGAAAACACGCGGCAACCTGACCGCAGAAGAGGAGCGCCTGCTGGCGGATGTGCTCGGCAGCCTGAAGCTTTCCTACGTGGAGGTTTCCCAGGCCGCGTCGAAGGCCATGAAACAAAAAGTACGGGGCCAGTCCTGAGCGCGATGGGCAAGCTCCAGTTGACCGTGCTCGGATCCGGCACCTCGATGGGCGTCCCCACGCTGGGGTGCGGCTGTCGGGTTTGCTGTTCCACCGATCCGCGCGACAACCGGACCCGGCCGTCCGTCCTGCTCGCCTACGCCGACCGGAACGTGGTGATTGACACGTCTCCTGACTTCCGCCTGCAGGCCCACCGAGCCCGCTTGCAACGGCTCGACGCTGTGCTGCTCACACACGGACACGCCGATCACATCCTGGGGTTGGACGACATCCGTCCATTCAATCTCAAGCAGGGCGGACCGATCCCGGTGTTCGCTTCCGCGGAAACGCTCGCGGTGATTCGACGCACCTTTGCCTACATCTTCGAAGGCAGCGGGGGGATGAGCACCGTACCGGGTGTCGAGCTGCACGAAATCGGCAGTGCATTCGAGCTGTTCGGGCTGTGGATCACGCCCGTTCCCGCGCAGCACGGCGACATGCCTGTGCTCGGCTTCCGTTTCGGGCGCGCCGCCTACCTGACCGATTTCAGCGCTGTGCCGGAGAGCTCCAAGCCGCTGTTGCGCGATCTGGATGTGCTCATTCTGGATGCATTGCGCGACACCCCGCACCCGATGCATTCCACTGTGGCGCAATCGTTGGCCCTGGTCGAAGAGCTCGCCCCCCGCCGCGCCTGGTTCACGCACATCTGCCATGACCTGCCGCACGAAGAGACCAACCGGCGGCTGCCCCCGCATGTGCGGCTGGCCTACGACGGCCTGCAACTGCAGATCGAAGCAGAGGAATTGGAGGCGTTGCGCTGATGGCCACGCGCGTTTTTCGATCTTGCCAGGAGTGGGAACAGGAGTTCCCGGCCGAAGCGGGGTTCCGCAGCGCCGTCACCATTGGCAACTTCGACGGAGTGCATCTGGGACACCAGCGAATCCTCCAGTGCCTGGTCGAGCGGGCCCGCCGGCTGGCGGCAACTCCCGTCGCCGTCACCTTCGATCCGCATCCCGCTCGCCTGCTGCGCCCCGCCGAAGCCCCGCCCCTGATTCTCACGCTCGAGCAGCGCATCGCGCATCTGGCCGAGCTAGGCTGTGCGGCCATCGTCGTCCTGCCATTTACGCACGAGCTGGCACGACTCGCGCCGGAAGCTTTCGTGCGCACGGTTCTGGCCTCCAGCCTGCGAGCCCGCGCTGTGGTCGTGGGGGCAAACTTCCGCTTCGGCCACCAGCAGATGGGTGACGTGCACCGGTTGCGCGCCCTGAGCCAAGCGTTGCAGATCGAGGTGGAGGTCGTGCCGCCGGTGAAACTGCGGGGGCAGGCGGTTTCGAGCACGGCAATCCGTGCCGCGGTGCGAGCGGGTCGCGTCAGCTTGGCCGGCCGACTGCTGGGACGCCCCTTCGCATTGACCGGCTCAATTCAGCCCGGCACCGGACAAGGACGGCGGCTGGTGGTCCCGACACTGAACCTGCAGCCGGAACAAGAGCTGCTGCCCGCCACCGGCGTCTATGCGACGCAGACCTTGCTCAGCGGTCGTACCTACTGGTCAGCGACCAACGTCGGCGTGCGGCCGACCTTTGACGGACATCGGCTGACCGTGGAAAGCCACCTGCTGGATTTTGCCGAAGAGCTGCGCGAGGGAAAACTGGAAATCCGTTTCTTCCACCGACTGCGCGAGGAGCAAAAGTTCGCCAGTGCAGCCGAGCTGCGGGCCCAAGTGCTCTCGGATATTGCACGGGTACGCAGATTCTTCGTACGGCTCGAGCGGAGCGCCACGCTCGTGCGGAAGTTTGCGAGTTGAGCCGGCAACTCAGGTCCCGAGCAGATACCGCCGGCGCAGCCACGCACTGACAAGATCCATCCCCAGGACCAACAGAAAAATCACCACAAGCAACGTGGCCAGGCGCTGGTATTCGAGCGAGTTCACATAGACGTACATGTAGAACCCGATGCCACCAGCCCCGACAAAACCCAGAATGGAAGAGACCCGGATGTTGTACTCCAGCATGAACAACAATTGACTCAGCACGCTGTTGGCACTTTCCGGCCAGAGGACAAACCGCGCCAGATGGAGCCGTTTGGCCCCGGCGCCGCGAACCGCTTCGATGATTTCCGGATCCACACCATCGAAAAATTCCGCGTACAGCTTGCCCAGATAGCCGACCGTGTAGGCCGCCAACGCCAGCGTGCCGGCCAGCGGACCCAGGCCCACCACGATCACCAACAAAACGGCCCAGAGCAGCGAAGGGATGGTGCGAATCCCCGCCACCAACAAACGCGTCGGAACCACCACTACGCGCGGAAACAGAATCCGCGTGCCCAGGATGCCCAGCGGTAACGCCAGCAGAAAACCCAGGGCCGTACCCACGAACGCCATCTGAAGCGTTTCCATCAACGCCTTGCCGGCCAGCGGCAGAATGCCCAGGTCGGGCGGCACCATCCCACGCGAAAATTCCAGCAGATTGCGCGCGCCCCGCTCGAGTCGCACAACATCGAAAAACCCCAACTGCGCCAGCGAAACCGCCAGCAGGCCCAGCAGGGTCAGCAACACCAGCAGTTCTTTTCTCACCTGTACATCCCGGCGGAAGCGTTCACTGCAGGATGGTGAGCAGTTCGGCCGTGCTCAATTCCCGGGCCGGCCCCTGATAGACGAGGTTCCCGTCCTTGAGCACCAGCGCCTGGTCGGCCACCTGATGGGTGACCTCGACCTCGTGCAGATTCATCACAAAGGTGAGGCGCTGACGTTGGCCGAGCTCACGCAGTGTGGTCAGGATCTGCACGGCACGCGGCAGGTCGAGGTCCGACACAAATTCATCGGCAAAGATGATGCGCGGGCCCTGCAGCAGCGTCCGCGCAATGGCCACGCGCTGGCGTTCCCCGCCGCTCAGCCGGTAGGCTTTCTCCCTGGCCTTTTGCCCGATGCCGAGCAGAGCCAAATACTCTCGTGCTCGTTCGACTTCCTCCTTCGGAAACGCACCGAGCAGGTTGCCCCAGCCTCCATTGCGCCCCAGCGAACCGAGCAGGACATTTTCCAGAGCGGTCAATCCGCGTACCAAGCCGAGCTGTTGAGGGATGTAGCCCACTTTCAGTCGCAGCCAGCCAGGCAAGCCGTTGCCGTTCACCGCATGTCCCAGCAGTTCAATCCGGCCGCGCTGGGGCTTGAGCAATCCAGCCAAGCATTTCATCAGCGTGGTCTTTCCAGCCCCGGAAGGACCAAAAATGGCCCAGAATGCCCCTTCGGGCACCTGCAGCGAAATGCCGTGGAGCACCGCTGACCGCCCCGGATAGGAGAACCAGAGGTCTTTGCAACGCACGGTGGTTGGCCGGTCCATTGCTCTATCGCCCGATCCGCTCGGTGAATTGCAGCCCGGTCAAATCCAAATAGCGCCGGAAGGCAGCCAGGTGCTTTTCAGCGCTGGACCGTTCAAAACCGACAAAGATGCCGGAGATGAACGTGCGCATCAACTGGCGGTGTTCCGGCCCGCCCAGCGCAGCAACTGCTTCTACCACACGCGATCGCAGCGGCTCGCGCAGCTCCCGGCTGACGAGCACGGCGTGTGAAGGGAGCGGGCCCTGTTGATCCAGCACGCGAGAATTTTCCAGTACCGTTTGGTACAGGCGCGCGGGCACGTCCCCGGCGATCACGGTGACGTCCACCTGGCCTGCCTGCAACGCTTGCCAGCACTGTCCGTAGCCACCGGCAAACAACACCTGGCCGAAGAACTGCTGGGGATTCACTTCGTGGCCTTCTGTGTGCGTGAGCAGTTTCGCTTCGACCAGCCGGCCCAGCGGCCCCACATAGCCGGAGCCGGAAACCGGGCTCGGAAAACAGGCCCGCTTGCCGCGCAACTCGGCCAGCGAGTGGTAGGGACTCGACGGCAGAACAACCCAGTAGGAGTAGTAGTAGGTGGCTTGCGCTGGCTTGCCCTCGATGAGCACCTCGCGCACCTCAGCCAGCACCAGCTCCGCGCCCGCCATCTCTACCGCCAGTTGCGCTGCCCATGGCCCCATGAAGGCCACGTGGGCATGGCCAAAGCGCAGGGCTTCGATCACGCCCGCCTGGCTAAGCGGGACGTACACCTCCACATCCACATCACCCAGCGTTTGCTCGAGAAACTGCTCCAACGGCTTGGCCCGCTCGAGCATTTCCGCCACTGCAAAGGTCGGCTGGACGGCTACGACGAGCCTTTGCTTTTGCGGCAGACGGGCCCACGTCGCCGTCACGAAGAACAGCAGACAGGCCGCAATCGCCTGGGCCTGCCGGAGACGCTGTCTGGACTTGTTCACGGATTCCTTCCCTTTCCCGGCAGCGGCGGCCGCGAGCATCGGCGCCGCCCCACAAGTTCAGAAACGATATTTGACTCCGCCCTGGATCAGCCGCGGCGGTCCGGGGAGCAGGCCGCGGGTACGATCGGCAATGTAGAGCCGATCGAACAGATTCTTCACGGAAACAAAAAACACCGTGCGCAGTGGCTCTGACGAATAGTTCACCGTCGCGTTCCACACCGTCCATCCCGGCAGCAGGCCGCGCTGGCCGTCGGGCGTGCCGACGACTGTGTTCAGGTCATCGCCGAACTGCGCCGAGCTGTGCACGGCTTCCAGGAAAGCGTCCAGCCCGCGCGGATGCGCGTAGCCCACCTGAAAATTGAGCCCGTGTTCCGGCGCATAGGGCAGTCGATTGCCGCTGACGCTGACCGTGGTGAAACCTGGAATGCTGCTGAATCGCGTTCCAACGAACTTGGCGACGGGCAGATAGGTATAGGCCAACCGCGTGTAGACGTTGTGGCGCGAGCTGGCCAGCGCCCCGAGATCGAGCCGCGCGGCGAACTCGACACCCTGATGGAGCGTTTCCCCACCGTTGGTGAATGTCGCGCCGAGGCCTCCAGCCACGCTCGCCGGAACAACCTGGTTTTCATAGTCCATGCGGAAGAAGGTAGCCTCCAAACGCACGCCGCGATAGGGCGCGCTGCGGAATCCCACTTCGTAGTTCCAGCTCAGCTCCGGGTCTAGGTCCACCGTGCCGCCAGTGTTCGTCACGATATCTTCGGTGCGCGGCGGAGCAAAACCACGGTGAACACCGAAGAAAAGAGTGGCCCGTTCAGCGACGTGGTAGGCCACGGCGATGCCCGGGATGAGCTGCGTGAGGTCGGTGCGGCCCTGCGCGCCGGTCTGGCGGTTGGTGCGCTCGTAGCGGACATGTTCGATGCGCAGCCCGGGCGTCAGTGCCCAGCGACGCGTGGCCATGCGCAACTGATAGAAGCCGGAAACGGCCAGATTCTGCCGCTCGTTGTCCTCCACGCGCACGCCGGAGCGCGAGGTCGGCCGCGGGCCATTTTCCTGGATGCGATCCTGCAACTCGTAGTGCACCCGCAGGCCGAAGTCGGAATCGGCGGCGAAGTGGCCCCAGCGACTGTGGGCCTGGAACCGCGGCTCGACCCCCCAAGTGTAGTAGGTGCGCAGGCGACCTTCGTTGCCGCACGTGGTGTTCAGATTCGCCATGCCGCCACAGTTGGGATCGGTGGCATCGTTGGGTCGCTGATTGGAATTGCTCGACTGGCGCCACCAGTGTCGGTCAAAGATATTGGTATAGAGATTCGTGCGCAGCAGCAGGTCAGAACTAAAGACGTAGAGGTGCGTGGCCGAGGCGCCGAAGCGTTTGCCGCGGAAGAAGTCGTTGCGGAATGGATTCTGGCGCGGATTGGCCAGAAATTCGTCCTCGCGCAGTCCGGAATAGGTTACGTTGGAGTCTTCATCGTAATAGTTCGCGCGAACCACCCAAATCTGTTTCGGGGAAACATCGAGTTCGCCCTTGAAGTTGACATCGGTCAGTCCGGAGCGCACGTTTTCGCGCGAACCGCGCCCCTGCTTGCGCATCAAGTCCAGCAGCAGGCCACCCTCGGAGAAGCGCCAGCCGTGCCGCAGGTGGGCATTGAGGTAGTCGCGGTTGCCGCCCAGCAAAGTCAGCGATCCGCTGCGCCGCTCCGGAATCGGTGGCGTCAGATAATTAATTACGCCGCCAATCGTGGCGGGGCCGTAGAGAATCTGGCCGGAACCTTTCAGCACCTCGACAGTCTCAAACCGGTCCAGCGGAGGGTGATAGTAGGAGGCGTTGTCGCCATAAGGAGCAAAGGCGAGCGGGATGCCATCTTCGAGCAACAACACCTTTGTCGAGCGCGTGGGGTTCAAACCGCGGACCCCGATATTCGGGCGCAGGCCAAAGCCCTCCTCGTCGCGCACGTTCAGCCCGGGCACTTTCCGCAGGGCTTCGGTGGTATTGAAGCTGCGGGTGAGTTCCAGCCCGGCCCCTTCCAGCACATCGTAGGAGCCGGGTACAGAACCCAGCGGATCGACTGGGCTGACCAATCGCGGCGCCTCGACCACCACCTGTTCCCGCACGGGCTGGACTTGAAGTGTCCATTCCACCGTGAGCACGCGGCCGCGCGGCAACTGCACCTGAACAAACAAAGGCAGGAAGCCTTCGGCGCGCACAGAAACTCGATAGCTGCCTTCCACCAGGCCGGCGATGCGGAAGGCGCCGCTGGCGTCGGTGAAGGCGGAGTGCTGCACGGTTGTGGCGGGCTGCCAGAGAAGCACTTTGGCCCCCACAACCACCGCCCCACTGGGATCCAGGATGCGTCCCTCAACACCACTGGCCAAATCCTGCGATTTGGCAGGGAGCCAGGGAACGAGCAGGAAGATGGCGACTGACACAAAGAGACAGAGCGATCGGTTCAGATTCATCTCAGCTTCCCTCGCGGAGGAATGAGAAGTGGTTCATCAGAAGTCGGTTCCGAGGGTCGGGGCGGCGCCACCTCTAGTTGCAACTGAGTCGCAACTACACAAATAACGGGTACGGCAGGTCGAGTTTGTTTGTCAATGGGGAAACGAAAGATTTTGTTACAAATTAGTTGCAACAAAAAGGCGCCGACACCGCTCGCCACCTCAGGGGAGCTATTGCCGGCAGGATTTGCAGTAGCCGCCGATTTCCGTGCGGGTGATGGTGATCTTGATTCCGAGCTCGCGCTCGATTTCTTCCTTCAATTCTTCAAAGAGGCGACTTTCGAATTCGCGAACTTTGCCGCAGCGCAGGCAGGCGATGTGGATGTGATCGCGGGGGCCGTGGCTTTCGTAGTAGTGGCCGTCGCCGCGCAGGTGCAGCAGATCAAGCTCGTCAATCAACCCGTGACGCTTGAGCAGGTCAATTGTCCGGTAGACGGTCACGCGATGCACGCCCGGGTCGAGTTTCTTCGCACGGCGGAGGATGGTGGCAGCATCGAGATGGCGCTGGGCGGTTTCAATCACCTGCAGCACGACCCGCCGCTGACGCGTCAGGCGAATGCCGCGCTGTTCCAGCTCGGCCTGCAACCGGCCGGGCTTCTCATTCACGTTGATGCGTTCGCCGGTGGAAACCCGGCGTTCGGGCAAAGCTGTCATGGCAGTTCCCTTCCCTGTGCGTTCAGTCATTGGAGGCAGAAGACGGCGGCGCGATCCCCACCAGCCCTTCCGCTGTCAGGGGCAGCTCCTGCTCCGGCGCGGTCGGTCGTCCGGCCTTCCGATCCGCGATGTAGGATTCGATTTCCTTGACCAGTTCGGGGACGATGCGGTCTTCGGGCACGCGGCGGATCGCTTTGCCGTCGCGGTAGATGACGCCGTTCCCGCGCCCGCAGGCCACCCCCACGTGGGCCGAGCGCGCCTCCCCCGGCCCGTTGACAGCGCAGCCCATCACCGCCAGATGGAGCGGCTCGTGGATATGCGCCGTCTGCCGTTCGATTTCTTCGACGATCTTGAACATGTCCACTTCCAGCCGGCCGCAGGTCGGGCAGGCGACGATCATCGGGCCGCGTGCACGGATCTCGAGCGCTTTCAGGATTTCGTACGCCACGCGCACTTCTTCGACTGGGTCGGCCGCGAGTGAGACACGCAGGGTATCGCCGATCCCTTCAGCCAGCAGCAGACCCAGCCCGATGGCGCTTTTCACCGTGCCGCTGAACTGCGTGCCGGCTTCGGTGATGCCGAGGTGGAAGGGATAGTCCACCTGGTGGGCCAGCAGCCGGTAGGCGGCCACGGTCATGTTCACGCTGGAAGCTTTCAGCGAAATGATGATGTCGCGGAAGTCGAGCTCCTCGAGGATGCGCACATGCTCGAGAGCCGATTCCACCATGGCTTCCGGCGTGGGGTAGCCGTACTTTTCCAGCAGATGGCGCTCGAGCGAGCCGGCGTTCACCCCGATGCGGATCGGCACGCCGCAGGCCTGGGCTTTTTTCACCACTGCGCGGACCTTCTCGGCATCGCCGATATTGCCCGGGTTGATGCGCAGCTTGTCAATGCCGGCATCGAGCACCGCCAGCGCCAGCCGGTACTGGAAGTGGATGTCGGCCACCAGCACGGCCTGGGTGCGCTTGCGGATTTCCGCAACCGCACGGGCGGCTTCGGCGTCGGGCACGGCCAGACGGATAATTTCGCAGCCGGCGGCTTCCAACTGCTCGATCTGGCGCAGGGTGGCGTCCACGTCGCGGGTATCCGTTTTGGTCATGGATTGCACGACAATGGGTGCGTCACCGCCAATCGTGTAGCGGCCCACACGTACGGGGCGCGTCTTGCGGCGAGCAGGCAACGCGGGATCTCGCATGCGGCGATTCCTTCAGCGATCGAAGATCTTCAGCACGTCATTGTACATAACGATGACAAAGATCACCAACAGAAAGACCAGGCCGGCTTGCACAAAGCGTTCCTTCACTTTTATGCTCAGGTCCCGTCGCAACACCCCCTCGATGGACAGCAGCAGAATGTGGCCGCCATCCAAGATGGGAATCGGCAGCAGATTCAGGATGCCCAGGTTCAGGCTGATGATGGCCATCAACTGCAAGAACGGCGTCGCGCCCTGCCGCGCCGCTTCGCCGGAGTGCTGCGCAATCCGCAGCGGCCCTTCCAGTTGCTTCAGCGACATCTGACCCTGGATCAACTGGCCGACCACAACCAGAATCTGCTGCGTCAGGCGGGCGTTCCACCAGAAGGCCCGCTGAACCGCCGGACCGAGGCCATAGCGGCGCTCGTGGGTGGCTGTGCCGAACGAAATGCCGATCTGATAGCGCGGCCCGCGGCCATCACCTCGATCGAGCAGCTCGGGACGCAACGCCAGGGTCAGGTCGCGCTCGCCGCGGCGGACGAGCAGGTGCAACGGCTTCCCCTGGCTCTGTTCGATCGTCTGCGCAAATTGGCAGGGACTCATGACAGCTGCGCCATTGACCAGCAGGATCACATCGCCCGATTGCAAGCCGGCGCGGTCGGCCGGCAGATCGCTCGCCACACCGGCTACCAGGACCGGCTCGGCCGGGTAGCCGGTCAGCGCAAATTCGTCGCAGGGACGCGCAATGGGAGTCACCGGAAGCTGGGCGGTGCGCATTTCGCCCTCGTGCGCAAAGGTCACCGGAATCGTCTTCCCAGAACCGAGCAGGAGCAGCTCCCAGCGAATCTCTTCCCAAGTGGGATTTTTCCGGCCGGCAAACTCCACGATGCGTGCGCCCGCGCGGATGCCGGCCTGTTCGGCCGGCGAACCCGCGAGCACCCCAGCCACTTCGGCGGGACTGTCGGAGTAGACCGGGACGCGCACACCTGCCATCAGCAGGCCCGCCATCAAGAGGACCGCGAGCACCAGATTCATGACCGGCCCCGCCAGGGCAATGATCACACGCTGCCAGCGCGGTTTGGACAGGAACTCGTCCGGCGCGCCGGTGCGGGCTTCGGTAGGATTGTCGCCAGCCATCTTCACGTAGCCGCCCAGCGGCAACGCACTGATGCGGTAATCGGTCGGTCCGCGCCGTCGCCCCCAGAGCCGTGGTCCGAAGCCCAGGGAAAAAATTTCCACGCGCACACCGAACAGCTTTGCGGCAAGGAAATGTCCCCATTCGTGAATGAAGATCAGGACACCGAGCAGAACGACCATTCCCGCGATACTGGTAAAAAAATCAGACATGAGTCGCTTTCATCCTTTCGTTTCGGCTCTGCCTCTCAGTTTCCCGCTGCGGATTCTGTCACCTGGATCGCGGTGCGACGACCCGCCAGCTGTTCGATCGCCTGCCGGGCCAGCCGGCGGGCTTCAGCATCAGCGGCGAGCACCGCTTCGAGCGAAGTCAGCGCCACCGAAGGCATCTGCTCCAGCACCCGCTCGATAACGCGCGGGATGTGCGGAAAAGAAAGTCGCTGTTCGAGAAACGCAGCCACAGCCACTTCATCGGCAGCATTCAACGCACAGGGCGCGGCCCCCCCAGCTCGCAGCGCCGCCCGCGCCAGCCGCAAACAGGGAAACTTCCGCGGCGAGGCAGGGGCGAACTCCAGTTTTCGCAGCGTAGCCCAATCCAGCACATACCCATTCGATGCCAAACGCTGCGGATAGGTCAACGCGTACTGGATGGGAACGCGCATGTCCGTAGGACCGAGCTGCGCCAGAACAGAACCGTCCACAAACTCGACCATGGAGTGGATCGTGGACTGCGGGTGGATGACCACGTCAATCTGTTCGAGCGGAACGCCGAACAGCCAGTGGGCCTCGATGACCTCGAACCCTTTGTTCATCAGAGTGGCCGAGTCCACGGTGATCCGTGGCCCCATGCGCCAGTTCGGATGGGCCAAGGCTTGTTCGGGGGTGACCTCGTGCAGGCGCGACGCTGGCAGCTTGCGGAACGGGCCGCCGGAGGCCGTCAGTACAAGACGCCGAATTTCCTGCCGATGTCCGGCGCGGAGACATTGGTGGATCGCGTTGTGCTCGCTGTCGACCGGGAGCAGCTCGACGCCGTTCCTGCGGGCCGCGGCCATGACCAGCTCACCTGCAGCGACAAGAACCTCTTTGTTCGCCAGGGCTACGGTCTTGCGTTGCTCAATGGCAGCATAGGTGGCGGGCAGGCCCACGACACCTACCGTAGCCGAAAGGAGCAGGTCCGCTTCCGGGTCTGTGGCCACACGGAGCAGGCCTTCGGCACCGAAGACGATCTCCGGGAGCGGTTCGATGCCGCTGGCGCGCAGGCGCTCGGCCAGTTCCTGGGCGCGTTCGCGACTGGCCACCGAGACCAACTTCGGGCGGTGCGCGGCTACCTGCGCGGCGAGCGCGTCCACGCGATTCCCGGCCCCGAGCGCAACCACTCGGAACCGGTCGCAATGTCCGGCAATCACTTCAAGACACTGCCGCCCGACCGACCCCGTGGAACCGAGAATGGCAATCCGCTTCATGCCCTACGACTGCGGCAGATGCCCGGCTTTCCTCCCCCCTCGCATCGCCTGCCGAAACATGGCTCCAATCCATTCTAGCGCCACTGCAGCAGCCACAGATAGCCCCAAACTACAGGAAGCGCAAATAACAAACTGTCAACCCGGTCAAGCAGGCCTCCGTGGCCCGGGAGCAACGCACCGGAATCCTTCACCCCGGCCGCACGCTTGTAGGCCGATTCCGCCAAATCCCCCAACTGGCCGGCTAGATTGGCCAACGCAGCGACCAACACAAGCTGACCGACATTCACTCCAACCCAGTCGGCCAACAGCATCGCCAACAACAGCGCTGCCACGAGATTGGCCACTGCACCTTCCCAAGTTTTCTTGGGGCTGAGCACAGGTGCCAGCGGCCTCCGTCCCATCTGCCGCCCGGTGAAGTACGCCAGCGTGTCGCCAGCCCAGACCAACACGAGCACAAACAGCAACAGTTTCCGACCCAGGGGCTCGGCCCCGTGAAGGCGCACAGCGTAGCTGAGCGGAAAAGCAATCAGCAGCATGGCTGCGGCGCTCAGCCCCAGTGCGCCTGGCACTTCGCGCACTGGCTGCCGTGAAAGCACCGCGAGCCCGGCCGCACCTAGCACAAACACAAGAAGCAACAGTTCCACCGGGACGGCCAGGTGGGCAAGCAGGGAGCCGGGCTCGCGGACCACCAGCAGTTGGCCGCCAAACGAACGCACGGCGACGCGGGCACCGGCCCACTGCACCAGAACCAACAGCAGGGCACAGAATGTCGTCCATCGGGGATAGCCGCGCAGGCCGGCCAGGGCGCCTAGGTAGAAAAACTCAACCAGACAGAGGAACAACACCACCATAGTCAGCAGAGTCAGCAGGGCAGTCGGTGCCCAGAGCACCGTCGCCACCACCAGGGGGATCAACACAGCGGCGGTCAGAACGCGGGCGAGGGTTCCGCCGATGCCGGGTCGAGAGCTGGATGCGGGGTGGTTAGCCACGCGTGCGCCTGCCGACTAAAGCCTGCTCGGGGATCGCTCGAGTCTCGGAAGGGCCCAGTCCGCCATAGCGCCGCTCGCGTTTCTGAAACTCCACGAGCGCTTCGAGCAGGCGCACGCGGTTGAAGTCCGGCCACAGGGTGTCGGTGACGTAGATCTCCGCATAGGCAATCTGCCAGAGCAGAAAATTGCTCACGCGCATCTCGCCGGAGGTGCGAATCAGCAGATCGGGATCAGGCAGTCCGGCCGTGTAGAGATGCTGGGCGATGGTCTGCTCGTCCACGCGGAAAGTCTCCATGCCGTTGTGGCGGACGTGATCGAGGATGGCATTGAAGGCATCCACCAGCTCGGTGCGGCCGCCATAGTTGAGTGCCACAACAAGCTGCATGCCTGTGTTCGCCGCCGTGGTGCGCATGGCCCTGGCCACGTCTTCGCGAACCTCGCGCGGCAACTGATTGGGACGACCAATCAC
>JAIMBE010000063.1 GCA_023511565.1 Bacillota bacterium
ACTGTTCGGTGCCATAGATCTTCTGGAACGTGCGCAGGGTGATCATCACCCAGTTGTCGCGCGACTGGCCGAGGGCCGAGCCGAGTTTTTTCCCCACGCCCACCACTTCAAAGACGTGATTGCCCACGCGGATTTCTTTGCCCAGCGGGTCGGTGCCCGGGAACAGGTTGTCGGCTACGTCCCAGCCAATCACGCACAGCGATGCTGCGCGCTGCATATCGGCTTCACTCAGGTGCCGTCCGGCGGTCAGTTCCACGTCATAGATGCGCGCCATCGAAGGCGTCCAGCCGCGGATGTTCGAATCGCGCACCGAGCTGGCACCGTATTCCACCTCGGCCAGGGTCGTCGCCGTCGCGCCCACGTCGCGGCACAGCGTGCAGGCCTGGCGCACCGCTTCATAGTCTTCCAGAGTCAGTTTCTTGCGCTTCTGCGTTTCCAGGAAGGAGTCAATATCGGTAATCACGGACGGGCCGCGGCTGATCAGGAACACGTCGGTGCCCAGATTGAAGACCTTTTCGGCCACATAACTGTTGGCGCCGTTGATCAGGCTGACGACGGCAATCACCGCGCTGACGCCGATCACGACACCGAGCAGCGTGAGCAGGCTGCGCAGCTTGTGGGCCCACAGGCTGGCCACAGCGATGCGCACCGCCTCTCCTAGCGCCAACGTGGTCTTTCGCAACACCCGGCCCTCCGAGCCGGCCAAGCCTAGTTTGATCAATTATACGATAGGCTGTCCGGGGAAATTTCTGCGGCGCCGCCGGAGCAGGTGGCGATGGCCGTCAGGGGCGTGCCGCCGCTGCGACCGGGGCGTAGTAGCCGCGTTTCGCCAGCACGCTGAGCTGGCTGCGGTCGTGGCCGCGAAGCCGGACTTCGATTTTCCGGAAACCACCCTGGCGCGCGGTGTTCTTCGGGTAGTAGCCGAGCGTGTAGCGCGTCTTCAATCGCTCGATCAGCCGCTCGAAGGCCAAGTAGAGCGAGCCGGTTTTCTCCACGTCGAACACTTCACCGCCGGTCGCTTCGGCCAGCCGGTTCACGTTCACCCGAGTGGCGACGACAGCGCCGGCCAGTCCGAGACCGCGATTGTTGCCGGGCACCTTCAAACTGTAGACCGAGGCATCGGCTTCCAGCGCGGCAGTGACGACGCGTTCGTGGGAAAGAGCCGTGAGGGTGGTGTGCACGTTGTCGCTCACCAGAACGATCACACGGCGCGCAGACGGCGCTTCCTGCTTCAGGTACTCGGCGGCTTCGAAGACGGCGCGGCTGATGTTGGTGCCGCCACCGGCGGTGAACAGTTCGATCTGCTCGCTGACGGCAGCCTTGTCGCGCGTCAGGGCCACCGGGCGTGTGACCTGGTCGGTGAACGTGAACAGCGCCACCGCATCCTCCGGCTTCAACGCTTTCAGTGCCGTGAGTGTGGCGTAGCGCAGCGGCCGAAGGAAGGGCTCAATCGAGCCGCTCAGATCCACCACCAGCGCCACGGCCAGTGGGAGCAGATCCTGGCTGAAGTGCGCGATGGGCTGCTCGACGCCATCTTCAAAGAGCTGGAAGTCTTCGGACTGTAGGCCGTCCACCACCTGCCCGCGACGGTCTTTCACCGTCGCCTCGACGAGCACCAGGTTGACTTCCACACGAATCGGCTGCTGCACCGGTGCCGCAAGTGGGGCGGCCCGTACAGCCAAAAAAAGAACCGCCAGCGCGGCGCAGGCACGGTGCAAGGGCTTCGCAGGAAGCATCCTGATTCCCCCACCGGTAAGAACGTTCCTGGGCGCGATGGGTTGTCTTCGAGGCAGGCAATGGCTGGGGCGGGAGGATTCGAACCTCCACCGTCTGCATTAACAGTGCAGCGTCCTGCCAATTGGACCACGCCCCAGCGGTATAAAACCCATTATACGAGCGCAACTTGTGCGCACAAGACAGCGATTTGACCTCGCCTCACTTGGAGTGGAGCATTGCTGGTGAACTATTGCTATGCCCTTGCGGGAGACAGGGAGACAAACGCTGAAACAGGAAGGAACTAGTCCACCGCAGGCACCACTGCGTTACAGGGAGGGTTCACGCCTGGCCCTGCGGCAGCAACCAAGCCACCCACCAGCGCCAGCACCAACAGCAGCCAGAAACTGCTGAGATCCCATGTGTCTTCCAGAAACAGGAATGTAGACACGCTCCCGAAGCCTGTTCAGAGGTTTGACGCTCAGCATCAGCAGCGGGCCGCGTAGCGCCGTCCGCTATTCGATACCGCTCGTTCCAGTCTGGTTCGTTTCGATTGCTGTTGTTTGTCATATGTGTGCAGATCGTCCACCTGAATTTGACTCCTCGCACACAGATGTACCCGAAGCATACCAAAATCTCGAGCTTGGAGAAGCCCAGTGTCTCTGGCCGGGGAAGGCAGGGACTGTCGGCCGCTTCCTCCGAGCTAAGCGCCGCCCAGGGCGCGGAATACCCCGGTTCCGGGTGGTGCCGCGCGGGCTTTGCGTCGGCTCGACTCGCGCATGCAGTTGTGTTTTCATGTGGGGCGACAGGGAAAGGAGGGAAGCGATGGCCTGGATTCGCGTCATTCCGCCGGAAGCAGCTACCGGCGAACTGGCTGAGCTGTATGCGCGTGTGGGCGGCACCAGCGGTTCAGTGGACAACATCCTGACCGTTCACAGTCTGAACCCGGCGTCGCTGCGGTCGCACTACGATCTCTACCGGCAGTGCATGTTCGGCCCGTCGGAACTGAGCCGCGCGCAGCGCGAAATGGTCGCGGTCGTCGTGTCCGTGGCGAACCGCTGCCACTATTGAATCGTGCATCATGCGGAGGGTCTCTCCAGAGTTGTCCGGGACGAAGCCCTGGTGGAGGCGATCCGGACCGACTACACGACGGCGCCGATCACCCCGGCCGAGCGCGCGCTGCTGGACTACGCGGTAAAGCTGACGCGCGAGCCATGGAACATGCGGCGGGAAGATGTGGAACGGTTGCGTTCGGCCGGCTGGAGCGATGCGGCGATTCTTGATCTGGTCATCGTCGCGGCCTACTACGCGTTCGTGAACCGCATCGCCGAAGGGCTCGGCGTCGAGTTGGAACCGCGCTGGGGCCAAACACGCCCCTCGTCACCCAGCTCCTAAGAGTCGCTGACCGCCGCGGGCCGTTTGCCCGCACGCTTATGCACGTCGCAGAATTCGAGAGCAAGACGTACAGCCCGGATGACCTGGCCGCTCCGGCGACCAGGCAGGCCGCCCGGGCCCTGCGCGGGTTCGCATGGCGGCTGGGGTTGAGTGCCACTCCGTTTGCCGTGAACGGCTTTCTGCGGCTGCGCTTCTGCGTGCCGCCGCACAAGTTGTGGGAGTATGCCCGCGGCGTGGCCTGCCTGGAGCAGACGCTCGGCCGCACGGCGGCAGGCGCGGCGCCGTGGCGCGTGCTCGATTTTGGTGGCGGCGCTACGCTGCCCGTCTATTATCTGGCTGCGCGGGGTGCTGACGTACTCAGCCTGGATGTAGACCACGCCCTAGTCGAAACCACCAACGCCACGGCAGCTGCGCGCGGCTGGCGGCTGCGCGGCTCGACGTACGACCTGGTGCAGGCGCCCGCGCCGTCCGAATGGGGAGCGTTCGATGCGGTGCTCTCCTTCAGTGTGCTCGAGCATCTGCCCAAGGCGCGGCAACCGCTGGTGATGGCCCGGCTGGCGGCACTGGTGCGGCCCGGCGGCCTGCTGGTGCTCACGTTCGACTATGGCGAGGCGGCACCGAAAGCCGAAGCGCTGCGGGATGCCGGGGAAGTCGCGCGCCTGGTCGAAGCGTCCGGACTCGAACTGCTCGACGGCGGACACTTCCGCGACACCGGCGAACGGTTCGTGCTCGACCGGCGCCATCCCGACGTACGGTTCACCTTCGGCTCGCTGTTTCTGAAGCGAGCTCCGGCATGACGCCGGCGGCTGCCGGCGCGGCCGAGGCAATCTCCTGCAGGGAGAGAGCCATGAAATTTCCAGTAGCGGTGGCGCAGGCAACTCCGGTGGTGCTCGATCTGGCCGCTTCGCTCGAGAAGGCCTGCCAGTGGATCGCGGAAGCCGGCCGGCGCGGCGCCCGTCTGGTGGCGTTTCCGGAGACCTGGCTGCCAGTCTACCCGTTCTGGTGCGATGCGGGCACCTTTGGCACCTGGGAGCACGCACCGTCCAAGAAACTGCAGGCGCGTCTGGCGCGGAATTCACTGACGATTCCTTCGCCGGAAACCGACCGGCTCTGCCGCGCTGCCCGCGAAGCCCGCTGCGCCGTGGTGCTGGGCGTGAACGAACGCACCGCCACCGGCTCGCTCTACAACACGCTGCTGTTCCTCAGTGCCGAAGGCGAACTGCTCGGAAGGCACCGCAAACTGGTGCCGACGTTTGGTGAGCGGCTCGTGTGGGGTTACGGCGATGCCGCTGGCCTGCGCACCTACGCCTGCGAGGGCGTCCGGGTCGGCGGCCTGATCTGCTGGGAGCACTGGATGCCGCTGGCGCGCCACGTGCTCCACGCCGAAGGCGAGCAGGTGCATGTGGCCGCCTGGCCCGTCTGCCGCGAAGTCTATCAACTGGCTTCGCGACACTACGCGTTCGAAGGCCGCTGCTTTGTGCTGGTGGCGGCATGCTACCTGGAGAAGCAGCACCTGCCCGCCGACTTCGAGCTGGCCGCCGATTTGGCCGCCGCGCCGGAGGTGCTGCTCGATGGTGGCTCAGCCCTCATCGGCCCGGATGCGCAGTACGTGGTCGAGCCGGTGCGCGGCCGGGAAGAGCTGCTTGTCGCTGAACTGGAACTGGAGCGCTTGGCCGAAGAGAAATTGTCGCTCGACGTTGGCGGCCACTATTCGCGGCCGGACCTGTTCGAGCTGCGTGTCCGCCGCGAGCCGTTGCCGCAGGTGCGCTACGACTCTGTGGAGACCGCACCCTCCCTGCCGGAAGGGGCAACGCCAGTTCGTTCCCCACGGGAGGCGTTCCTGGACCGGGGCAAGACATCCCAAACCGGCGGAGAAGCGTAGGGCGCCTCCGCCGTTGCCTCTTCAGGGCACGATACAACCGGGAATGTTAAAAAGCTGGCTGGCCTTCTCCGGATTTAACTTGCGCAATGTTTTGTACACCTCGATTGCCGCGCCGCGGTTGCCTACTGCGCAATAGACGAGGCCCAGGTTGTTCCATGCCTCGGCGTGGTCGGGCTTTATGGCGATGGCGCGTTTGAAGGCCTCAATGGCCTGCGTGTGCTGCCCGAGGTGGTGATAGGCCAAGCCCACAAAAAACCATGCCAGTTCGTCATCGGGATGCTGCTGGACATGGGCCTGCGCATGGCGCAGGAGCCCCTGCCAGTCCTCCTTCTGCGCCAGCTCTCCTGCTGCAATCAGCCAGCGCAGAAACAACAACTTGGTTAGTTCCTCTGCCAGTAGTGCCTTCCCCTCCGAGGAGGGGCTGAGCAGGTCTGCAATCCAGTCGGCGGGCAGGGCGAAATTCAGGCTTTGTCCCTGCCCGAACTGAAAAGCGGTGATGCCGACCAGTTGCCCATCGGCATTGAACAGTCCGCCACCAGACGAACCCCGACTGATGGGCGCGGTGGTCTGAATCAACACGTCGCTTTCCAGCCGGCGCAGAGAAGAGACGATGCCTTCGCTGATGGTCAGCTCCAGTCCTGCGGGTGCCCCGACGGCATAGACCCGCTGGCCGACGCGCAGCTCGCGCACGCTGCCGCGCGTGACGGCCGGAGCCGTCAGCCCGGGCACATGCAGCAGGCACAGATCGCGCGCAGGATCAGACCGGCTGCGTGCGGCGGCTAGGTTGTGTTCGCCACTGCGGACTTCGAGGCTCAGGGCTTCCTCAAGCACATGGCAGTTGGTGATGACTCGCTCGGGTGCAATCACCACGCCGCTGCCCTGCGCAACCGGCTGGCCCTGCATATCCCGGCCTAGAACCACTACCACGCTCGGAGAGACCTTGGCGAAGACCTGTGTACCCGGGTCGTCACTGGACGGTTTCTGAGTCGCGGCAGCCGGCACCACAACCCAGAAAGCCAGGCAGGCAAGCCAGTGCATCCACTTCCCGTGAAAATGAATCCTGAAGAACATCGTGCTTGACTCAGCAAGGAACGGGCGAAGACTGGACAAAGTCTATCGTGCCACCGGGCCGCCGTCAATTGCTTCGTTTCCTTTTTGTTCTCGTCTAAAGCCAGACATCTGCCATCACTCGACACGGCGAGACCGGCGCCGGAAGAAATTGCTCAGCTTATTTTGTGCTCTCCGTAGTTGGCCCCGTGAGCGGAGGGACCGACGGCGCAATGCGGTACAATCGAGCGCTAGCGGAGGGGAGGGCCATGGCCATGGAAATCGCCACGTTTGCCGCGGGATGCTTCTGGGGTGTCGAGGAAGCCTTCCGCCAGGTGCCCGGCGTACTCGAAACGCAGGTGGGCTACACCGGCGGACACACACCCCATCCCACCTACCAGCAGGTCTGCTCGGATACGACCGGGCACGCCGAAGCCGTGCAGGTGGTTTTCGACCCGGCGCAGGTCAGCTACGAGCAGTTGCTCGAGGTCTTCTGGAGCATTCACGATCCCACACAGGTGAACCGCCAGGGGCCGGACATCGGCACGCAGTATCGCTCGGCGATTTTCTTCCACACGCCCGAGCAGGAAGCCGCGGCGCGTGCCTCCAAGCAGCGGCTGGAGCAATCAGGGCGGCTGCGCCGGCCGATTGCCACCGAGATTGTTCCTGCGCGGGAGTTCTGGCGTGCGGAGGAGTATCACCAGCAGTATTTCGCCAAGCGCGGTCTCCGCGGCCACTGCCACCTGCCGTGGCGGTGAACCGCAGGGGCTTAACGTCCGGGTTCGCCGTGCCGGGAACGGTTCTGCGGCGAGTAGCGGTTCAGCAACGCGAGCAGTTCCTGTGCTGCGGCCGGTGCCTTGGCTTTGCCCTCCAACACGATCTCGCGCGCAGTGAGTGGCCGACCGTAAACTTTGCGGTTCGCGCTGCCGTCTTCCCGCACGGTCGAGCCCTGCAGCGAAACTCCGGCGAACAAGCCCTTTGAACGCGAATAGGTCAGGATTTCCGCGTTCAGGATCAAGTCGGTGGCGGCTTCCGCCGTGCGGCCTTTCGGACCGGCGGCCACAGAGGCGTCTGCGCCAAGCTTCATTTCGCTCTTCAGAATGGATTCCACGCCCTTGGGATTCATGATGAGCAGGACGAAGTCTGTGGCCGAGCCGCCAATCTGCAAACCGAAGCTGCCGCCTTCGATGGCAATCATCGAGGGTGCGGACCACGGGCCGGTGAAGTCCCGACCGGTGCGGCAGGTGATGGCTCCGCGGCCGTACTTGCCGCCAAAGCCCAGGGCAAACTTTTTCACTGAGGGCACCACGATCACGCACTCGGCTTTGTCCAGCAGCTCCTGCGGGATGTTGTCGGGCACAGAGAGAATTTCCTTGATCACCTGCCCGCAGGTTTGCAGCCGCTCCAGTTCTTTCTTCTGCGCTGCGGCGGGCAGCGCGAGCAGCATGAGTGCCGTCCACAACGCGCACACGTTCCGCATGGGGTTCCTCCTTCGTAGCGTCCACAAGGATACGGCTTCCTGCGGCTGGGCACAACAGAAGGCCCTCGGTAGGATGCCGCTGCGTGCCACGCGGTTGGCCTGTCGAAAGCAGCGGTGTGCTCTATAATGCCTCGGCGAAACGCCATGCCCAAAGTGATGGGCCAATGCCGAGGCTGCGTTCTGCTGTGGCTCGCCTGCATGCTGGCCGCCGGGCATCTGCCCGCGGCGCGCGCCGCCGAGCAGAGCCGCCGCGCCGAACGCGAGCTGCGCGCACGGATCGAACGGTTTCGTGTGCGCGTCGAAGCCCTCCTCGCGGGCCGCGACGCTTCCCTTCCGCGTGAGCAGCCAAGGGCGCCGGGGGCCGAGACCGTTCCGACAGAAGTGCTGCGCGCGCGCCTCCCCCGGGGCCACTGGGGGCTGCTCGTCGTGGATGCCGGCGATGGTCGGGTGCTCTACGCGCGCAATGCCGAAAGCTACTTCACGCCGGCTTCGGTGACCAAGCTGTTCACCACCGCGCTGGCGCTCGCTTGGCTCGGTCCCGACTACCGCTTCCGCACCACAGTGGAGACGCGCGGCGGGCTCGATGCGCGCGGCCGTCTGCTCGGCGATCTGGTCCTGGTGGGCCGCGGCGATCCGAACCTTTCGAATCGCAAGCTGCCCTACGATCCCCATCAGGAATTCGAGGGGCCGCGCGAGAAACTTCTCGAGCTGCTGGCGGAAGGCGTGGTGGCCGCTGGAGTTCGTTCCATCGAAGGCGACGTGGTGGCCGATGCCAGCTGGTTTGCCGAGGAGCGCTACCCGCCCGGCTGGGCCATTGACGATCTGCCGTACCGCTACGGCGCTGCGGTTTCCGCGCTCACCGTTCACGACAATGCGCTGGAGGTGGAAGTGCGCCCGGGCGACACGACCGGCGCCCCGGTCTGGTTCCGGGTGGAGCCCTGGGCGGGATTCTACGAATTTCGCAACCAGGCCCGCACTGTGCCGGCCGGAACGGAGATTGCTGAGCCCGATGCGCTGCGGCTGTTGCGCGAGCCCGGCTCCCGCGTGGTCACGCTGCGGGGTCTGCTGCCGCAGGACAGCGAAGCGCAGACGCTCTGGCTGGCGGTCGAAGAACCAGCCGCACATGCTGCCGCGCTGTTCCGGCGTCTGCTGGAGCGCCGGGGTGTGCGGATCTACGGGCGCGCGCAGGTACGCACGGAGCCGGCAGCGGCGGCGACCGTGCTTGCCGAGCACGTCTCGGCACCACTGATCGAAGCCGTCCGCGTGATCAACAAACTCAGCCAGAATCTGCACGCGGAACTGCTGCTGCGCGCGGTGGCCCGTGAGAAAACAGGAACCGGTTCGCGGGAGAAGGGGCTCGAGCTACTTCGTGAATTTCTGCTCGCAAATGGCCTGCGCAGCGACGAAGTTGCCATCGAAGACGGTTCCGGACTGGCCCGGCAGAATCTGCTCACCCCGGCGGCGACGGTGGCCCTGCTGCGCTGGGCGGCGGCGCAGAGCTGGGGTGAGGCGTTCCGCGCCTCGCTGCCGGTAGCGGGCTACGATGGCACTCTGCAGGAACGCATGCGGCAGACGGCTGCGGCCGGACGCATCGCGGCCAAAACCGGTACGCTGGAAAACAGCAACGCACTGGCCGGCTACGCGCAGACGCGCAGCGGTCGTACGCTGGTGTTCGCCCTGTTCGCCGACCAGCATCACCTGCCCTCGCGGGTGGCCATCGAGGTGCTGGATGCCATCTGCGTGGCCATGGTGGAGGAGTTCTGAATCGGGTGAGCCTTCCGGGCATGGCCGTTGAACCCACCGTGATCACCGTGTTTGGTTCGTCGCGTCCGCGGCCGGGCGATGCCGACTACGAAGAAGCGCGCGCGCTGGGCGCCGCGCTCGCGCGGCGCGGTTTTGCGGTCTGCACCGGCGGCTACGGCGGTGTGATGGAGGCGGCTTCGCGCGGTGCGCGCGAAGCCGGTGGACACGTGCTGGCCGTCACCGCCGAATTTTTCCGCACGCCAGCCAACCGCTGGGTCGAGCAGGAGATCCGCGTGGAGAGCTGGCAGCAACGCCTGTTTGAACTGATCCGGCGCGGTGCCGGCTACGTAGCCTGCAAGGGCGGCACCGGCACGCTGGTCGAGCTGGCGGTGGTCTGGGAGATGTTGAACAAGGGCGTGCTTTCGCCCCGGCCCTTTGTCGTACTAGGCCATTTCTGGCGCCCGGTGATTGCGTGCGTGCGCGAAGTCGAAGCTCCCGGCCGTCCGTCCTCCGAAGTGCCGGCTGCACCCTGGCGTGAAGCAGGCGGTCCCCTGATCTACGAAGCGGCCACGCCGGCCGACGCCGCGGATTATCTCCACCGCCGGCTGCACGCTGCGCAGTAGGCCGCCCGGCGCGGCGGACACAGGTTGCATCGCTGAGCGAAGTCCCGTACCCTCGGCTGTCTGGAACGAAGCGATGGCCTGCCCGCTCTGCCAGAAACGGACTGCAAAACGCTGGTGCCCGGCGCGGGGCGAACGCATCTGCGCGGTCTGCTGCGGCACCGAGCGGGAGGTCACCATTGACTGTCCTTTCGATTGCAAATTTCTGATTGCGGCGCGGCGCTACGAAACCGGCCACCGCCCGCCGCCGCAGCCGGAGGCGCTGCCGTACCCGGAGGTCGCGGTCACGATGGAGCTGCTGCACGAGCTGCGTCCGATGCTGGCTGAGCTTGGCCTGGAGATTCTCAAACTGGCCCGCGAACACCCGGCGATCGTGGACGCGGATGTGTTGGCGGCACTGCGCGCGTTGACAGAAAGCTGCCGCACGCTGGTCTCCGGCCTGTACTACGAAAAGCCGCCTGAGGCCGGCCCGGCTCGCGTTGTGTACGTGCGGCTGGCGGAAACCCTCGCGCGAATCCGGGCGCGGCAGGCAGAGCGCGTCGGCTTCGCGGCCTTGAAGGATTCCGAGGTGCTGGCGCTGCTTGTCTTCCTGCTCCGACTGGCCAGCTACCACAGCAACGGTCGGCCACGTTCGCGCGCATTCCTGGATTTCCTCCGCGCCCAGTACCCCAGGGACGCTGGCCTGGCGCCGGAGGCACCCCGCATCATCGTGCCCTAAACAAAGAGCACAGCCGGCTCGCGCTGCGGCTTGCCAATCGTGGGAGCGCAGAATGGCAGAGAGGTGTACCGTCGGCCTCAGGCATCCGCAGTGTCCCGGTTTCGACCGCCGGCGAGTTCGCGCCCATTCGCGCGGCTAAAGTCCAGGAGCCTGCGCCCGGCGCGCTACGCCCAGGTTGTGGATGCCACTCCACAGGTGCAGCACCGTGCCGGCCAGTTGCGGCAGCCACCAAAACCGCTGCAGGACCGGGTGGGAGCTGGTGCGCATGCGCTTGCCCAGGTAGTCCTGAATTGCCGGCCCGACGTGGATGGCCACGTAGAGGGCATCGGAGCGGGCGAACGGCTGCAGCAGCGGGTTCGTCTCCTGGCCCCAGCCATTGGCGACCACGCGACGGGTCGTCCAGGCGTCGAATGCCGCGGCAGCGTGCTGCGCAATCGCCAGCGTCCACCACTGTTTGCGGCCCGCATCTTCGCGTGCACGCTCCATCACACGAAAATCTCCGTCGCGGTCCGCGACCGTTTCCGGAACGGTGGGTTTCTGCAGCCCCGCGGGGTTAGCGATTGCGATGGCTGGCCAGCGCGGAAACCGGAAGGCCACCGGCTGCGCCAGCGCCCCGCGCGACTCGGAATGGAGATCCACCGGCGCCGCAGGAATTTCGATTCCGGAAAGCGCGCCCACGGGGAGGCTGTGCGGCAGGCGCAGGTAAGGCCGCGGCGCGACCGACGTCGGGCTTTCCCCATCGGGCAGATGAAAACTGGCTTCCGGGCCAGGCAACATGGCTGCCAGTACAGGCGTAGAAGAAAAGGCAAAACCTAGGAGCAGTAGCGTGCGCAGCGCTGAAGTCATCCGTGGTGATCCTCCATCACCCACCCGCCTTTTGCGAGCGGTTGGCAGGCAGCCTACCCAGCCGGGCCGGTGCCGCAAATGGCGGAACAGTACCGGAGAGAGGGAAGCTACCGGTCTAGTACGAAGGTTAGGGGAGCCGGCTTGCGGACGGCAACGATTCCTGCGGGCGCACGCGCCAATCAGTTACGGGCTGCCGCGAAATCGCCGGCCGTTGCCCGCGCCGCCAGGGGCAACCACACCTGCGTAGCCCATCTCATCGTTCAGCCTCCCGGCGCAGGTTGGATCCCCTCCGGAATCGTGTGAGACTGCTTCAACTGTCCGCGGGCCATTCCTTCGTCCGAAACTTCGGCGGCAGAAAAAAGGCACAAGACCGACCGGGGTGGGTCCACTATGGATCCAGAAGAAGTTCTAACTGGGCTCCATTCCCGTGCGCCAGCGCGCAGCCCATATGGGCCGAGTCAGGGCACACCGGTTGTGTGTAGGGGTGGGCGGCGAGGCCGTACTTTGCGCGGAGCTCAGCGAAGCGCTGCGCAATCTGCGTGCGGTACGGTTCCGGCGCGTAGCCGCTGTGACGGTACCAGCGCCGATAGGCCCGCGCGAGCCGCGGGAATTTTGCTTCCAGAAACGGCAGGAAGACGTTCCGCGAGGCGGGCATCAGAAACAGGACCTGTCCGCAAAACCAGCACGCATCGGCTTGCCGTGCGGCGCGGGCCAGCGCGTCCAGGTCTTCGGCGCGATCAGTCAGCCCGGGCAGCACAGGCATGGCAAAGACGCCGACGGCGAGCCCGGCCTCGCGCAGTCGTCGCACGGCAGCCAGTCGCAGGTCGGGACGGGGCGCGCGCGGCTCGAGCAGCCGAGCCAGGCGCGGCCGCAGCGTGGTCACGCTCATGTTGATCGTCAGTGTGGAATGCGCGGCGATCCGCTGCAGCACGTCCAGGTCGCGCACGATCTGATCCGATTTCGTGGTCACTGAGACACTGAGGCCGGGCCGGGCAGCCAACTGTTCCAGGATCGCACGGGTGTTGCCGAACCGCCGTTCGGCCGGCTGGTAGGGATCGGTCGCGGCGCCGATGGCGATGTGCTCGCTGGTGCTCCGGTGGGTCCGCGCGGCGAAACGCCGCGCCAGGTCCGCGGCGAAATGTTTGCCGGCGTCCTGCTTGACGAAAATCTGCCGCTCGAACGCTTCCGGCGGCAGTTCCAGATATTCGTGGGTATAGCGCGCATAGCAGTAGCGGCAGCCGAACTCGCAACCCCGGTACGGATTCACCGTCCAGGCAAACGGCACCCGCTCCGAACGACACACATTCAAAATCGAACGGACCGGCAGAAGAAAATATTCGGTGCCCCGTTTTTCCTCCACTTTGGGTGCGGAAGCGGCCAGGCGGGCCAAGCCCACAACCGTCTGGCGCTCCGGTGGCTGCGGAGCGCAACTGGCGTCAGTGTCCCGAGGTGGGGGCTCGGGTGTGGCCGAGGAGGGAAACAAGGAAGGTAGTCGCTTGGCGCGGCGCCCCGGCTGGGGTTGCACCGTGGCTGACCGGCGTGCGACAGCGGCGCGAGCCGCACGGTTGGACATGACCCGCCTCCCGCAGGGTGGTGCCAGTATATTCGCTTTTTCTTCGCCTTGTCAAGTTTTCGTTTCCAGACAGGTGGACTCGATCCGGCCGGGATGTCGCCCAGGAAACAGCGGCGCATCCGACCGGCGGTGCGGACACGGTTCTGTTATTCTGGCGTTGCTTCGGGCACAGGGCAGGGCAATGGCCGACGAACCGGTTGGCATCCTGATTCTCGACGACGATCCGGGCACACGCACCGCGCTGGCGCAGGTGCTTTCCGCCGAAGGGTGGCACGTGGAAGTGGCCACCGACGCGCGCCAGGCCTTGCACTTGCTTGCCGCGGGCGCCTGGTCGCTCGTCGTCGCCAATGTGGTGCTGACGGGGCTGGACGGCCCGGTCGTTCAGATTCTGCGCGAGCTGGCCGAGGCCTCGGCACCGATGGGAACGGCACGCCGCGTGCGGACGTTGTTCCTGGTGCCGGAAGCTGCGGCCCCGACCGCACAACCGGCTCTTGAACAGATGGGTCTGCCGTTTGTTCTCAAGCCCATCCACCTGCACGATTTTCTCGAACGCGTCAGCGACCAGCTGCTTGAAGCCGGCGTGCTGGAACAGCCCATTCGCCACGAGTTTCGCCGTCCGACGGAGCAGGCCCCGCGGAAACCCGCTCCCCAAACCACCCAGACCGGCCGCATGTTCGCACCCCGGGAAGACTACTATCTGAGTGAAGAAGAGCTTGCCGAATGGGAACGCCAGGAAGCCGAGGCGCGCAACAGGAAGAAAAAGCCCGAGCCGGGCGGCTCGCTCGGCGAGTCGTGATTCCGTGCGCGGTGTGAGCGCGCACAACATGAAGGCCGCCGGTGGCCGGTTCAGCGCGGCGGCGGGTTCCGATCGAGCAACACAATGGTGCGGTAGAGGACTTCTGCACCGCGAGCGATGTCTTCCCAGTCGCTGAACTCCAGCGGGGAATGGCTGATGCCGCCGCGACTGGGCACGAAGATCATGCCGATGGGGCCGAGTCGCGCCATCTGCTGCGCATCATGGCCGGCGCCGCTGGGCATATCGAGGAACCGGAAGCCGGCGGAATCGGCGGCCTGACGAATGGCCTGGCGGATGGCTGGGTCGGTGAGCGCCGGCCGATCGCGGCTGAGCAGCTCACACTGAATCTGGACGCCCTCTTCCCGTTCGATCTGCTGAAAGCGTTGTTGGATGCGGGTCCAGATGCGCTCGATTTTTTCGGCGTCCAGATCGCGCAGTTCCACAGGAAACTCCACCTGGCCGGGGATGATGTTCCGCGCGCCGGGTTCGACCTTCAGGTAGCCGACGGTGCCCACCTGCCGGCCGGGCTCGCGGCGGACTTCTTCGCGGACGGCGAGCACGGCTTTTGCAGCGGCCGCCAGTGCGTCGCGGCGCTGATCCATCGGAGTGGTGCCGGCGTGATTGGCGAAGCCGCGCGCCTGGCAGGTGTACCAGTGGATGCCCACGATGCCTTCCACGACGCCGATGGGCACCTTCTCGCGTTCGAGGACACCACCCTGCTCGATGTGCAGCTCCAGGTACGCGGCGAAGTAACCCGGTGGCAGCCTGGCTTCGAGGAACCGGTCGGGGTCCTGTCCGTAGCGGCGGAGCCAGTCGGCCACGCTCAGTCCCTGCTCATCGCGGCGTTCGAGCACCTCGGGCGCGAGCAGGCCGGCAGCGGCGCTGGAGCCGAACAGACCCTTGCCGAAGTGATGGCCCTCCTCGTTGGTCCAGACGACGACTTCGAGCGGATGACGGGTGCGCACGCCCTGTTCGTTCAGGGCGCGGATGACTTCGATCGCACCCAGGCTGCCTACGTTGCCGTCGAAGTGGCCACCGCGCGGCACCGAGTCAATGTGCGATCCGAACAGGATGACCGGCAGGTTTTCGCTGCCCGCACGCCGTCCGAAGATATTCCCGGCTGGATCGACGCGCACCTCCAGTCCGGCCTCACGCATCAGCACGGAAACGTACTCC
>JAIMBE010000064.1 GCA_023511565.1 Bacillota bacterium
GAGCGAGAGGTCCGGGCAGTACACCGTCACACTGACCAGATCCTCCATGCCCATCCCGGCAGCTTCCAGTACCCGCTTCAGATTGTCCAGAACGAGTCGGGCCTCCTCTTCGATGTTTGCCGGCGGCCGGCCGGTGGCCGGGTCGATCCCGATCGTGCCGGAAAGGTAGAGTGTGTCGCCTGCGAGCACGGCGTTGCTGAACGGCAATGTATCGGTGCGGCCCGGCAAATTGATGATTCGCCGGCCCACGGCCGGCTTCGGGGTGCCGGCCACGGCTACTCCCAGCAACAGCAGCAGTACAAGTGCAACCCAGGTGCGCATCGCTCCTCCTTGAAAACGGCCATCCTGTGCACCGGCGCAGTGTAGCCGCCGATGTGCAGCAACGCAATTCCCCTTTGTGGCATCTTTCCGATTCGAGACGAGTCCGCGACGCGGTTGACGCGACCTCACCCCTGGCGCGAAGATGGACCCAGGCATGACACATAAGGCAACATTCTTCCGGACTGCTGTGCTGGCACTGGCTCTGCTGACCGGCGCCGGGCCGTGGGCCGCCGCGGCACCGCAACACTCGACCTGGATCGAAGTGCGGACACCGAATTTTCAGATTGTCAGCGACGCCCCGGAAGCGAAAGTGCAGCAGCTGGCCCGCGACTTCGAACTGGTCCGGCAAGTCTTCCTCCAAGCCGCTCCGGGTCTGGAAAACCGCGCTGCGCTGCCGCTGCTTGTGCTGGCCGCGCGCAACGAAAAAACGCTGCAGTCCCTGCTGCCGGAGTACTGGGAAGGACGTCGTGCACGGCCCTCCGCCGTCTACGTCGGCGGCCCGGAACGCAATTTTGTCGCTCTGCGGCTTGATGCGCCCGGCCGCCATCCGTACCACGTCATCTACCACGAGTATTTTCACTTCCTGATGCGGCAGAACTATCCGGTGCTGCCGCTCTGGCTTTCCGAGGGTTTGGCCGAATTCTGGAGTCACGGCACCGTGCGCGACGACCGCATCACGCTGGGCGAGCCGAGCCCGGAACACCTGGCCCTGTTGCGGAAACAATCGCTGCTCCCGCTCGAGCAACTGTTCGCGGCTGACTCCACCTCGCCCCTCTACAACGAAGAAGAAAAAGCCGGGTTGTTCTACGCGCAGTCTTGGCTGCTGGTGCACTACCTGATGTTCGGCGAGGGTGAACTGGCCGGCCGCCATCGGCTGGATCGTCTGCTGGAATTGCTGCGCGCCGGCGTAGCATCGGCAGAAGCCCATCGTCAGGTCTTCCGTGAACCAGAACGTTTGCTGCGTGAGCTGAAGGCGTATCGCCACGCCCGCTTCCGCGATGCACTTGTGCTGTCGACACCGGAAGGTGCTGCCCGGTGGCCGTATCCCGCGCGCGCGCTCGCAGCCGCTGAAGCCCTCGCTGTTCGCGCAAACTTTCACGTGCACACGAATCGTCCCGTCGAAGCCCGGGCCCTGATCGAACAGGCACTTCAGCTCGACCCTCGCCAGCCACTGGCGTACGAAGCCATGGGCTACCTCCACTACGCGCAGGGAGAACCGGAAGAAGCCGCCGACTGGTTTGCGCGTGCCGCGGAGCTGGATTCCGAAAGCTGCCTGGCCCATTACTACCTGGGACGGATTGAAGCGGAATCGCCCCGGCGGGGTGAGCAGCGTTGGGTGCGCGCCGAACAGGCGCTGCGCCGTGCCCTGACCCTGAATCCGGCCTTTGCTCCTGCCTACGGGACCTTGGCGCAACTGTTCCTGCGCAATTACCGTGAGCTCGAAGAAGCCCAGCGGCTGGCCGAACGCGCCGTCGCGCTCGAACCGGGAACGTTTTCCTACCAAGCGACACTGGCGCGGATCTTGCTGGCCCGAGGGGACCCGGATGCTGCACACCGGATCGTAGAACGGATGCGCGCCGGGGTGCGCAACGAAGCCGAGCAGCAGCAACTCGCTGAGCTGGAGTCCGCCCTGGTCAACTACCAAAGCCAGTTGGCCCGCCAGCAAGCAGCACGGCTGCCCGACCAAATCGCGCGCGAAAATTCCGCTCCTGTGACACCGGCCACGCCGACTGCCCAGCCTCCGGCTCGACCGCCAGCACCACCAGCCGGCCGGCGCGTCCAGGCGGAAGGCATCATCACAGAAGTCGTCTGCAGCGGTCGGCAGATGGAATTGCGTCTGGATTTTGGAGGCCTGTTTCTGCACTTGCAGACCCCCGACTACGAAGCAATCGAATACCTGGCCTCGCGGTGGCAGCCACCTCCGAACTTCCTGCCCTGCCAGCACCTGAAAAACCGCAGAGCGGGAATCACCTATGTGGTGGTGCAGGAGAAACCATTCCGCGGAGAAATCGTGAGTATCGAGGTACGTCCGTAGTCACGACGCCGGTTTTTCCGCGAGATAGCTGTAGCGGGAAAGCCGACGTTCACGCGCCAGCTTGTGCACCACCTTCAAGAAGGCTTGAATGCCCTGGAAGATGCGTCCGCCTTCGATGCGCTCCAGTGTGTCGCGGCGCCGTTCGCGCGCCTGCAGCCAGCGTGCCGAAATGTGCAGCGGCGCCTCGTTGGCATCCTCCACGTTCAGAACATGGAATCCCGTTTCCGTCAGCCAGGCTTCGTTCAACCCAGGCGGGGTGAACAGAAAAAATCCGATCGTGCTCCGCTGCGGCAACTCTTCGTTGGAAAGCTGGCTGGTGATCACCACCGGGTCGGTGAACACGAACCGGCCGCCTGGTTTCAGCACGCGAAAGCCTTCCCGGAAGACCGCACGCCGCCCGGGCAGGTGATGGATGGAATCCAGGCACAGCAGTGCGTCGAATTCGTTGGCAGCGAACGGCAGCGGCTGCGCGGCATCGCCACAGGAAACTGCAGCCGGGCGCTGAGTCCGCGCTCAGCCGCCAACTGATTGGCGGTGACGATGCCTTGGGGATGGTTGTCGAGACCGACCACGTGGCAACCGGTGCGCTCGGCCAGGTACATCGTGGGTCCACCAGCACCACAGGCCAGTTCCAGCACGCGACTGCCGTGCCGCAGCCGAGCCAGCCGATGAACCGGTCAAGCTCCTCCGCGGTTACCCAACTGCTCTGGCCGATATCCTGCCCGAAGGTTTCGCGCCGAATTTCGGCCAGCAGGTCGGAGGTGAAGCGGGCATAGGCTTGGTCGTAGAAACCCACCTCAGCGGGCATAGCGCCTCCCGCTGCCGGGGAGTCCACGGGACACGGCTGATTCTACTTCAGGTCCGGGCTGCGAGGGCCGCTAGGGCTTCTCGTACACGATTCGCCCACCCACCAGGGTGAGCACCACCGGCGTGGTCAGAATCTGCCGGGGCGGGATACGAGTCAAATCTTCGGCAAAGACAACGATGTCGGCGTACTGGCCCGCGACGATCTGGCCCTTGTTCTGCTCCTCGAACTCGGCGTAGGCGGAGCCGAGCGTGTAGGCCTGGATGCATTCCTCCACAGAAATTTTTTCTTCCGGCACCCAGCCGCCGGCCGGACCTCCTTCAGGCAGTTCGCGCGTGGCGCAGGCGTAGAGTCCGCGGCGTGGATCCATCGGCTCGACCGGATAGTCGGTGCCCAAAGCGAGTCGCACCCCATGCCGCAACATCGTGCGCCAGGCGTAGGCGCCGCGCGAACGCTCCGGGCCGAGCCGCTGGCCCGCCCAGCGCATATCGGTCGACTGGTGCACGGGCTGCATCGAAGCAATCACGCCCAGCGCCGCAAAGCGCGCAAAATCGTCGGGAGCTACCACCTGGGCATGTTCGATCCGGTGACGGGCATCGTAGCGGCCGTTGGCGCGCTGCGCGGCTTCGAACGCATCGAGCACCGCGCGGTTGGCCAGATCGCCGATGGCGTGAAGCGCGATCTGGAAACCGGCCGCATCGCGTTCGATGACCATCCGCCGCAGTTCGTCTTGCGGAATGCGCAGGATGCCCCGGGTCGAGCGGTCGTCGGCGTACGGCTCCAGCATCGCGGCCGTGCGCGAGCCGAGTGTGCCATCCGTCACGCCTTTCAGGGCACCGGTTTTTAGCCACCGGTCGCGTACTCCACCCTGGCGCCGCATCTCGAGCAGCTGCTCGAGTGGGGCTTGAAAGGGCAGCCACTCGGTGATGCGCACCGTCAGCCGGCCCTGGTCGCGCAGTTCCCGGTAGAGCAGGAAATCGTCCCAGCCCGAATTGTCCTGCAGCGAAGTAACCCCGAGCTGCGCCGCTTCGGCCAGTGCCAGCTCAATTCCGCGCCGCCGTTGTGCGGGCGTCAAGGCCGGCACCGTGCGTGCCACCAGGCCCATTGCCGTTTCTTTCAGCAGACCGGTGGGTTCGCCCGTCAACGAATCTCGCTGGATTTCGCCGCCGGGTGGGTCAGGCGTCGCGCGCGTCACGCCCGCCCGTTGAAGTGCCAGGGAATTGGCCACGGCCACATGGCCATCCACACGGGTCAGCAGGATCGGATGCTCGCGGGACACCGCGTCGAGATCGGCGCGGGTCGGAAACCGCGGCGGATCCCACAACGTGTGATCCCAGCCCCGGCCGGTGATCCACTCCCCCGGACGGTAGTCGCTCAGCCGCGCGCGGATCCGCTCCTGAAAAGCTTCCAGCGATTCCGCCCCGCTCAGATCCACAGCCAGCTTCGCTGCGCCGCCACTAGCCAGATGGATGTGCGCATCGTTGAAGCCCGGCATTGCGAAGCGGCCGCCTAAGTCCACCACGCGGGTGTTCGGCCCGACCCATTTCCGAATCTCTTCGTTCGAACCGACGGCCACAATGTACTCGCCGCGAATCGCCACCGCCTCGGCGCGTGGCTGCCGGGGATTTACGGTGTAGATGTTGCCCTGCACCAGAACCAGATCGGCTGGCGCCTGAGCCGCCAGCCCAGCGGCTCCTGCGGGTCGGGCAATGCACCAGCCGAATAGCCCTAGGCTCGCCTGGCCGCTGCCGGAACGCGTCGCCATTGCAGTTCCCAACACCGCAGCAAGCAGGAAAAACCACATTCGAGGTCGGTGTGTCACGGAAGTACTCCTGTCATCAGAAGCAGGGTCAGCAGAACACGCTGCAAGCCGAGCGCGCGACCGGTGGGGTCATACCATTCCTGCAGGGAATGTGCGCCGCCTCCCTGCCCGCCGCCGCCCAGCGTCACCGCCGGGATACCCAGCGCCAGTGGTACATTGGCATCGGTTGAGGAACGCTCGAGCCGCGACCGATTCCCCAGAAACTGGTCAGCGCTGCGCACTGCGGCCAGCAGAGGCGAATCCTCCGGCAGCTCACCGCCGGGCCGCACGCCGAGCTCCCGCACCTCAATGGTCAGTCGCACGTCTTTGATCCGCGCCTGCGCCATCTCTTCCTCGACGCCGGCCTGGATCGCTTCACGCAGCGCGTGTTCCAAGCGCTCGATTTCCGCTGGCGCTTCCGAGCGGATGTCCACCTTGATGGACGCGTGCGCCGGTATCGAGTTCACGGAAGTGCCGCCCCGAATCTCCCCCACGTTGATGCTGGTGCGCGGCTGCTCCGGCACCGGCACGCGGGCAAACCGGGCCACGCCACGCGCCAGCGCATGGATCGGATTCGGCAGGCCGAAATCCGACCAGCTATGACCGCCCGGGCCGCGGACAGACCACTCCAGACGCTTCGAGGCCAGCGCCTTGCTGATGATGTGGTCGGTGGCCGCTCCGTCCACCGAGATGACCGCGTGCAACCGCGGCCGGTAGGTCTGTATCAGTTGGCGCATGCCCAGCAGGTTCCCTTCTCCTTCTTCTCCGACGTTGGCCGCAAAGACAATCGTGCGTCCGGTACGCACGCCCGCTTCGTGCAGCGCCCGCGCTACCGCCACCAGCGTCGCCAGGCCGGCGCCGTTGTCGGTGATGCCCGGTGCGTAGAGTCTTCTGCCCTTCTGCTGCACGCGAATTTCACGGACCGGATCGAACACGGTGTCCAGATGCGCGGTCAGCAGAACGATTCCCTCCGACGGGCCGGGTCGCTCGCCGATCACGTTGCCGACGGCGTCCGTGTGCACACGCAGCCCGCAGGTTGCCAGCAACCCGGCCAAGTACCGGCCGCGCTCGGTCTCCTGGAAGGTCGGGGCCGGAATTTCCACGATGCGGATGTGCTGTTCAGTCACCCAATCGGTGTTCTGATCCAACCAGGTCAGCGCACGGCGCACCGAAGGCTGCGCGGCCAGTTGCACGGCCTGCTCCGGCAAAGATTTTGTCGCCGCAGTTCCCATCAGTCCGATCAGAAGAAATGCTGCCAATGGCTTCACGGAAGCACGCGCCCGGGCCAGCGAACGGCACACTCCGCCGCGCGCGAAGCCGTCAGTTTCTCTGATTGTGCGGCCGACGTCAATCGCGGACCGGGCGGGTCTGGTGCGTTTGGACGATCTCCAGGATTTCCGCTTCGGTGAGCAACCGGGAGGACTGTTTGGCCCGTGCAAAGATCGCGTCGACCAAATCGTCGCTGGCCGCGAGCCCGCGCTTCTCCAACCAGTAGATGACGTTCGAGCGGCCGCTCAGCGGACCGATCTCAATCACCTGCTCGAGTCCGAACAGGTGCGAGGGCACCCCACTGTAGACCGAGTTGGCCAGCAGCACATCGTTCTTCCGGTACGCCTTGATGATCGCGGCCGCATGGACTCCGGTGGCAGTGCGGAAGGCATCCCGTCCGATCACCGGATAGTTGGGCGGGATCGTTGTCCCGGTGGCGCGGGCCACCTTCTCGCAGTACTCTTTCAGGCGGGACAGATCGCGGTCGATCAATCCCATCAGACGCAGGTTGACAAGCATCAGCTCCATCGGGGTGTTTCCGACGCGCTCCCCGAGCGAGTTCGCCGCTGCGTGAATCTGATCGGCACCGGCGGCCATCGCCGCCAGGGAGTTGGCCACCGCCAGTCCGCGGTCACAGTGTCCGTGCCAGTCGACGCGGATTGCTTCACCCGAAGGACGGACGATTTCTTCGATGGCGAAGCGAACCAGATTGAAGGCCCCTTGCGGGGTGGCGTGGCCCACGGTATCGCACAGCACGATGGCGCGCGCGCCGCAGCGAATCGCTGTGGTGTATAGTCGCTTGATGGTTTCCGGATCGGTGCGCACCGTGTCTTCGGTCACATACATCACCGGGAGACCCAGTCGCACCGCGAACGTCACCGCTTTCTCGGTTGTGCGTTCCAGATGATCCACCGTCCAATCTTCGGCCAGCCTCCGGATCGGGCTGGAGCCGAGAAACGTCGCAGCCTCGATCGGGATGCCGGCCTTTTCCGAAATCTCGGCGATCGGGCGGATGTCCGCTTCCACTGTCCGCGCCGCGCAGTTCGGCCGGATTTTCAGCCGCGCGCGGGCAATCTCCCGAGCCAGGGCCAGCGTGTCGGCATAGGCACGCGGGCCGGCACCGGGCAGGCCGATGTTGACGGCGTCTATTCCCAGTGCCTCCATCAGATGCAGGATTTCAATCTTCTCCTCAATGGTGGGGTCTTGCACGGAGGGGTTTTGCAGTCCATCCCGCAGCGTTTCATCGTCCAGCAGGACGTGGCGGCCCGATGGGATCTCCGGGCCTTGGACCGTGTTCCAATCGTAGATGAGTTCGTGAACACGCATCGCCTGCGATCCCTCTCTGCGGGCGTCGACCTCAGAATCGGTGTGTGTAGCTGCGTGGACGCTCGCGCGGGTCGGGGCGGTAGAGGGTACGGCAGATCTCGCAACGATAGAGTTCCGCACCCTTGCCGACCAATCGCTCCACTTCCGGCGGATAGTCGTACCAGCGCTTCAGATGCCCGCAACAGAGTTTGTTTTTCGCGGGCAGATTGCCTTTGGGATCCGGCTCATCGCAAGAGCGTTGTTGCGGTCGTTTCGTCTTGATTTTGTACCGCGGCTCTGCTTCGGCATCTGCCGCGACCTCGGTCGGCTTCGGCGGCGGAGCGCTTGACGGTGTCGCCGCAACCTCTGCTTCGCTCATGTGCTCTCCCCTCAAAACTCAGTCGGCGCGGATGGCGCCACACCATGAATCAACGAACTCCAGGGCGCCGGAACGGCAGCATCGCCAGTGCCCCGCGTGCCGCGCGCCAGCGCTGCTGGCGCGTGGGTGCCAGCAGAAACTCCACAAATCGTTCAGCAGCCAGCAGCAACGTCTGATTGTACCCGTACCACCAGGCTTTCGGCCACCACGAAAGGTAGTCCACGTCCACGTATTTCGGATGGACCAGCTCGAGCAGGCCCAGCCGCCCGTGGGTGCGTCCCCAGCCGGAAGCCCCGCGGCCGCCGTGCGGGGCCTCGCAAATCCCGTAGTAGGAGGCCACGTCGTTGACCATCACAGCGCCCGCGCGCAACGGCGCAGCAAGTTGGCGCCCACGCCGCCGGTCGCGCGTCCACACACTGGCGGCTAGTGCAAAGGAGGAATCGTTTGCCAGCGCCACCGCCTGTTCGGCGTCCCGGACCCGGCAGATCGGCAAGACCGGGCCGAAGGTCTCTTCCTGCATCAGGCGCATGGAATGATCGACGCGCTCCACCACAGCCGGCTCTAGAAAACGCGGCCCCAGATCCGGCCGCCGAACGCCACCGATCAAAATCCGAGCTCCGCGCGCAACCGCGTCCTGCAGCTGCGCCTCGACCTTTTCCAGTTGGCGCTCGTGGATCAAGGGCCCGATGTCGGTTTGCGGATCCAGCCCGTGGCCCAGCCGGAGCTGCCGGGTGAGCTCCACGCACCGCGCGATAAAGCGGTCGGCAACGGCGTCTTCCACATAAACGCGCTCAACGGAAATGCACGTCTGCCCGCAGTTCATAAACGAGCCCCAGACCGCGGCCCGCGCTGCGTTTTCGAGCGGCGCATCGGCGAGCACCAGCAGGGCGTCTTTCCCGCCCAGTTCGAGCAGGCACGGAATCAACCGCTGGGCACAGGCCTGGGCCACGCGCCGGCCAGTGGCCACGCTCCCGGTGAACAGGACCTTGTCCACGCCTGCGCCCGGACGATCCGTGCCGCTCAGTTCGATCATCGCCGCACCCAGCGCGCCGCTGCCCTGCACCACCTGCACCAGATCGGCGGGGAAGCCGGCATTGGCGAATACCTCTCCAACCAGGGCACCGCACCACGGCGTCAGCTCCGAAGGTTTCAACACGACAGCGTTGCCTGCCGCCACGGCCGGAATGATCTGGCCCATGGGGATCGAAAATGGATAGTTCCACGGAGAAATTACACCCAACACGCCGAATGGTTCATAGTGCACCCAGCCGCGCTTTCCCTGGGCGCCCAGGCTGTGGTGCGGCACGCGCTCCGGCCGCAGCAACTGCGGTGCGCGTCGGGCGTAGTAATCGGCGGCATCAAGCGCCAGGAAGACGTCGGTCAGCAGAGCTTCGACCCGCGGCTTCCCGCTCTCGCGGGTGACCACATCGGCCAGCTCTCCCCGGCGGTCGAAGAGTACATCCCGCAGCCGGCCCAGTAACCGGCAGCGTTCGCGCAGGGGCACTTTGGCCCAGGCCTGTTGTGCCCGGTGCGCACGCGCAAAAATCTCCGGAAGCGCGGCCACCGGCGTCGCTCGGAAACGAGCAATCACGTCGCCCGTCGCCGGGTCGCAGGACTCCAGAAATTCCGGTTGTTCGGTGGCGGGCGGAGCGGGAGCAGCAGGCACGGCCATTGGTTTTATTGTACCGCAGGAAGAGTCCGTTTCACGAGAGGACATGCCACTGCACGTTGCCGATCCGTGTGATTAGAGTGTCAGCCAGTGTCCGCAATGGATCGAGTGGCGTTCCGCCGCCCGTGCTTCCCGTCTTCGGAATGGGCCTGGAGGAGGTGCGCCGTCCTGCGCTGGGCTCCGAGCGCCTAGGGAGACCAGGGATCGGGATATTCGACCGCAACCAGGCACAGCCCCTGCGGCGGCAACGTGGAGCCGGACTTCGAGCGGTCGCGCAGCGCAAACAGTCGCGAGACGTCTTCTGGCTTCAGCCGCCCCTTGCCGACCTCGAGCAGTGTGCCCACAATTTTCCGCACCATGTAGCGCAAAAACGATTTGCCGCGCAGGACACACACCAACTCGTCGCCCAGACCAAAGAAACTCTGCAGGGCACCAATTGTCGCCGCACACTCCGGTTGCAGGCTGGCCGCAACCGGTTCTGTCGTAGAGGCAGCTAAGCGCACGACTGTGCAGCCCAGAACCTCGCGTCGCGGGTTGCGATCGCGGTCGTTTTCTTCTGAGCCGGAAGACGCCGCGAAAGAAGTGAAATCGTGTTCGCCGACAAAACATCCGGCGGCTTCGGCCATCGCAGCCTCGTCGAGCGGAAACGGATAGTGGAGCACATAGCGGTAGGCAAACGGCGGCACTACCCGTCCGCGCCAGATGCGGTAGGCATAGGTCTTCGCCCGGGCCTGCCAGCGCGCATGGAAGTCCGGTCCCACTTCTTCGCAGCGCACGACGCGGATCGTCGGGGGCAGCAGCGCGTTGAACGCCCGTTGAAACTGCTGCGGCGTCAGGGCCGACTGCGTTTTGAAATGGGCCACCTGACCGATCTCGTGCACACCGGAATCCGTCCGGCCCGCGCCGTAGACCAGGATGCGCTCCTGGGTAATCTTCCGGGCGACCTCGACCAGCGCGCCCTGAATCGTGGCCGTGCCGGGTTGCATCTGCCAGCCCGCAAAGTCGGTGCCGTCGTAGGCGACTGTCAGCTTGATGTTGCGCACGGCTGGAATCATACCGGAAGCGGGGCGAAGTTGCGCTGCTCCGATGAGCGCTACGGGAAAGGCTGTTGGCCACGGACTGAGTGGCTAGCGCCGGCTGCCCGGTTTTTCAATGGGCCGACCCGCGCGGCAGAACGGGCACTCGTCCGGCCGATAGCTGGGGATGTGCAGCTCGAGCAGGGCGCAGGCAGGCAGTGCACGACGCAATTCGGCGGCAAAGCCTTCCCCACGGTCCACCAGGGCACCGGCCGCGACCACGCGCGCGCCGGCCGCTTCCACCACGCGCATCGTTTCGCGCGTCGACCCTCCCGTGGTCCACACGTCTTCCACCACCACCACCCGCTCGCCGGCACGCAGCGCAAAGCCCCGTCGCAGGGCCATCGCACCGGTGCTGTCCCGCTCGACAAACAGCGCCCGGCAGCCCAGCGCGCGCGCTACTTCGTGGCCGAGAATCACCCCACCCAGGGCCGGCGAGACGACCGCTTCGGCGTCAACGTCACCCAGTGCAGCGGCCAGAGCCGCTCCCAACCGTTCCGCATGGCGGGGAAACTGCAGCACCAGCGCACACTGTACATACGTCGCGCTGTGCAGGCCCGAGGAGAGCTGAAAATGGCCATGACGAACCGCTCCGACCGATTCCAGCAACGCCTGTACCTCTGTGGCCTGCATGAGCATTGGCGGATACGGATGCGTGCCGCTGCGAATCGACACGCTGCGGCTCGACCCGGAGCAGGCTAACGACCAGCCCCGGTGAAGTCAAGCAAGCCGGCTTGCGTCCGGGCCGACCGTGTCGTTTCAGCACAACCGTCCGGGGGAATCGAACGTCCGCAACGCCCCCGCGTCAAAGAAGAGTGAAACAATTCCCCGCACTGGCACGTTTCAGTAATCGAGGCGACACGCCAGGGTTGGGGTGAAGCCGGAACCTACACCAGGGAGAAGATCACGATGATTGCAAGGCTGATTCGCAACGCCACAGCATTGTTCCTGGCGGCTTTGTTGACCACAGCGCCTGTTCTGGCACAGCAAACCCAGACGCCAGAGCCGCGCCGTCGGGTGGACACCGGACCGGACTACAGCCAGGGCCGCAGCCACTTCCCGAACCTGCTCGGCCCTTATATCCCGCTGCGCGTCCCGGCTCCTGTGCTGACCAACTCCCCTCAGGTTGAGCAGATGATCCGCGATGGCAAGCTCTACCTGAGCCTGCAGGACGCCATCATGCTGGCACTCGAAAACAACCTGGATATCCAGGTGCAGCGTTATATCCCCTGGATTGCCGAAACCGACGTGCTGCGCTCGCTCTCCGGCGGGGCTACCCGAGGCCTGGCGGGCACCGGCACGGCCGCCGTACTCGGCGCGATTCCCTCGGCCAGCTTCGATCCACAACTGAACATTGACGTCAGCTGGGACCAGCGCGAAATCCCGATCAACAACCCCTTCCTGGCCGGCACGGGCATCATCGTGGATTCGATCACCAACCGCACTGTCCGGGTGAACAGCTCGTTCTCCAAAGGCTTCCCCACCGGCACCGGTATCGGCCTGACCTTCAACAACAGCCGCCAGTCTACGACTTCGGCCGGTGCCTTTCTGAATCCTTCGGTCAGCTCGAGCTTGTTTTTCACGGTTTCGCAGCAATTACTAAACGGCTTCGGGTTGTTGCCGAACACGCGCTTCATTCGCATTGCCCGCAACTCCAAGCGGGCCGCCAACCTGCAATTCACCAACCAGGTCATCACCACCGTAACCCAGGTGCAGGACCTGTACTGGGATCTGGTCTTCGCGCGCGAAGACGTACAGGTCAAGCAGCGCTCGGTGGAGCTGGCTGAGAAGCTGTATCAGGACAACAAGCGCCAGGTGGAGATCGGCACGCTGGCCCCAATCGAAGTGGTTCGTGCCGAAGCTGAAGTGGCGCGCACACGGCAGGATCTGATTGTTGCGCAGACCTTCCTGCTCCAGCAGCAGATGCTGCTGAAAAACGCCATCACCAAAGATCCGATGGACCCGCTCGTGCAACTGGTCGAAATCATCCCCACCGATGCGATTACCTCCCCACCTCCGGTCGAAGTGCTCCCGCTGCCGGATGCCGTCAAAGAAGCCTGGGAGAAACGTCCGGATGTGCGGCAGGCTGAAATTGATCTGGAGAACCGAGGCATCAACGTCAAAGCCACCCGCAATGCTTTGCTGCCCACCTTGAGCGTGTTTGCGCAGTGGGGTGCGCAGGGTCTGGCCGGCAACTCCCTGATCAGTGGCACGCCCTTTATCGTTCCCGGCAGCCAGGTTGTGGATAGCAGCGGCACTCCGGTGCCCAACCTGTTCGTTCCGCGCACGATCACACCGGTGGCCGGCGTCAACACCGAAGGTCTGCCCACGGCGCTCGAAGAAGTCATCAACAACCGTTTCCCCACCTATTCGGCCGGGTTCACGCTGAATCTCCCGATCCGCAACCGTTCCGCGCAGGCCGATGCCGCCCGTGCCCTGCTCGAACAGCGCCAGGCCGAAACGCGGCTGCGACAGTTGCAGAACAGCGTCGTGGTGGAAGTTCGCAACGCGCAGATTGCCCTGGAGCAGTCACGCGCCCGTGTCGAAGCGGCTCGAAAAGCGCGCGAACTGGCCGAGCGCACCCTGGACGCGGAACAGAAAAAATACCAGCTCGGCGCCTCCACCATTTTCTTTGTCATTCAGGCGCAGCGCGACTTGGCGCAGGCCCAGGCCCAGGAAATCCGCGCCATGGCCGACTTGCTGAAAGCCCGGGTCGAATTTGATCGCGCGTTGGGTCGCACGCTCGAGGTGCACAACATCGAAATCGCCGATGCACTCGATGGGAAGATCGAGCGCGTACCCAACATTACGGGCCGGGTGGAAGCCGCGCTGCTCCCCGCCGGCACAAAGTACTGAGCGTTGCCGCGCGTATCCCCACTCGATGGGGCGGGCCTCCCCGCCCCGTTCGACTTTGTGTCGCCAGCAAATCGTTCTGAGCCGACAGATGACATCGTCGTCCCTCTCGCTTATGATTGCACCTGTGGCAGCTCGCCCGACACTTCGGGCCGGAGTCGCGCCCATGAACCAACCGGAGAAAACCCAGGTCGCCATCGAAGAACGCAGCAAGCGCCAGCCTTCGCCCCGCGAGCAGCAATGGGTCGAGAACACCCTGGCCCCGGCATTGCAGCGTTCGCCCGAGCGGATGGCTGAGTTCACCACGACCAGTGGACACCCCATTCGCCGGCTCTATACGCCGGCGGACCTGGCCGATTGGGACCCCGAGCGCGACTTGGGTTATCCCGGTCAGCCGCCCTACACCCGCGGCATTCACGCGACGATGTACCGCGGCCGACTCTGGACCATGCGGCAGTTCGCCGGCTTCGGTACTGCCGCCGACACGAACCGGCGCTTCCACTACCTGCTCAAACAGGGGCAGACCGGCCTTTCTGTTGCTTTCGACCTGCCCACCCTGATGGGCTACGACTCCGATCATCCGCTCGCAGAAGGCGAAGTGGGCAAATGCGGCGTGGCCGTCAGTTCCCTGGCCGACATGGAGGTGCTTTTGGAAGGCATCCCGCTCGGCGACGTCACCACCTCGATGACCATCAACTCGCCGGCCGCCGTCCTCTGGGCCATGTACCTGGCCGTGGCCGAAAAGCAGGGCG
>JAIMBE010000065.1 GCA_023511565.1 Bacillota bacterium
CCAGAAACCGCTCCGCTGGCACCCACCGTAGGTGTCGTGGAGTGGATCTGAAGCAGGGCGTGGGACAGCCCGGCGCCCGTCCCGCAGAGCAGATAGAACATCAAAAATCTCAGGTGCCCGAGCCGGTCTTCCACATTGTCTCCGAACACCCACAGAAACCACATGTTCCCGAGCAGGTGCAGAAAGCCGCCGTGCAGGAACATACTTGTCCAGAGCGGTAGCAGAGCATCCCAGAAGCTCGCTTCGGGCGAGCTCAGAGCCCACAGCAGCCGGGCCGGCACAAGCCCCAGCCCGTAGAACAGAGTGGCTTGCGCCGTCGTGTCCAACCTGAGCTGGTCGAGGAAAACCAGCGTGTTCATCGCAATCAATGCGATGGTGACGACCGGCGTGCTCCGGCTGGGGTTGATGTCGCGCAGCGGAATCATGGCCGATCGCTCCAGCGGATACCGGCTTCGTCGAGGAGGCTCCGCAGCGGTTCTTGCGGAGCGTGCCTCCGGCCTGTCCCCATCAACTGAGCAATCTCCTCGATCGGCCGAATACCTCCGCGCGCGCCCACCGCCGTGCAGTTCAGCGCCGCCGCCGCACAACTGAACTCCAGGATCTCGGCCAGTGTCCAATTCTGCAGCAGCGCAAAAAGAAACGCGCCGTGGAAGATGTCGCCCGCACCTGTTGTATCCACGGAATGGACCTGAAAACCAGGCGAATAGCGAAACTGCTGACCATCCCAGGCCACCGCTCCCTCCCGCCCCAGCGTCGCGCCTGTCACCCGGCAGCCGAACTGCTTGTGCAATTGGGTCAGCGCCCGAAGCAAGTTCGACTCGCCAGTGAACCGGGAAGGGAACTCGCGCGAGGTGATCAGGTAATCCACGTGCGTCAACAGCGCGTCCAGCCCGGAGTAGAGGTTGTCCACGTCTGCCACCACCGGGCGATGAGATTGCCGAGCCCACGCAGCAGCCGTTGCTGCCGCGGCGGTGTCGTGCCCGTCCACCAGTAAAGCCCGTCCGCTGACAATCCATTCGGGTCGGAGTTCCTCGGGCCGCAGCGCCAGCGCTGCCGGACGCTTCCAGAGAATCGTCCGCTCGCCACTGGGCTCGTCCACCAGAATGTAGGCATTCTGACTGGCACAACCCGGTACGGTCAGCAGAATGGCCTCCACGCCTTCGGCAGCGAACTGGTTTCGCTGAAACTCCGCCGCAAAATCGTCGCCCACCTTGCCAATGTATCGTGCGCGCAGCCCCCAACGCTGGCAGGCCACCATGGCACTGGCCACCTGACCACCGGCCTGAAGCTCGGCCGAGAGGTACTCCAGCTTGGAATCGAAAGCGGGGAAACAGGGAAGTCGAATGATGGTGTCGGTAGCGTTCAGACCGACTCCGACGACGTCAACAGGGAGAATCGGTGCGGTCGCCATGCGATGGAGAATGTCGAGGCACAGAAAAATTTTCAAGTGGAAGCCCGCGGGGCCTTGCGTCCGATAATTTTCAACCGTTCTCTTGCGTGAGAAACATAATTTCAGCCACCTTACTGTGCCGCATCAGTTCGAAGAACCGCTTCATCGGCGGGCGCAATCGCAATTGCGTATTGTAGATTGCTGTGGTAAGTAGTTTCGTTTTGCAGTGATCGACGGCTCTTTGGTGCGTGCCGTCGGCACGCCGACTCGGATGCCGCTGCAGGAATCGGAGGCGATCGTCTTGCGCAGTTATCCGCTGGGCGAGGCCGATCGTCTGGTGAGCTTCCTCTCCCGTTCCGTGGGACGAATTCGAGGAGTGGCTCGCGGTGCCCGACGGCCGAAGAGTCGGTTCGGTGCGAGCCTGGAGCCGCTGTCGCATATCCGCATCTGGTTCTACGAGCGGGAAACGCGCGAACTGGTGCGCATCCATCAGTGCGAACTGCTGGAATCATTTCTGGACCTGCAGCGCGACTACCAGGCCAATTGCACCCTCGCTCTGATGGCCGAAGTGGCCGACACGGTACTGCCCGAACGAGAAGCGGCCGAGGGTGTCTTCCGCCTGTTGTTGCATGTGGCTCGGGAAATCCGGGTTTCAAACACGGTCGCCTTGCCGTTGGCTTTCTACACCCTCTGGATGGTGCGGCTCGCCGGCTGGCTGGGTGATCTGGAACGCTGCGCGCGGTGCGGAGCCACACTGGCCGGGGTGGCCGCCTGGAGTCGGATTGGCGCAGTTGGGCTGTATTGCAGTCGGTGCCGTCAAGGAGGAATGCGCACCCTCAGCGCTGAGTCGCTCGAATTGGCGCGCCGCATCCTCGCCGCGCGACTGGAGAATCTTCGCGAGCTTGGCAGCCGCCTCCAGCCGCTGCGGGAAGTGTCGAAATTCTATCTGGACCTGATCGAGTATCAGATCGAGCGCAAACTGCTCAGCCGCCCGATGCTGGAAGCAGGGACATGAAAAAAGAACAAAGCAAGCGGAAGCGGAGCCCCGGTCCACAGTTCCAGGAGCTGATCTTGGATCTGCTGGCCTACTGGCACCAGTGTGGCTGTGTCATCCAGCAGCCATATGACCTCGAAGTCGGTGCCGGGACCATGCACCCGGAAACGTTCTTTCGCGTGCTCGGCCCCCAGCCCTATCGCGTAGCCTACATCCAACCCTCCCGCCGCCCGGCCGATGGTCGCTATGCTGAAAATCCTAACCGCCTCTATAAGCACACCCAACTTCAAGTAATTCTTAAACCTTCCCCTGAGAATGTTCAGGATATCTACTTGGACAGTTTGAATGCCATCGGTGTCGATCTGCGTCACCATGACATTCGCTTTGAAGAAGACAACTGGGAATCTCCCACACTGGGCGCTTGGGGAGTTGGCTGGCAGGTGTTGTTGGATGGTCTGGAAATCACCCAGTTCACCTACTTCCAGCAGTGTGGCGGAATTGACCTGGATCCGGTTTCCGTTGAGTTGACCTACGGCATCGAGCGCATCGCCGCTTTCCTGCAGGGGGTGGACAATGTTTTCGACCTGTGCTGGTCTGCGGACCAAAGTTATGGTGCAATTCGCTCGGATGAGGAACGGCAGTTTTCCGCCTACAGCTTCGAGCATGCCGATCCGGCACTGACCCGGCAGATGTTTGAGCTCTGCGAGGCCGAAGCTCGCCGTCTGCTGGATGGCTGGGCCGAGGCGCCGTCGGGTGCGCGCAGACGTTATCCGCTGCTTGCGGCTTATGACTTCTGCCTGAAGTGCTCGCACCTGTTCAATACTCTCGACGCACGCGGGGTGATTTCGGTGACCGAGCGTGCGGCACTGATTGGCCGCGTACGCACTCTCGCCTGCCGGGTGGCGGCTTGCTATCTCGAGCAGCAGGCTGCGGCAGAGCCATTCGCACTGGGGCTGCGATGAAGCGAACCGCTGAATTCCTGCTCGAGATCGGCTGCGAGGAAATCCCCGCGCAGATGATTGCGCGCGCGGCCAGCGAACTTAAGGTAATTCTCGAAAAACATCTGGGCAGCGAACGAATTCTCGGCTCGGCCGGAATTAGCACGTATGGGGGTCCGCGCCGCCTGGTGGCGGTTTGTCACGCTTTGCTGACCCGTCAGCCAGATGTGGTCGAGGAGGTCACTGGGCCGCCGCGCTCGGTGGCCTACGACAATGTCGGCCGGCCGACAAAAGCCGCCGAGAGCTTCGCGGCCCGACAGGGTGTTCCGGTTGCCAAGCTGTATACCATCACGACGCCGCGCGGCGAATATGTGGCGGCACGGCGCACCATCCCCGGGCGGCTGACGCGGGAAATTCTCCCCACACTGCTCCCCACGGCACTTGCCTCGCTGGCGTGGCCACGCACTATGTACTGGCGCGAGCCGACAGAACGTTTTGTGCGGCCAGTGCGCTGGATTCTGGCACTGCTCGACGGACGGGTTGTTCCGTTCACCTTTGCCGGTGTGCGCGCCGCCAACTGGACCTCGGGTCACCGTGCACTCGGCCGCAAACGCATCGCGGTCCGCAGTTTCGCTGACTACATCGCCCAGCTGCGCCGCAACTATGTGCTGGTGGAGCCGGAGCGTCGCCGCCAGAAAATCACCCGCGAATTGCGCCAGCAGGCGGCCCGGGCCCATCTCCGCGTGCATGAAGACGCCGAGCTGCTCGATCTGGTCGTCTATCTGAATGAGTTTCCCACTGTTATCCGCGGCGAGTTCGGCCCGGAGTTCCTCCAGCTGCCCAGAGAAATCCTGATCACGGTGATGCGGGACCACCAGAAAAACTTCGCGCTCGAACGCAGCTCGGGCGAACTGGCCCCGCAGTTCCTGGCCGTGATCAATCTCGACCGCGATGTGGGAGGACGCGTGCGCGCCGGCCATGAGCGCGTGCTGCGTGCGCGCTTCAGCGATGCCAGCTTCTTCTGGGAGGTGGACCAGAAAACTCCGCTCGGCGACAACCTGGCCAAGCTCGCTGCCGTGATCTACGAATCCCGTCTGGGCAGCTATGCCGACAAAACCGCCCGAATGCGCGAGCTGGCTCGAACCATGGCCGAGCAATTGGCAGCAGCGGGAATTCAGGGAGCTTCGGTGGCGGCCGCAGACCGGGCCGCTGAACTGGCGAAGTGTGATTTGGTCACAGAAATGGTACGCGAGTTTCCCGAACTGCAGGGCATTGTCGGCGGACTCTATGCAGCGCGCCAAGGTGAACCTGCGGAAATCGCCTGGGCGATCTACGACCACTATCGCCCGGCCGGAATGGAGGATGCACTTCCGCGAAATCTCACCGGCTGCATCCTCAGTCTGGCCGATAAGCTCGATGCTCTGGTTGGCTGTTTTGCCATCGGATTGATCCCTACTGGCTCGAGCGATCCGTTTGCCCTGCGCCGCGCAGCACTGGGCATAGTGAAAGTTTTACTTGAGAAAAACCTGCCGCTTTCGCTGGGCGCGCTGGTCGCCGCGGCGAGCCGCACCCTGCAGTCCCAGCCGCCAAGGATCGGGGTGTCCGAGACGACTCAGCAGCAGGTGCTTGAGTTTTTGCTCGAGCGCGCCCGTTTCATTTTCCGGGAGCGCTACAGTTTTCCCTACGACGAAGTCAACGCGGTCATGGCGGCCGGTGCCGACAGCCTCCTCGATGCGCGACAACGTCTCGAGGCTCTGCACAGCCTCCGTCGAACCAGAAATTTTGAACCGCTCGCAGCCGCGTTCAAGCGGATCCGGAACATTGTCGAAAAGGCAGGGCCGGCCGAACATTGGCGGCTGCCCGAAGTACGCGCGGACCTGCTCACAGCCGAAGCCGAAAAAGAGCTGCATCGTGCCGCCCTGCGCGCGGCCCAGCAGTCGGAAAGCCATCGCCGTGCCGGCCGCTATCGGGAGGCACTGTTGATGATTGCCGAGCTGCGTCCTGTCGTGGATCGTTTTTTTGATGAGGTCTTGGTGATGACCGAGCAGGACGAGCTGCGCCAGAATCGGTTGACGTTGTTGGCAAAGTTGTTGCAGGAATTTTCTCGAATCGCTGATTTTTCAGAGATTGCCGCCGCGCAGAAATAATCCACGCCGCGCGAGCGCAGCGGGGCCATTGTCGGCATGCCGACAATGGCTCGTTGCACAAAAAACGAAAAGTCGTAGCGAGGAGACCGTGAAAAAATACGTTTATTTTTTTGGTGCCGGCAAGGCAGAAGGCACCGGCGAAATGAAAGACTTGCTCGGGGGCAAAGGTGCGGGACTGGCAGAGATGACGCGCATCGGGTTGCCCGTCCCGGCCGGTTTCACCATTACCACCGAAGCTTGCCATTACTATTTCCAGCACGGCCACAAATACCCGCCCGGTTTAAAAACGCAGGTTGAACGCGCCCTCGCCCGCTTGGAAAAGGTTGCCGGCAAGAATCTGGGAGACGTGCGTGACCCGTTGCTCGTCTCCGTGCGCTCCGGTTCGGCGCGTTCGATGCCGGGCATGATGGAGACCATCTTGAACCTGGGTCTGAATGACCGTTCCGTCGAAGGGTTGGCCCGTAGCACGAACAATCCGCGGTTCGCCTACGATGCCTATCGGCGCTTCGTGCAAATGTATTCCACGGTGGTCATTGGGCTGCCTAAAGAAGAGCTGGAAGCGAAACTGCACGAGTTGAAACACCGTTTGGGAGTGGAGTTGGACGTCGAGGTCCACGCCGAAGGATGGCGCGAGCTTGTCGAAGAGTACAAACGCTACTTTCAGGCCAAAACCGGTCGTCCTTTTCCGCAGGATCCCCACGAGCAGCTCTGGGGTGCCATTGAGGCAGTTTTCCGCTCCTGGATGGCGGAGAAGGCCGTGACCTATCGCCGCGTGGAGAAGATCACAGGGCTGCTGGGGACCGCGGTCAACGTGGTGCAGATGGTCTTCGGCAACAAGGGAGAAAATTCGGGCACCGGTGTTTGCTTCACCCGAGATCCTTCGACTGGGGAAAAGGTTTTTTATGGAGACTTCTTGGTCAATGCACAAGGCGAGGACGTAGTCGCGGGCATTCGCACGCCCATGCACCTGGACGAGTTGGCGCGCCGCATGCCAGCGGTCTACAAACAATTGGAGCGTGTGCGGGACCTCCTGGAACGGCACTACAAGGACATGCAGGACCTCGAGTTCACAGTCGAGGAAGGCCAACTCTACATGTTGCAGACGCGGGTCGGCAAGCGTACCCCGGCAGCCGCCTTTCGCATCGCCGTGGATATGGCCAACGAAGGCCTCATCTCGCGCCGCGAGGCGGTGATGCGCATCAAACCGGAAGATATCGAACGCCTTTTCTACCCGGTCATCGATCCGCAAATTCCGGCAGCCGAGCTGGAAACCCGCAAGCTCGCCACTGGAATTAATGCCGTACCCGGGGCTGCGGTCGGCCGTGCCGTCTTCACCGCCCGTGACGCCGAACAGTGGGCGGAACGCGGCGAAAAGGTCATCCTCGTCCGGCGAGAAACCAGTCCGGAAGATGTGGGCGGCATGTTCGTCGCCCAAGGGATCCTGACGGCCACAGGGGGCAAAACCAGCCATGCCGCAGTGGTGGCGCGCGGTTGGGGCAAATGCTGCGTTGTCGGCGCTGAAACTTTGAAGCTTGATTACGAACAGAAACAACTGCAGGCCAATGGCCGCATAGTCCGCGAAGGGGATTGGTTGACCCTTGACGGCAACAGCGGCAACGTCTATCTGGGTGCAACGCCATTGGTTCGGCCTGAGCCGCCGCCAGCTTTTTTCACCCTGCTGAAATGGTGTGACGCCATCCGTCGGCTCGGCGTGCGCACCAATGCCGATACCCCCACCGACGCCCGCAAGGCCCGCGAGCTGGGTGCCGAGGGCATTGGACTGTGCCGCACCGAGCACATGTTTTTCAAGGACTTTGAGGACCCCAGCCAGAGTGTCGTTCGCCAACGTGCCATTCAGCAGATGATCCTGGCGGAAACGGTCGAAGACCGGAAACGAGCGTTAGCCAAACTGCTTCCGTTCCAGCGCAAGGATTTCATCGGCATCTTCGAATCGATGGATGGTTTCCCGGTCACCATCCGTCTGATCGACCCGCCATTGCACGAATTTGTTCCGCACACCGCTGAAGGGCAGGCCGATCTCGCGCGGGAGATCGGGGTCAGCCCGGAGGTCGTGGCACGCCGCGTTGAACAGCTCCGCGAAGCCAACCCTATGCTGGGTCATCGTGGCGCCCGGCTCTGCATTACGTATCCAGAGATTCTTGAGATGCAGGTTCGAGCGATCTTTGAAGCTGCGATCGAGTGCCATAGAAAGGGAATTAAAGTTTTACCTGAAATTATGCATCCGCTCACTTTGGACCGCCGCGAGCTGGAAATTTTGACCCGGGAAACACGCCGCGTCGCCGATCAGATACTCGGAGAAGCTGGCATCAAGCTGAACTATCTGGTGGGCACGATGATCGAGTTGCCGCGCGCGGCACTGCTGGCCGACCAGATGGCCGAGGTGGCAGAATTTTTCAGCTTCGGCACCAATGACCTGACCCAAACCGTCATGGGGCTTTCCCGTGATGATGCCGGACGCTTCCTCGCTGACTATGTGGATCCGAACAAGGCTGGAATTTTTCCTGAGGATCCGTTCCAGACGCTGGACACGGCAGGCGTGGGATTGTTGATTCGCTGGGCCGTTGAACGCGGCCGCCGGGCGCGTCCTTCACTCAAGGTCGGTATCTGCGGCGAGCATGGCGGCGATGCCGCCAGCGTGCGCTTCTGCCATCAGGTGGGGATGGACTACGTCAGTGCCTCGCCATTTCGTGTCCCAGTGGCGCGGCTGGCTGCCGCACAGGCGGTCATCGAAGAGCAGCAGTCCCGCCGCAACAGCCAGCGAGGTCGAAAAACTGCAAAGCGCGGCGCACGTCGCTCGCACTGACTTGGTGTCGTGCAGGTGAGAACGGATTTTCGCAGCTCTGGGCTTCAGGTGGGCACCTTCCAGTAGAAATGAAGACCCAGGAATGTGAAGATGGCCGTTGGCGCCCATCCGGCCAGTCCGCTTGGAAGCTGCCCGACAGCGCCGAGCGCTTCAAACAGTGCGGAAGTCGCCCAGAAGACAATGGCCAGTCCGAGACCAGCAGCCAATCCGGCGGTTGCACCCCGTTTCCCCACCTTCAAAGCAAAGGGAGCCGCTAACAACATCAGGATGGGCAGCATCAACGGGAAGGCAAACTTGCGGTGCCACTGCACGGCCAGTCGCGTCGCGTCGAAGCCGGCCTGCCGGAGTTCGCGGATATACTGCTGCAGCTCGCGCCAGTTCATCTGGTAGTACTGCCGCACTTCGCGTCGGAAGTAGTCCGGAGGTTCGCGCAGCACGGGCCACGTCAGTGTGGCGAACGGCTGGTATTCGGCCACGCGGTTTTGCTCAAACAGCCGCACCCAGCCGTCTTCGAGCCGCCAACTGGCAGCGGTCTGTTCCCAGATCGCGCGGTGGGCATAAATGCGCCGCCGCAGTCGGAAGCTTTCCGGGTCGAGTTCGAATACGTTCAGCCCGCCGAACAGATTCCGATCCGGATCGAACAGTTCGTAGTTGTACAGCCGGCCCTCGCGGCCGAAGATCCACTGGCGACGCGGCTGGAAAAACGTCTGCGCGGGACGCCCCTTGATCTGGTTCCGCAGCAGATCCTGCGTCTGATTGGTGTAGGGCAACAGATTCGAATCCAGTACGAACAGTCCTGCAGCCAAGGCGGCTCCGCAGATCCCCAAGGGCAGGAAAAGTCGGTAGAAGCTGATCCCGCTGGCCTTGTACGCGGTGACTTCGTTGTGCTTGGTCATCAGGGCCAGGGCCACCAGCGTGGCGGTCGAAGCGGCCAGTGGCGCCAGTTGGTAGAGCAGGTGCGGCGTGAGAAAGAAAAAATAGCGCGCGACCACACCGACGGGGATGCGATTCCGGCTGATATCTTCGACCAACTCGAAAAACGTGAAGGCTTCCAGCAGTAGCAGGGATCCGAACAGCAGGATCAGAAAGTAAAAGAGAAACTGGCGGGTAATGTAGAGGTCGAGCAGCAGGGGGAACCGAAACGGCCACGGCTGGCGCGCGGCGCACCGCCGTAGAACAGGTTCCAGCCGCGCGTTGGTGCCGTTGGCCAATGTTGGCGACTGGGCGGGGCGGGGCAGGGCTGCCGGTTCGGACTCGCTGACAGAAGCCGGTTGCGACCATCGCCCCAACAGTTTCCCCAACCAGCTCTGGCGGCCGATCTCTTCCATGCCGGGCAGTAAGGTCGTACCGAGTAGAGCCGTAAGCAAGTTGGCGCCCCACACACCCAACAGGGGAGGGAACGTTCCGCGGCGGGCCAGCCCGATGCCGGCAACCAGCAGGATGTAGTAGGCCGAGATCAATCCGAGGGTCAGCACGAGTCCGGAAGCGCGCCCGCCCCGCACCGGACGCACCCCGACCGGCACAGCCAGCAGCGCAAACACCAGACATGCAGCCGGAAAGGCCAGCCGCCGGTGCCATTCAATCTCGGCTTCGAGGTCGCCGGCGCGGGCCCGGGCCCGCAGTTCTTCATGGGAGAGTTCGGCAATCTTCGGCCGGCGCGCGCGCATGGGAATTCCGTTGCCCAGCTCGAGCGAAAGATGGCTCTCACCGAACGTGGAAACCGAGTAGCGGTCGGGTTCACGCAGCGTGTATTCGTGGATGCTGCCGTTCTTCAGGTGCAGCGAGATGCGCCGCAAGGAGCGGTCGGCCACCAGTCCGGCTTCTTCGGCCAGGGTCACCTGCGATCTTTGCGGATCGTCAATCGCGGCCAGCAGAAGGCCCCGCCAGCGGGTGCCTCCTGGGGCTACGTCTTCCACGTAGAGGAGCCATCGGCCGAAGCGTTCATCAAAGACGCGCGGCTGGATCTGAATTGCAGCCGGAGACAGCCGCAGCTCTTCTTCCAGGGCGGCGAAGGCTCGCGCGGCTCGCGGTGCGAGCCAGAAGGTGAGCGCGGCAGTCCATCCCATCGCCAACAGAGCCAGTCCACCAACCGGCAACAAGATGCGGCGCAGACCCAGTCCGGTGGCGTGCATGGCGATCAGTTCGCTGTCGGCCGACATGCGCCCCAGACCGATCAGGATCCCCACCAGGATCGCCATGGGAATCGTGAAGCTGAGAATCCCGGGCAGCGCGGTAGCCACCAACCGTGCGATTGTGGCGATACCACCGCCGTGTCGCACCACCAAGTCCATCAACTGAACCAGCTGGGGCACAAAAAAGATAAAGGTGAACAGCACCAACCCCAGGAGGGAGTAACTGGAGACTTCCCGGAAGATGTAGCGGTCCAAAATGCGCATTGTGACGGCCAAAGTCTAGCACGGCGCTTGCGCGTCTGCTCCGATCCATCGGCCGGTTGCGAGTGTGCGCGGCCAAGCGCGTATTGCGTGCTGGCGGGAGGAATCTCAGAACATCGCCACAGCCACGCTGCGCGGGCTCGACCCCACGGGCACCAGCGTCAGAAGGCTGAATGTGCGCTTGCGGATCACGGCCAGGTCATTCGAGCCTTCGTTGACCACCAGCAGCAGTTCCTCACCCGGGGTCAGGACGGCAGCCACCGGTCGCTTGCCTACAGGAATCGGAGCGTGGACACGGCGCGTGTTCACGTCCACCGGTGTGACGCGACCCGCGGCCCGGTCCACCACAAATAGCCAGGAGGCATCCTGGGTGATGAGCGCCTCGGCCGGGGCATCGCCGACCACCACAAATTCGGCCACCTCCTGCGTCCACGTGTTCAGAATCGACAAACCGTGAGCAGCCGGATGCGGCAGATAGAGCTCGCCTCCATCGGGCTTCAGCACCGCGCTGGCGGGCCCGGAAAGCTCGGTCGTTCCCAGTTGCAGGTTAGCCACCAGTGCAGGTGGGTTCAGGTTCACGACGGAGACCGCGGGAGTCGTGGAAGAAGTCACAAACGCCCGCTGACCACCCGGGAGCAGCAGCACACGTTCCGGGTGCGCAACGACCGGCACCGCCGCGGTAAGCTGCAAGGTATCCGTTTCCACGATGAACACGCGGTGGCCGGTCCGGTCCGGCACAAGCAGCCAACGACCATCCGGCGTCGGCTTCGGCGCCCCCGGCTGCCCGCTCAGCGAAACACGCCGTCGAATCTGCCGATTGCTACAGTCCACCAGCAGCAGTGTGCCGTCACCGGCACTGGCGACATAAGCTACAGCCCCGTCGGCAGAAAATTCCAGTCCCGCAGGTTCCTCGCCGACCAAAACGTGCGCAAGGATGCGGTTGGTTTCAGCGTCCAGAATCCAGATGTACCCGCCGCGGCGGCTCAATCCCCAGAGTTGTTTATCCTTCGGATGCATCTGGATTCCGAACGGTTCCGGTCCAACCGGAACCGTGGCCACCACCAACGGCTGAATCAGGTCCACGACCGAGAGGGTGCCCTCGCCTGCGTTGGCGACGTAGGCCAGCAGCCGCACATCGGGCCGCAGGGTGAAGGGGCGGTCTTCGCGCGCCACCTGACGAAGTGCCGACACGAACAGAAGAGCGATCGCCAGCAGAAATCGCAGATTGCGGTGCTTCCGGGAGACCATATGTGGGGTTGAACGGATTCAGTTCACCGTTCGATTCAACACGGCGGCAATCAGCCGCACTTCCTGCTGCAGTTGCAGGAACTCTTCAGGGATCAGCGATTGCATTCCGTCGGAAAGGGCCCGATCGGGGTCGGGATGCACTTCGACGAGCAGGCCGTCGGCACCGACGGCTACTGCCGCCCGAGATAGCGGCAACACTTTGTGACGGCGGCCGGTGCCGTGGCTCGGATCCACCAGGATCGGCAGGTGGCTGCGCCGTTTCACGGCCGGGATCACCGCCAGGTCGAGCGTGTTGCGGGTAAAGTCGCTGAACGTGCGCACGCCACGCTCACAGAGAATCACCTGGTAGTTGCCTTCTGCCAGAATGTATTCGGCGGCCATCAGGAATTCGTCCAGCGTGGCCGACATGCCGCGCTTGAGCAACACGGGCTTGCGGGCGCGCCCGGCCCGCTTCAGCAACGAGAAATTCTGCATGTTCCGTGCGCCGATCTGGATCACGTCGGCGTATTGTTCGACCAGTTCCAGACTTTCGTTGTCCACGGCTTCGGTCACAATCCCCAGGCCGAACCGCTCGCGCACTTCGGCGAGAATTTTCAGACCGGCTTCGCCCAGTCCCTGGAAGCTGTAGGGCGATGTGCGCGGCTTGTAGGCACCACCACGGAACAGGCGGACGCCCGCTTTTCGCAGGCAGTCAGCGACGGCCATGGCCTGCTCGTAGGATTCGATCGCGCAGGGGCCGGCAATCAGGGCTACCGAAGCTCCACCGATGGTCGTCTCGGCGGTGGTGCCGTCAGGTTGACGCACCGGGATGCGGATGATGGTGTCTTCCTCTTTTACATCCCGGCTGACCAGTTTGTAGGGTTTGCTGACTGGAATACATTCGGCCACGCCGGGCATCGATTCCAGCGACCCGATGTCCACCTCGCCCGCGTTGCCTGTAATGCCTATGGCGGTGCGCTGGGTGCCGGGAATGGGATGCGCGCGATAGCCCAGTGCCTCGATGCGCTCGCAGACTTTGCGAATCTCCTCTTCGGTGGCGTGCGCCTTCATGACCACCAGCATTCCCATACCCTCCTTCGAAAAAACACCCGCGCCCCTTCCATGCGCGAACCGGATTTCTCAGTGTACTGCAGCCGGTTTTTGCACGCAAACCCCAGCCCTCTTCGGGCGGTGCCTTGAAGCACTGCCAGCGCTGTGGCCCTTTGTACGGTGCGTTTGCAGATGGGCGGCGTCTCGGCTAAAATGAGCGCTTATTGCACAGCCTCCAAAACCTCTCTGAGGGAATGGACGCCGCCTCCAGTAAAGTCACGCTCGAGCACAAAGGAGACCCGAACCGGCCGGAACCGCACGCCCCACCAGGGCCGACGGACGGGAACGTGGGGAGCCTGCGTGTTGGCGTTCACGTTTCCATCGCCGGGGGTTTGAGGCGGTCGCTTGAACGTGCGCATGCGCTCGGATGCACCGCGTTGCAGATTTTTTCCACCAGCCCCCGGATGTGGCCCACTCGCCGCAGCGCTCGCAACTGGCTTTCGGCGGCCGAGGCAGAGAACTTTCGCGTTCGCAGGGCCGAGCTGGGACTGGGTCCACTGGTGGTTCACGACAACTATCTGATCAACCTCGCTTCGCTGGATCGGGCCATGCATGCCCGCTCGGTTCGGGCCTTGCGCGAAGAGCTCGCCCGGGCCGTGCTGATTGGCGCCGAGTACCTGGTGCTCCATCCGGGCAATGCCGGCGCGGCACCGCTCGAGCACGCCATTCGGACGGTTGCCGCCGGTTTGCGACAGGCCACGCACGGGCTGACCCTGGGCCCGCTGCGCATTCTCCTGGAAAATACCGCCGGGCAAGGAAGTGCCATCGGCTGGCGCTTTGAGCATCTCGAGGCCATCCTGCGCGCCTGTCCGGAGCTTCCCCTAGGTGTTTGCTTGGACACAGCGCACACCTTCGCCGCCGGGTACGATATCACCTCTGAGACCGGCCTGGAGCGGACCTTGGCCGAGTTTTCCGCCACGATTGGCTTTGATCGTTTGCTCGTGGTGCACGTAAATGACTCAAAAGCACCGGCTGGTTCCCGCGTGGATCGTCACGAACACATCGGTCGCGGAAAAATCGGACTGGAGAATTTTCGCAGATTCTTGAATCATCCTTGGATTCGGGGATTCGCCGGCC
>JAIMBE010000066.1 GCA_023511565.1 Bacillota bacterium
GTATTGAGAGCGAGTTGGGGTATTTCAGCCTGGACGAGCTGGAGTCGATCCGCGGTCCTCTCGGCTTGAAGGTGGAGCGCGACCTCTACTGGAAGCCGGTGCCGCTGAGCAAAGTGAAGAGCGGCGAGGTGGTCTAGGTGGCTCGGATCGCATCTGAAATAAAAGCTGGCTATTACCCGACACCACCGTCTCAGGTAGAGCTGATAGCAAAGCGGCTGCGTGTCGAAGCCGGGGCGAAGGTCAACATCTTCGACCCGTGCGCCGGCGAAGGGGACGCTCTGCACGGTTTCGCCCAAGCACTGTCCAGCCAGGGCGCTGCAGTGACCAGCTACGGCATTGAGCTGGAAAAAGGGCGAGCCGAGAAGTGCAAGAGCAAACTCGACCACGTGCTACAGTCGCCTTACGAAGACACGCGGGTAACGCCGCAGAGCATGTCTTTCATGTGGCTAAACCCGCCATACACAGATCACGGCATAGAGCGTGCGGAAGTTACTTTCCTGCGCGACCTTACTGATCCGGTGTCGGGGAAGCTGCAGCCTGGCGGCCTGCTGGGTTTTTGCATCCCCCAGAAGGTGTTGAGGAACGCGGCAATGCTGCTCGCGCTCCGTTTCGATGACATCCACGTGTACCGTTTCAACAACAACGAGTACCCGGTTTACCGCCAGGTGGTGGTATTCGGCAGGCGGCGCGAAAAGAAGAACCCCGACCCGACACCGGAAGGCAACAGGATCAAGGAGCTTTCCCTGGCGGAGCTGCCGCCGCTGGACGTCCGTCCGGTGGAACCGGACGAGGCCCTGCCAGCCGAATATCTGCGCGACGAGATTGCAGGGTTCCCCGAAGTCAGCGAAATCGAAATCATCCGCCACTTCACACGGCTATCCACTTGGAACTATGCCATTGATCTGGGCATGTACCCGCTCGGCTCGTGCACGATGAAGTACAACCCGCGGGTGAATGAGTATGTGGCGCGGCTGGACGGGCTCGCCACTGAGCATCCCTATCAGCCGGTTGAGCTGGCCCAGGGCTGCCTGCGCATCCTGAAGACGCTCGAAAAATGCCTGCTCGAGATCACCGGCATGGACGCCGCCACGCTGCAACCCGCCGCCGGCGCGCAGGGCGAGTTGACCGGTCTGCTGATGATTCGCGCCTACCTCGCCAGCCAGGGGAATCCGCGTCGCGTCGTCCTGATTCCGGATTCCGCACACGGCACCAATCCGGCCACCGTGACCATCGCCGGCTACGAGGTCCGCAACATCAAAAGCGATGCGCGCGGGCAGATCGATGTGGCGCAACTGAAGCAGATCGTCAACGCGGAGGTGGCCGCACTGATGGTCACCAATCCGAACACCCTCGGCATCTTCGAAAGCAACATTGCCGAAGTCGCCGACGTGCTGCACGCGGCTGGCGCACAGCTCTACATGGACGGCGCGAACATGAATGCGCTGGCGGGCATTGCCCGACCGGCCAGTTTCGGCGTGGATGTCCTGCACCTGAACCTGCACAAGACGTTTTCCACTCCGCACGGCGGGGGTGGGCCCGGCGCTGGCCCCGTGATGGTGCGCAAACATCTGGAGCCGTTCCTGCCCGTGCCGGTCGTGGTGGAAAAACCCGACGGGACACTGGCGCTGGATGACCAGCGGCCGCAGAGCATCGGGCGGGTGCGTGCCTTCTTCGGGAACTTCGGCGTGCTGGTGCGCGCACTGGCCTACATACTGGCCTACGGACCCCGGATCCGACAAGCCACCGAGGACGCCGTGCTCAACGCAAACTACATCCGGCAGGGTCTGGAGCCCTATTACGAGCTGCCGTACCCGCTGCCATCGATGCATGAGGTCGTCTTCAGCGACGCCCGTCAGCGGAAATACGGTGTCACCACCATGGACATTGCCAAGCGACTGATCGACTACGGCTTCCACCCCTACACCACCGCGTTTCCGCTGATTGTCCCCGGTGCGCTGATGATCGAGCCGACCGAATCCGAGTCCAAAGAAGAATGCGACCTGTTCATCGAAGCGATGTGCGCCATCGCAGAAGAAGCGGCGACCAACCCGGAGCTGGTCAAGACCGCCCCGCATTCGACACGCGTCGGCCGGCTCGATGAAGTCGCTGCCGCGCGCCGCCCTGTCCTCCGCTGGAAACCTCAGACGGAAGGAGAGGCAGCAGACTAACCAAGTGTCGTGCCATCGCGACGGCCTGGTGGGTTTTTTGGTAGACTGGCGTCATGGATTACGACTGGGTCATGCGGTTGTTCCAGGCGCTGGACGGGAGAACGTGAGGTATGTCCTGGTTGGCGGGTTGGCTGTGAACTTGCACGGAATCGCGCGTGCGATCCAGGATGTGGACCTATTCGTGCTTCCGGAATAAGAGAACATCGAACGCCTGAGGCGCGCGCTGCGTTCCCTGTGGAATGATCCCGAAATTGATTCCATCCGTCACGAGGACTGAGTGGGAGAATATCCCACGATTCGTTATGCCCCGCCTAAAGAAGACCTGGTCATTGACCTGATGGCGCGCCTCGGGGACGCCTGGCGATACGAAGATCCTGTAGCAAACACCCTGCTGTGGCACGACGTTAAGGTTCGCGTGGCTTCGCCGAAGTCGCTCTACAAGAAGTAAAGACACAGTGCGCCTGTTGGACCTGGCCGACGCCGAAGCACTGCGCGAGCGATTCCAGCCCGAGGTGGACGGAGTGCCCGTCTATCACTTCCGTACTTTAGAAGAAGCCGGCCGGGCGCTGTGGCTGATCCCAGGCGATCCCAAGCTGGAACGAGTCCTGCGGCGGCTTTGGTCGCTGGCGGCAGAGATGGCCGGACCCAGCGCGGCCCCGCGCGGAGTCAGGAAATACCGGAACATCGAGGAAGCGAACGCCGACCGGCAACGCTGAGAAATCGAGCGATCCCGCCGCCTACGGGCGCAACGAAAATCCAAGTAGCGGATGAGCAGGCGTGGGGCGCGCAAGTCTACGCCCCCCGGTCAGCCCGCTAAAAGCGCGAGGCTGCCAACTGAACATCCGCATCAGACCAGGCGCGCCGGAAGCGGGCCTCGATGGCGACGGCCTCGTCGTCCTTGCCCTGCGCGCGGAGCGCCTGCATCAGCCCGTACAGCGCCCAGCCGTTCTCCGGCTGCCGCCGCAGGTCGTCCCAGTACACGACTTCGGCTTCCGCGGCGCGGCCGGCTTTCAGCAGCACCGCGCCCAGGACGTGGCGCGCGGGCAGACCCCAGTCGGGCGGCTCGATGTAAGCGAGGGCGTCTTCCAGACGCACGGCCCGGTCGAGATGCGCAACGGCGCGGACCAGCTCGCCGTTGCGCGCCGCGATTTCACCGGCCAGGATTTCCACGCCGATAGCCAGCACGCCGCCCACCGAGTTCGGAGACCAGAGCATCAGCTTTTGCACCTCGGGGTCTTCGGCCCGCTTGCGGACTTCAGCCAGTTCGGCAGCTGCCTCCGCGGTGTGGCCTTTCGCGTTCCAGGCCATCCCGCGGGCAAAGTGCCACATACCGACGACCAACGGGCCGTCGAACCCCGGCCGCGGCTCGCGCAGGATCTCCTCCCAGCGCCCGAAGCGCACCAGCGCCTGATAGGGCACCACGGCGAAGAACTGCAGGAACGGAGATTCCCGCAGTGTTTCCGGCGACATTTTTGCCGCCACCTTGCGCGCTGCGGCAACGGCGGCTTCGCCGCGACCTCGCAGCGTTTCCGCGAACCACAGGAAGTGGATGTTGTGCGGGTAGTAGCTGACCGGGTAAAACCCCTGCGCGCGGCACTGGGTGATGTAGTCTTCGTCGGCGGCGATGGCCAGCTCGTTCGAGCGCGCGGCGTCGGCGTAGCGTCCGACGCGTACGTAGATGTGCGACGGCATGTGCACCAGATGGCCCGCCGCCGGCGCGAGCAGCAGCAGCCGGTCGGCGGCTTCTTCGCCGCGCTCGGGATTCGCCGTCGGCTCCATCATGTGAATCCACAGGTGGAGCGCGCCGGGGTGGTTCGGACTGCGGGCCATGACCTTTTGCAGGGTGGCGATGATTTCCTCCGTGCCGGGATAGGGGCGGTTGTCGCGCGTCCAGTAGTTCCACGGACGCAGGTCCATCATAGCTTCGGCGAACAACGTGGCGGCATCGAGGTCGTCGGGGAAGCGCCACGCCACTTCGCGCATGGCGTTGGCGTAGACACGGTCAGCGTCGGAGCGGTCGGCGGCGTTGCCGGTGTAGCGTTTAGCCAGCGCTTCGATGTAGGCGCGTTCGCGGGCGCTGACGCGTTCGCGCAGGGCCATGGCTTTCTGCACCAATTCGTACGCTTTTGGCTCGTCGTCCGGATTCATCGGCGCGTTAATGTTCGGCCCGAGCACAAGCGCCTGCCCCCAGTAGGCCATGGCGCAGCCGGGGTCGAGCCGCGCAGCTTCGGCAAAGGCGCGACCGGCTTCGGCGTGGTTGAAGCCGTAGGAGAGATTGATGCCCTGATGGATGAACTGTTGCGCGCGCTCGGATTTCGTGGTGACCGGGAACTTGTGTTCGCCCACGTTCATCAGCCGGGGCGCAAGCTGGCCCTCAGGGCCGAGTTTCGCATCGTGTTCGTTCTTATCGTAATGCTTGTGATTGAACTCCTGCGCGGCGGCGCTGGCTCCGAAGAGCAGCAAAACCACGGCGCAGCAGAGTGCAGCCTGGCGCAATTTCATCGCTTCCCTCACACCATCAGTTTGGGGTTTGCTGAGGTGCAACAATAGCAGGCACATCCGCCTCGCACAACCGTGTTCACCGAATTTTCACACGGCGGCGAAATCCGCCACCATAATTTCGCCAACGATGGGGCGCCCTCTGTTTCGATCAGTTGACCCTGTGCTTTGGAAAACTGCGGCTCAGCGGAAGCGGATGGAGCTGAGCATCTGCTCGAAGGCGGGTTCGTACTGGCGGTAGGCAGACTCCGGCGCCACACCCAGGAAGTAGACCAGTTCGCGGTCGCGCAACACGGTGACCAGCCAGTCGGATTCGCGCCCGCCGACCGGCGAGGCGTTTTCCAGGAGTGTGGAAAGCCCGGCGCGGCCGTCCACACGTACGCTGCGGGCCCGGCGGACAATGCGGAGTTCAGGATTCGACTGGCGCAGTGCGGCGTAGAGCTGCTCGGTGGCGTCCTCCAGTGTGTAGCGGCCGCGCCGATCAGGTCGAGGTGTGAACACGCCGAGAAGCACGCCATAGGCAACGGCACTGTTGCCATTGCGGGCCTGCACAATTCCGCCGTCCGGGGCCAAAGCGACATCCCGGTCCTCTCCATAGACGCGCCAGTTTTCCGGGTGACGGATGCGCAACAGCGAATGTTCGAACATCACCCAGCGCGCAGACGGCGGCTCGGGGGAACGTGGGCGCGCCGCACCGGCAGCGGGCTGGGCGCGCTTGGGCGGCGGGGGCACCGAGAGCACCACTCGCTTCACCTCTTGAAATTCTGAGGAATCGCGCCGATAGTTGCGCGGCAGGCCGCCGAGTTTTTCGATTTCTTCGCTGACGCGTTCGGCGCGGTTCTCCGGCTTAGGATGCGAAGAGAAAAACTCCGGCGGGCCGCTGCCCTTGCGTTCGGCTTCGATTTTCTCGAAAAACTGCACCATGGCGCGCGGGTCGTAGCCCACGTCGTACAGGATTTGCGTGCCGAGCACATCGGCCTGGCGTTCGGCGTCGCGCGAGTACTTCAACAGCACAGAATTGGCCGCGAACCCTGCGCCCAGTTGGGCCAGGACCGCGCCAATCGAATCGCTGCCCACCACGCCGCCAAACAGTCCAAGGCCGAGCTGCCAGGCGTATGCCTTGGTGGCTTGGTTGGTGCCGTGCCGCAGGGCGACATGCGCAATTTCGTGTGCTAGCACCCCGGCCAGTTGTGCCTCGTTGTCGGCTGCTTCGATGACGCCGCGGTGGACGTAAATCGGCCCGCCCGGCAGCGCAAAGGCGTTAATGGAACGGTCGTTGACGGCTTTGAACGTGTAGGGGTACGGGTAGAACGGCGCACGGGCGGCCAGCCGGCTACCGAGCTGCTGCAGGTAGCCGTTCACGCGGTCGTGGTTCAGCATAGGAAGCTGGCGTTCGGCATCCTGCGCCACCTGGCGACCGAGCTGGATGTCCTGTTCCTCGCTGAACAGGTTCCACCCCGGCTTCAGGGCCGTGCGCGTGGCCGCGGCAACAGGCGCCAGCAGAAGCGACAGCGCCACGAACAGCGCCATCACCATACGCCACCCGCGCCCCAGCGAACCCATCGAACTGTGCAGGGTCATGGTGTCCCCTCGTGGCGCCGCAGCCGCCGCACACGCCTTCGCGGTGCGCGGGGCTTGGCCGCCAGCCGGAAATTCCTCACGAATTGTACCGCGAACCTGCCGCATACTCGATTCGATGTGGGCACGGGCGGCCAGGTTCGACCCGGAGCCCCGATGACGACCGTCGCACTCAGCGTTCGCGGTCACGGTTGCGTTTGGCCGGTGCGGCCTGTGGCGTGTTGTTGCCGTTGGAGCTTTTGGCTTCCCCGGCTGCCGCCACCGCGGGAATTTCGACTACACGCCCGCCCGAGACCGCAGCCGGCGGTGTCGGTGAGCTGGCCAGCGGCAGCTCGACCGGCAGGACGGTCCCTTCCGCCTCCTTGCGGAAAACCAGTCCTTCGCCACCACAATCGATGGCCAGCACATCCCCCAGACGGATCTGCTCGGTGGCCAGCAGGTTCGCCAGCGGATAGACGATGTGGCGCTCGATGGCGCGTTTCAGGTGCCGGGCCCCGTATTTGAGGTCGGTCCCTTCGCGCAGCAGGAAGGCGCGGGCCTCCGGGGTGACGCGGAACAGGAACTGCTTGCCGGCCGTCTCCAGCACCCGCTGCTGCACCATTTCGAGCTCGATATCCAGGATTTTTTCGAGCTGCTCCGGGCGCAGCGGATGGAAGACGACCACCTTGTCAATGCGGTTCATGAACTCGGGCGAGAACTTCCGGCGTGCAGCTTCGGCCGCCGTGCGTTCGATTTTCTCGTCCAGGCGGGACTCGCGTTTGTCCGCCGGCTGCACGAAACCCAGGCCGCCGGTGAGCAACTCGGTGATTTCACTGCCCCCCAGGTTCGAGGTCATGAAGATCATCGTCTGCGAAAGGTCCACGCGACGGTTGTCGCCGAGCGTGAGCGTGGCCTTGTCCAGGATGCCGAGCAGAAGCTGCCAGAGCGCGTCGGAGGCCTTTTCGATTTCGTCGAAGAGCAGGAAGCTGAGCTTCAGCTTCTCGGTGTGGTACTGGGCGAGCGCCTCCTGGGTGATCAGGGGATGCGTTTCGCGATGGCCCAGATAGCCGGGCGGCGAACCAATCAGCTTGGCGATTTCGTGCGAGTGCTGGAATTCGGCACAGTCCACCTTGATGACGGCGCGGGCGTCACCGAACAGAATTTCCGCCGCCGCTTCGACGATGCGGGTCTTGCCCGATCCGGTGGGTCCCAAGAAAAGCAGATTGGCCACCGGGCGGCCGGGGGGATTCAGACCGGCGCGAAAGACCTGGTACATTTCCACCAGAGCCTGCACGGCTTCGTCCTGGCCGACGATTTTGCGCCGCAGGGCCGCTTCAAATTCGCGGGATTCGACGCTGCGGCGTGTGGGATCGAGTTGTTCGATACGTTCCTTCACAGCCATGCCCTGGCTCATGAGTACCTCCGACGGGCCAGCAGTTCGATGTCGCGGCCCAGCTCGAATTGGTTCAGCTTGACCTCGACGGTCGAGCGAAGCAGCCGCAGCAGCGCGACCATTTCGTGGCGAGTGTCCGGCGAAGTGCTCGCGTGCAGCACGGCCGGTGCCAGACCGGCCAGGTCCAAGTGCAGCTCCCGAATGGATTGCAGGAGCTTGCGGGCATAGTCGGAGTTCCAGTCGAACAACTCGACGCGGCTGTTGATCTGTTCGCGCAGCCGTGTCCAGTCCACCACCAGAAAGGGGTGCCGGCGGGAAACTTGGCGGACGACGTCGTCGGTGATGCGCGGCGTCTCCCCGAGCCGGGCCAGATGCAACTGCTTCACCTTGCCCTGCCGGCGGACGTTGTGCACCAGATAGAACGAATTGCCCTTGCGACGGATGAAGGCCATGATTCCCCCCGTGTGGCGGGCACCCCCCGAAGCAGCCCCCAGAGTGGCAGGTGAGGCGTAGTGTACTGATCGTCCACTACGGCTGTCAATCGCGAACCGCAGCTTTCTGCCCCCATGCTGCCAATCCATCAACCCCGGCCCACTGCAGCCGGGATGCCAGGCGAGCGGAACGGTTCTGGCGGACGCCGAAGTTCTCATGGCCGTAAGTACTTTAGTGAATTTTTGTGCTCCACTATGATTAGATGCGTCTGGTGTCGTGCTGCTCCGTTCCGAAGCAGCTTGTGCCAACCTGTAGCGGAACTTCGCCGCGTTCCGGCAGGCAACCACAAGGGAACGGGAGCCTTCGTCGCGGCCGCATACGGAGTGACGCTATGCCTTGGGAAGCCGTCTATCGCTGGGTGCGCAAGATTCCGCGCGGTCGCGTCGTCACCTATGGGCAACTGGCCCGGGCGCTGCAGCTGCGCGGAGGCGCGCGCACCGCAGGACGCGCCCTGGCCGCCTGTCCGGCTGGCCGCGGCATACCCTGGCAGCGCGTGGTGGGCGCCGGCGGGAAACTGCTTCTCCGCGAACCGCTGAGGCTTCTGCAGCGCCGACTGTTGGAAGCGGAAGGCGTGCGCTTGACCGGCGGCCGCGTGGACCTGGCGCGGCACCAGTGGACGCCCAGCCGCGCCGGCCACCGGCGGTCGCGCGGAGCGGTATTATAGATGGCGCATCCGTGAGCGAACCGATCATCTACGTCGAGCAGCTCCGCAAAAGCTACGGCAGTGTAGAGGCCCTGCGCGGCGTCAGCTTTCAGGTACAGGAAGGCGAGGTGTTCGGGCTGCTGGGCCCGAACGGCGCCGGCAAGACCACCACGGTGGAAATTCTCGAAGGGATGCGCACGGCCGATGCCGGCCAGGCGCGAGTCTGCGGCCTGGATCCACGGCGCGGTGGCGTCGCCTTTCAGCAGCAGATTGGCGCCGTGCTCCAGCAGACTGCACTGCCGGACAAGCTGCGGGTGGGCGAAGCTGTCGAACTGTTCGCACGTCTGTACGGCCGGCGACGCGACCTGGGTGCACTGCTCGAACGGCTCGGACTGGCCGACAAGCAGCACGCCTTCTACAACACGTTGTCGGGAGGGCAGCGGCAGCGACTGGCACTGGCGCTGGCCCTGGTGCACGAGCCGCGTGTGCTCTTTCTCGACGAGCCGACCGCCGGCCTGGACCCGCAGGTGCGCCGCGAAATCTACGAGATCATCGAGGAGCTGCGGCGCGAAGGAAAAACCATTCTGCTGACCACACACTATATCGAGGAAGCCGAGCGGCTGTGCGACCGCGTGGCGATCATGGACTACGGAAAACTGATTGCGCTCGGCACGCCAGCCGAGCTGCGGCAGCGGTCGTCGAACACGACACGGATTACCGTGCGACTGAAGGAACCCATCGAGGACGGGCGACTGCGACAGCTCGACGGGGTGGTGGACTGCCGGCCGATTCTGGACGGCTACCTGCTGCATTCGCAGCGGCCGCCCCAGACCCTGGTGGCGCTGGTCAAGCAACTGGAAGCGCTGGGCAACGAACTGCAGAGTCTGGAGATCTCTGCCCCGACGCTGGAAGATGTGTTCATTGAACTGACCGGGCGGTCGCTGCGCGACTAGGGCGCCACCCGACGAGCGAGCGATGCGGACCACCTGGACACTGACGAAAATGCGCATGCGCCTAGCGCTGCGCAATCGTGCCTTTCTGTTTTTTAGTCTGCTGATGCCGATCGCGTTTCTGTTTCTCTACGCAAGCCTGTTTGCCAAGGGCGAGCCACGCGTGGTCGGCTATCTGTTCCCCTCGGTGCTAGCCCTGACGGTGATGGGCAGCTTTTGGGGTCTGAGCATTCAACTCGTGCTGTTCCGCGAGCACGGCATTCTGCGACGGTTTCGTCTGACGCCTGCGGGCCCGGGTGCCCTGCTGGCCTCGAGCCTGCTGTCCAATTACATCCTGACGCTGCCCACCGTGGTGCTGGAATTCGTGCTCGTGCGCACTGTCTATGGTGTCACAATGTTCGGCAACCTGTGGGGCGTGGGGCTGTTCCTCACGCTCGGCATCGTCACCTTTGCCGCCTTTGGCCTGATCGTGGCCAGCTTGACCAGCACCATACAGGAAACGCAGGTGCTGAACAACGCCATCTGGTTCCTGTTCCTGTTTTTCTCCGGTGCGACGCTGCCGCTGGTGTTCTTCCCGGAGTGGCTGCAGCGGCTGAGCATGTTTCTGCCGGCAACGCATCTGGTCGTGGGCCTGCAGTTCACGCTGATCGGTGCGTTGCCGGTGCGGCTGCTCGGGACGGAAGTGATTGCGCTAGTCGGCGGCGGCGGGCTGGCGTTTGTCCTTTCCTGGAAACTGTTCCGGTGGGAACCGGAAGAAAAGATCTCGCGGTCGGCCAAGGCCTGGGCTGCGGCGGTGGCGATCCCGTTCCTGCTGCTCGGTGTGTGGGAAAACGCCGTCAACGTACGGCGCACCGAATTGCAGGAGATCTACAAATCGGTCGGCGAACGCGCGTCACCGCTGCCCAACCCGCACTAGGGCGCAACTGCAGAGGCTTCCCTTGTCTCGGCGTGGGCGCACCCGCGGCCGGCCATTGGGCAACACCGCTGAAGTCGTGTTGCACGCGGCACGGGCCTGCGGGCGGCGGTCACAGAACCGCTTTGACAGTGGAGACCGTGTGCTATAATCCGCGCCGGGCGCATCGGAGCGCGGCTCCGCAGCAGAACGTCCCCGCCCCGACGTTGGCGCCAGCGCTGGAGGTTCGGGCCAGCGCAACGGAAGGCGAAGTCATCCCATCCGCTTGACCGGCTGCGGAGTTTCGGAAGCCACTCCTGCATGCCGTTGCACGACGCAGAGGGAAACGGAGGCGCCGGAGACCGCGATGGCCATCAAAAAAACCGAGAAAATCTGGCACAACGGAAAACTGATCCCCTGGGACGAAGCCACCGTACACGTCACCGCGCATGTCATCAGCTACGGTTCGGCGGTCTTCGAAGGCATTCGTTGCTACCCGACACAGCAGGGGCCGGCAGTGTTCCGGCTGCGGGACCACCTCCAACGGCTCATCCATTCGGCGCGCATCTACCGGATGGAGTTCCCCTACACACTGGAGCAACTGATGGCGGCCTCGCTCGAAGTGGTCCGGGTGAACAAACTGGCCGCCTGCTACCTGCGTCCGATTGTGTTGCGCGGCTACGGCGAGGTGGGTGTGAACCCGTTCCCTTCCCCGGTCGAGGTCTACATTGCCTGCTGGGAGTGGGGCAAATATCTGGGCAACGAAGCCATCGAACAGGGTGTGGACGTCTGCGTCAGCTCCTGGGCACGCATGGCACCGAACACACTGCCCGCGATGTCGAAGGCCGCCGCGAACTACATGAATTCGCAACTGATCCGCATGGAAGCGATGCTGAACGGTTACGTCGAAGGCATCGCGCTCGACCCGAATGGCTATGTGAGCGAAGGCTCTGGCGAAAATCTGTTCCTGGTCTACGAGGGCACGGTGCTCACACCGCCCCTGGCCAACTCGATTCTGCCCGGCATCACCCGCAACACGGTGATCACACTGTGCCAGGATCTGAACATCCCGGTCCGCGAACAGGTGATCCCGCGCGAAATGCTCTACGTGGCCGAGGAAGTGTTCTTCTGCGGCACCGCGGCCGAAATCACGCCCATCCGTTCAATTGACCGGATCCCCATCGGCCAGGGCGGCCGCGGCCCGATTACGAAAAAGCTGCAGGAGGAATTTTTCGGCATCACCAGTGGCGCCAAGGCCGACCGCCACGGCTGGCTCACACCGGTCAACGTGCCGGTGGCCGCCGGCTCCCGCTGAGCTCCGCTCCGAACAAACCACGCGGGCGAGAGAAGCGCACGCCCCTCCCTTCTCGGTTCCGACTTCTCCCGCGATCGGGACCGGCGTGTCGGCGATCGCAGAAGACGATGGTCGTCGCAATACTCACGTGCTGAACCTGCGGCGTTCCGCAGAACAAAATCCCCCCGCGGTCGCGCTGGGCGGCTCTGGCCTCTCCCCCTGCAGCACGCCGGAACTGCGGACCGGATGGGCTTTCCCCCGTCCCCGCTACACGCGTCCGCTGGGTGGGTCGCTCAGACGAACAAAGATATGTCCGTTTTGCACGCGGACGGGAAAACAAGCGGCCGCACGCAACTGTTCGCGGAGCTGGGGCATGTCGTCGGGATAGACGTTGGCGGGAAAGATGTTTTCGCCGGTGCGCGGGTCGTAGCGAAAATTGTGCCAGGGACAAACCAGCGCCCCGAGATAGAGTTCGCCCTGGTCGAGCGGGCCGCCTCGGTGTGGACAGCGGGCGTCGAGGGCGTAGACCTGGCCCTCGAAATGCACCAGCACGATGCGGCGCCCGGCTACATCTACACCGCGCACGCTGCCGGCCGACAGCTCCGCGAGCCGAGCCACGGCAATCCAACCGTTCGCTTCCATCCGTTCCTCCGATTAGCCGTGTGCGATGGAGGATGCACACCACCCCGGCCGGGACCATCCGCGGGCCTGTTCCGACCCCTAGAGCACGCGCATGAAAGCCCCCCGGGCTTTCTTCTCCTGTTCGGTGCGTTTCAAACCCAGCACCAGGTTCAGCTCACGAGGCTTTCCATTGTGATGTGCGGCGAGGCCACCGAGGGGTCCCAGCCGTCGCTCTTCGGTTCCGCGCCAAACTGGGTGAGAGGTCACCCGGCCGCAGCTCCGGGTGACCTCGGCCCAGCCCGGCTCTGTCGCTAGGACAGGCGCCGGCAGGCGTGCTGACTGCGCCGTTGCGGCATCCGGCCTAGCCCTTCGGGACAACCAGGAAGCGCGAGGTGTAGGGCGATTCGCCCGGTGCACCCCGACGGAAGTGGCCCGAAGGACCTTCGCCGAGATACTCGCTGAACCACGCCTCGTGCTCGACTTCCTCGTGCAGGATGGCGAGCGAGAGGTCGTAGGTGCGGGGGTCTTTGCCGGCGGTCATCTGACAGATATCGGTGTAGACGCGGATGGCACAGCGCTCGGCCTCCACCAGCACGGTGAGCATCTCTTTCATGTTCGTGGGGTCTTTGGGCAGATAGGCATCGGGACACGCGGCATCGTTGGCAAAGTCCCGGATGTCGCGGGGCAGTGCTCCGCCGAGCTCATAGATGCGGGGCGTGAGCGCTTCGAAGTGATTGCGATCTTCGATCCGCGCGTCCTCGATGATTTCTTTCAGGCCTTCGCCGTCAAAACCGATCGAGTTTACGCGCAGGATCGTGTAGTAGTAATAGGTAGTGAATTCAGCCGCGGCGGCCCGGACGAGTTTTTTGACCAGCTCGTCCACATTGATGCCCGCCTTGGCGACGACTTCTCGAGCCACTTTCCCCATCGTCGTTTCTCCTTTCCTACGTCACGATTTTGCCGGGCGCTTCCACTGTTTTTGCCGACGTTGCTGCTTCAGCTGGCGCGCGCGACAGGCGCGGCAGTAGCCGCAGATGCGGAACAGCAAATGCTCGGCGGCAAAACCCTGTTCACGCCGCACCTGTTCCGGCAAGTGGAGCAGCAGCGGCAGCGGGTAGTCGCTCAGGCGGCCGCAGCCCAGGCAGTAAAGATGGGCGTGC
>JAIMBE010000067.1 GCA_023511565.1 Bacillota bacterium
AAATCGCCCAGATGAGTGAGAAGCAGCTCCTACGCGAAGGACAGATTCTCACCGGCTCGTTGTTCAGCGAGCCGATGCGCGTCGAGACCGTGTGCCAGAACGGCCCCGACACGTGGGTGGCCGGCCTGGTCGGCACGCGGTCGGAGCGCTTCCGCAAGGTCACCCTCACGACTCGCGATCTCGAAAGCCTCACCGTCCAGGACGCGAGGCATACCTACGATGGCGACGGGCGCCTTCTTCGGCTTGGGCTGCAGGCGTATTCGCTTGGGCTAGCCTACGAGTTCGATCCCTATTTCGGCCTCTCCATTTCACGCGTGGACCCGCTGCCGCATCAGCTCGAGGCCGTCTACGACTACCTCCTCAAGCTCCCGCGGGTTCGGTTCCTCCTGGCCGACGACGCCGGAGCCGGTAAAACGATCATGGCCGGCCTGCTCATCCGCGAACTCGAACTGCGCGGCCTGGCCGAACGCATCCTGATCGTCTGCCCCGCCAACCTCACCTTCCAATGGCAGCGCGAGCTGAAGGAGAAGTTCGACGAACAGTTCCTCGTCCTCAAAGGCGGCGACATCCGGGACCAGTTCGGCGTCAATCAGTGGCTGGAGCAGAAGAAGATCATCTCATCGCTCGATCTCGCAAAGCGCAAGGAGATCCTCCCTGGGCTTAGGCAGGCCCACTGGAACCTCGTCATCGTTGACGAGGCCCACCGCATGTCGGCGGCCGACGAGACCCACAAAAGCCTGCGCTACAAACTGGGCGAGCTCCTGAGGGACACGGCGGATCACATGCTCCTCTTGACGGCCACGCCGCACAAGGGCGATCCGTTGAACTTCAGCCTCTTCCTCCAGCTTCTCGATGCGGACGCCTACGCGGACGTGCGGTCCATCCGCGAGGCTATGGACCGCCGCCGCGCGCCGTTTTACCTGCGCCGCACGAAGGAGGCGATGGTCTACTTCCCGGAGCGTCGGCCTGATGGGACGTGGGTGGCCGAGAAGATTTTCACGAAGCGCATCCCGCACACCGTGGAGTTCCAGATCGACGGGGCGGAGATCGCGGAATGGACCAAACAACGCGGCAAGTCCCCGCGGCTCTACCCGGGGTCGCTTGTCTGGTGCATTTCGCCTGGTCGGTACCGTTCCCCCCGAGGTCTGGAACCACTTGGGGACGAAGGTTCTGCCGAAGCTCAGGTCGGGCTCCGATCTTCGGGTCGGCGTCGATTTCTCTGTGAAGGTCAACGGCGACGTGGCGGGGAACCTTACGTCGGAGCTCCACCAGATCCTCGATGATCTCCGGCTCGCCGACAAAGTACGGATCGATGTGGGATAAGCTCATGGCCTATTCCACTTCCCCAATCAGTTCCTCGAACCGCGCCCTCTGGTTCGCGCTGTTTTCCAGCTGCGCGATGTGCGATGACCATCTGGTTGCCCGAGGTGTCGCAGGCAAACCCTGTCGAGGTCACCCGGTTGTTCGCCGGCTTGAAATCCAACTGCACCCCGTAGCCTGTCCCAGCCAGCACCATCCGCCCCCAGCGATTGCCACAGCGGGCGTGGTCATAACTGTACTTCCCTGCCGGTGAACAAAAGGTTCGCGGCGAACCTTTTCGTTCTATTTCTCAAAACCAAGAAGAACCCATGCTCAAGAAGGCCTGCGATGAAGGCCGTCAGAGTCACGAGCAACAGAGCCAAAAAGAGGATCCCGCTGCCCTGCTGGACATTCCTCAGGCCAGGGACGAATACAGGCGTGTGAAAAAGGTCCCAGATTTCCCACGCGGCCACCAGAATCCCAAGGGACAGAAGGCCGTGAGCGACTCTTTTCCTCAGAGGCAGTTCACTCCACGTCCTTATTGGGTGAGAAATTCGGCGAAGGAGCGCCAAGTGTCGGTGCCGGAAATCACCAGCCGCAACGGCACGGAGGCCAAGCTGACCAATCCGCCCCAGATGTAGGCCAGATGGACGCGGCGGCGCGTGGTCAGGTCAAAGACAACGCCGACGACGAGGAACAGGAACGCCAGCCATAAAACCAAAGCGAGCCCCAGCGGCAGCATGCCGGGCAGTCGCGCCACAGGCGCGGCCATCAGGTTGATGGTGGCCAGCAGCATCAGCCGCTTGCGTGCTTCCTTCTTCCGGCGCAGCCACATTGCGGCCGCCACCAGCAGCGCAAAGACCCCCATATCGAACAGCGGAACCACCAGGAAAACCAAGGGGGCTATGCCCGGTGGAGCGGAGCCGCGCGCCGCAGCGGCGATGGCGGTCATTGAGCCGACCACGACCATCACCCCGGCCAACACCGCACCTACCACGCCCATCCGGTGGATGTCGGTCCGCCGCATGGCTACCAGCGACGTCTGCAGGATGAACAACACCATCCAGGCGGTGAAGAGCGCGCCGTGGAAGTACACCAGCGGCGAAAGCGGAGCACCGCTGATCGTCACGGCTGGGCCGTTGAAGACGCGGAGGTAGAACGGCGGCGCAAACCCGACGAACACCACCACCGCCATGGCCAGGGCCATCCCAGTATAGAACCTATGGTCATAGCCGCCCGCGACGACGGCCCAAGCAGGCTTCGACGCGGCAATTTCTTCCATTCAGTTTGCCCCGGAAATCGGCAAAACCTAGCCCGCACTGGGCCAATGTCAAGTAGATTTGAGCAACTGTGGTGAGATTATGTAACGAAATTATCCAGAATCGGTCGCCAAAATGAGTACTTCCACCAAACCGCCATTGCGCAAGAATAGCTATCCTATTGTTTTTTAATCGTTTAAATCCCTTTACAGACGACTGTTTCATCGGTAATCGGCTTGCACCCCTCTGAGACAGCCTGCCGGGGGGCAGGTCTGTTTGATGGGCATGGTGGGGATGGCGAGGACAGCTCCCGTCTCACTGCGCGAGGCGCGGCGGGGCGTGGTGTTTTTACTGGCTGCTGCAGTACTCGTCGGGCTGGTTTGGTGGCTACGCGGGTTTCGCCCGGCGACCCATCCTGAGCTGTACATCTCCTTGGACTTGGTGCAGGACTTGATGGCGCTGACCATCCTCGCCAACGTCCTGCTCCGCTATAAAGCCTCGCGGGATTCGTTCTCGGTTGCGCTCGCAGCCGGCCTGTTACTGGCAGCTGTAGTCGAGACGACAAGCGGTGTAGCGTTTTTCAGCGGGCTGAACCCGGAAGGCCACGCGCAGCTCAAGCTTCCCGTAGGCTGGGTAGTGGGGCATGTGTTGCCAGCGCTGTTGTTGCTGGCTGCCTGGGGTGTACACAGCCGACTGGCCGTGGCAAAACATCCGATCCGGGAGCTGGTGGCGGCGATGCTGGGGGCGGTGGCCGCTGCGTTTTTGCTGGGCGCTGGTTACGCGGGTCTGCCCAGCGAGTGGGTCGTGCGTCCGGGTGGGCTGGTTGCGCGCCCGTGGCAACTGGTCGCTGCGGTGCTGTTCCTGGTGGCAGCCCGGCAGTGGGCCCGTCGGCCGGGCCAGGTGGATTCGGCGCTGGAGCAGGCGTTTCGTCGTGCGGCGTGGCTGAATTTTGCCGGGCATCTGTTGGCGAGCCAGTCGGCCAGCCTGCTGGACGCCGGCTTCGCCCTGACCCAGTTGCTGAGCCTGGGCGGCTATGCGGTGGTCCTAGGCGGGGCGCTGCTGGACAACGCGCGTCTCTACGAACGGGTGGAACATCTGGCCGTCAGCGATCCTCTGACCGGGTTGGCGAACTATCGCCGCTTCATCCACGCGCTGCATGCCGAGCTCGAACGTGCCGCCCGCACGGGCCGGTCATTTTCCATCGTGCTGCTGGATCTGGACGGGCTGAAGAAAATCAACGACCGCTATGGTCATCTGGTCGGCAGCCAGGCGCTGCGGCGTCTGGCGGACGTGCTGCGGATGCACTGCCGGGCGATGGACACGGCGGCGCGGTTCGGCGGCGACGAATTCGCGCTGATTCTACCGGAGACGAATGCCACCACCGCCGTGCAGGTAGTCGCGCGCGTCCGCGACCGGCTGGCTCACGACGGTCAGCACCCGCCCGTTTCGGCGAGTGCCGGCATCGCGGTGTATCCCGAACACGGCCACACGCTGGACGCACTGATCGAAGCGGCCGACCGCGCCCTCTACGAGATGAAGCGCACCGGTCAGCTCCACCTGCCGGTGTGCGACCGCAAACAGCACTGGACGGCGCCGGAGGCGAAGCAGTTCCCGGCCCAGTTCGCACTACGCGGCTGGCCGGCGACGGCGCGGCTGCCCCGCCGGCAGATCGTGTTTGGTGACGGCGCGATGAGCTTGGCCTTTGGTAGCGAATCCCTGGTGGCGGTGGTCAATCCGGAATGGGAAGGAGAGGGCATGCCGAAGACGTACGCGGTGGTTCGTTCCGAAGAGCGAATTCCGATGAGCGTTGCGGTGCGCATTTCCGGTGATCCGAATCGGCCGGGTGTCGAAACGACGTTCACGGAAAACGTCAGCGCCAGAGGCGCCCGTGTGGTGACCGTGCGGCGCTGGCGTCCGAATGAAATCATCTGGATCTCCTCATTGCCGGGGAATTTTCAAGCGCGTGCCCGCGTGGCCTACTGCCAGACGCTCCGTGGGGTTGGTTACGCCATCGGATTGGAGTTCCTGCAGCCGGTCGGTCGCTGGGTGGTGGACCCGAACTGGCAGGCAGGACAACCGCAAGGGGCATAGGAGGAAAAGGGAGAAGGCAAAAACTGCGCATCCCCTAAGCAGCGAACGCCGGCCCGGTGAAGCCGGCGTTCGTATTTTTTCGGCTGGTTTTCGGGACAATGCTAGGATGAACCCGGGAGGCTGTCATGCAGACGAAACGGCGTCCGGTCCGGGCCTTCATTCTGATTCATGTGAAAGCCGGGCGGGCCAAACAGGTCGCGCAGAGCGTAGGAGCGATGCCCGGCGTGCAGATCGCGCGCGCGTGCTGGGGTGTGCCCGATGTGATTGCCTACGCCGAGGTTTCCAGCCAGCGCGAGCTGGACGATTTGGTCACGGTCAAGATCCAGGAGCTGGAGGGTGTCGAACGTACCGACACGCACATTGCCCTGGATTGAGTCGGCTGCGAACCGGACCCGCCGCAGCACTCAAGGTTGCGCTGATTTCGGGCGGCGCTTCAGCTTCGGTCGGCTTGGGTCGTTCGTCGCTGCTTCCGCTTTCGCGGCGTCTCTCTGCGGCTGGGGTTCGAAAGCGGCTGGGTGGTCAGCACGGGCCTGTCGCGCGCGCAGCGCGGCATGCTGGGCGGCAAACACTTTCTCTGCGGGCAGCTCGACAGGTTGATCGAGAACAATGCGGAACGGAGTGCCCGGCTCCAGATACATGTCTGCGCCACGGCGGGCGCTAAGCAGAATCAGCGCCACGGTTGCACCGATCCCTGCGCCCATAGCCGCGCCTTTGCCGCCGGCGACTTCCCGCCCGAACACCGTACCCAGCAAGGTCCACTGCGCCAAGTCCAGGATGTTGGCGGCCTGGTTGCGGTCCGAGCCGCCCGGGGAGTACGCGGCGGGATCGGCGGCCTGCAGCCGGGCGACCACGGGCGCGACGGCGCCGTTGTGCAGGTCCAATTCGCGGACGTCCACACGCAGCTCGCCCTGCCGACCGAACCCACCGGGCCTGCGCAGGCTGACCACGCGCCCGCGGAAAACGGTTTCTTCCGGAAGCAGCAATCCGTCGTCCAGCGGCATGGCTGCAGTCGTACGGAACTCAACCCACTGGTTCAGCTGCGAGATGCGCGTGCTCAGTGGCGTGGCCAGGACGACGTCGAAGGCCGTGCCGGCAGCAACCCGCACGCTGCCGACCAGTCGTGGCAACAGCTCCGGGACAAGCGGGATGGACAGACGGGGCGCAAGCGGCAGCTCGAGCGGGGGCAGCTCGGGCGGCGGGGATGGCGGCACGGTCAGGTTCAAAACGGCCGGTTGTTGCGATGCACCCGGCTCCACTGCGAGAAGCCCCAGCGCCGCAGCCCATACCACCACGAGGATGCGGTTGCGATCCATACTCCCCTACTCCTCCTTAGGGGCACTGCGGCGGGAAAGGGTTGCCCCGGAGACGCAGCAGAGGGCCGCTACTGGACAAAGCCGACGGAAGGCTCCGGCGGCACCTCAGGGGATTCCCGGATGGTGCCGAACTGGGCTTCGTAGCGGCTGATGTTTTCGCCCAGGGCGCGGAGCAGGCGTTTGGCGTGGCCCGGGCTGACAATGATGCTGGCGACCAGCTTGCCTTGCAGTGTGTTGGGGAAAATGTAGATGAAGTTCAGAGTAAACTCTTCGGCGTTGTGATGAATCATCGCGAGATTGGAATACTGGCCGAGCAGCTCTTTTTCCTCGGCCTTGATCTGCACTTGTTGTGGTTTCGGTTCTTCGACCATGACCACCTCCGGAGACCCTGTTCGACTATAGCAGAGCCTCAGGCAGCGGCACAGGCAGGCGCAGCCTTCGCGGTAGCCGGGAAGCTGGGCACCGTTCCGGATGGTGGTGTGGGGGACGTGTCGGTATGAGGCGCTCAGGACGGATTGCGCTGTTTGCATGGGTTCTGCTGTTGGCAGGATCTCTGCTCTTTGTCACACTGCGTCAACCCGCCGCCGGCCCGTGGAGGGTGCCTCCGGAGGCCGCGCGGCGCGTCAATCCGGAACCGGATACGGCGCCGGTGCGCGCGGCAGGTCGGGAGCTGTACCGCGAGCACTGCAAGCGCTGCCACGGCGAATCGGGCCGCGGCGACGGTCCAGATGCTGTGCGGGGCTCAGTCCGCATGCCGGATTTCACCAACCTCGAGCGCATGACCGAGCAAAGCGACGGCGAGCTTTTCTACAAAATCACTGTGGGCCGTCGGCCGATGCCCGGCTACCGCCGACGACTCACCGAATCGCAACGGTGGCAACTGGTGCGGTTTTTGCGCACGTTGGCTGCGGCGCCGACGCAGTCGGCCGAGCCTCGCCCGTGAGCGCTGCGGCGGCGCCCGTCAGCGAATGCGGGTCAGCGCCTGCGCCACTTCCTTGATGTCCGGTAGTTGCGGGATCTCGTACTGCTTCACCCAGGCCACCTGGCCGTCTTTGCCGACGATGACCACGGCGCGGCCGGTGATGCCCTTGTCTTCCAGGTAGAGGCCATAGCGGCTGGCCACGGCGCCGCGCGGATGGAAATCGGCCAGCAGTGGATAGCGGATATTCATTTTTTCCGCGAAGGCCTTGTGGGACCAGACACTGTCCACACTGATGCCCAGCACCTGCGCGTCGAGCTGTTCGAACTCTTTCAGGTCGTTGACGAAGCAGGCGTGCTCGTTCGTGCACACCGGGCTCCAGTCGAGCGGATAGAAGACGAGGACGACGTTCTTTTTGCCGCGGTAGTCGCTCAGTTTGATTTCGTTCTGATGTTGGTCTTTCAGGGTGAAGTCCGGGGCGGGCTGTCCGACGGCGATGGGCATACGTTCCTCCAGAGAAAAGGTGGCCTACCGAATTTGTGTGGCGGCAGCGGACGATGTCTCGCTGCGTTTCCGTCACGGGCTCACTCGGAGCGAACTATCATAGCGGAAGCGAGCACGGCACACAAATCACCGCTGCAAAGCCAGCCAGCGGGCAGGCCCCGACAGGGAGACACGGGCCGGCCGGATCCGCTGCGCCGTTAGTGTCAGGCTCCGCCCCTACACTTTGCCTGAGGCCAGCAAAAAGAATATCCAACCAACTCTGGTCAGCACGGGTATGTAAAATGGGGTCAGCCATGAGCGGGCTTCCACTGGAGATTGCCTATCCGGGGTTAGCGTTCCGGCCGCGGACCCGAGGCTGGTGGGCGCGCCTGCTGGGTGCGCCGGCCGAATGCATCCACCTCGAACAGGAGACGGACTGGATGGCGCTGCTGGCGCCCGACGTCGTCTACCTGTGCGGGAAACCGCATTGGCCGCGGGCGACGCAGCGGCCGGAAGTTTCGCTGTGCCGGAACTGTTTTCTCGCCGTGGTGCGTCCGGAGCTGGAATCGTTTTCCGGACGGGTGGTGGCGTTCGAGCCGGATGGCGAGGTCTGCTCGCAATATTTTTTCCTGGAACGAGACGACTTCGCCGCGGCGGGCCTGCAGCACGACGTCCGCAAGGCAATCGAGCAACGGCTCGCGGAACGGGCCGAGGGATGTGCCATTTGTTCGCGGTCGGGGCGCTGGCTGTGGCTCTCACGCCGCGAAGTGGGCAGTCTGGACGAAGCGGCGCTGATTGCTGCGGCACCCGGTCGCTGGCTGTGCGCGGGACACGGAGCGGCAGCGCTGTGCGCGTCTCTGACGGAGCTGCCCGAGGCCAATCTGCTTTATGTCAACGTGCCCTACGGAGCGGCCGGAGCATATGTCTGGATCTGAGGCGTGCGGTGGCGGGCGCCTGCTTGCGCGGGGCCGGCAGCGGGGAGGCGGTCATGCAACTGCGTGAAGTGGTGGCGAAGTACCGCGAACTGGCCGGAGGATACGGGCAACCGGTGGCACTGAGCCGGTTCGGGTTGGGGCGGGAAGAAACCGAGCGCCTGTTTTCCCTGCTGGACGAGGACTATCAGATCAGCCGCTTTCTGCGCCTGAGTCATCAGGGAGGCGAGGCGTATCAGATCAACGGCTTTGCCCATACCCACGTGTCCATAGACGCCGAAATCGAAAGCATTCTGTGAAGTCGAACGGGACCGCCCGTTACCGTGCTGGACATCATGCCTGTGGATCGCATTCTGGCCACTGCGGCCCTGTGGCTGCATCTGTTCTGGTTGCTGTGGGTGATCTGCGGCTGGCTGCTGACGCCCCGGCGACCGCTGCTCCGCTGGCTGCATATCGGTTCGTTGCTCTACGGCATCGTCATCACGGTGGGCCCCTGGCCCTGCCCGTTGACGCTGGCCGAACAGCACTTCCAAGCGCGGGCGGGACAGGCCGGCTACGAGGAATCTTTCCTGGAGCATTATCTGGATCGGCTCGTCTACCCGAACGTGCCGACTACCTGGCTCACCTGGGGCGGTGTGGGGGTCTGCAGCGGGATTCTGCTGCTGTATCTGTGGCGCTATCGGCACCGGGATGAGCGCGGCTGGTAGCTGCTGAGCCGGTGCCAGGCGCCTTCCGTGCGGCGGGCTGTCTCCTGCTGGAAGGTTCGGAATGGTTATTTGCGCGCCAGACTGGCCTGGCTGAGGCGGTCGGCCAGATTCTGATGTTCCTGCCAGAGTGCCGCGGGCAGTCGGTTGCCGAATCTTTTGAAAAATTTCTGGATGTCGTCCAGTTCACTGGCCCAGTCGGTCGGGTCGACCCGGAGCAGTTCTTCCAGAGTGGCGCGGGAGATCGGCAGGCCATCCAGAGTGAGCGCATCGTGCGTGGGGACGTAACCGATCGGTGTTTCAATGGCTCGGCCATTGCCCCGCACGCGCTCGATGATCCATTTCAGCACGCGCGCGTTTTCTCCGAAGCCCGGCCAGAGGAATTTGCCGTCGGCGCCGCGGCGGAACCAGTTCACGTGGAAAATTCTCGGGGGATGTGTAATCCGCTGTCCTATGGCGAGCCAGTGGGCGAAGTAGTCGGCCATGTTGTAGCCGCAGAACGGCAGCATCGCCATGGGGTCGCGCCGGGTGATGCCCACCGCGCCGGTGGCCGCGGCCGTGGTCTCAGAAGCCATCGTAGCGCCAACAAACACGCCATGCTGCCAGTCACGGGATTCATAGACGAGCGGGGCGACCCGCGCGCGGCGTCCGCCGAAGATGAACGCAGAGATCGGAACGCCCTGGGGATCTTCCCAGTGCGGGGAGATGCTGGGCGTCTGGTGCGCAGGCACCGTGTAGCGGGAGTTCGGATGCGCCACCGGTCCTCTGCTGCGCGTCCACCGTTCGCCGCGCCAGTTCAGCGTGCCGGGGGGCGGCTCTCCGTTGATGCCTTCCCACCAGGGCTCGCGATCGGGCGTCAGGCCCACGTTGGTGAACAGGGCGTTGCGGCGCAACGCCTCCATGACGTTCGGATTGGTCTGGCGGCTGGTGCCGGGAGCGACGCCGAAGAAACCCGCTTCCGGGTTGATGGCGCGCAGGTAGCCGTCGGCATCGATCTGCATCCAGGCAATGTCGTCTCCGACCGTCCAGACTCGATAGCCCATCGGCTCAAGTGCCGACACCATCATGGCCAGATTGGTTTTCCCACAGGCACTCGGGAAGGCACCGGCAATGTAGGTGACCTGGCCGGACGGGTCTTCCATGCCCAGGATGAGCATGTGTTCGGCCATCCAGCCCTGCTGGCGCGCCAGCCAACTGGCGATGCGCAGCGAGAAGCACTTCTTGCTGAGCAGCGCGTTGCCCCCGTAGCCGGAACCGATGCTCCAGATGAGCTTTTCTTCCGGGAAATGCAGAATGTAGCGGCGTTCAGGGTGCAGGTCGCCGAGCGAGTGCAGCCCGGGAACGAAATCGTCAGAACGACCCAGCCGTTCGATGGCTTTTTTCCCGGCGCGGGTCATGATCATCATGCTGAGGACCACGTACAGGCTGTCGGTGACCTCGACGCCGACGCGACTGAACGGGGAATCCACCGGCCCCATGAGGTAGGGGATGACGTACATGGTCCGGTTGCGCATGACGCCATCGAACAGCGGTCGCACTTTGGCCTTGGCCTCTTCCGGGACCATCCAGTTGTTTGTGGGGCCGGCGTCGCTTTTCTCCCGGGTGCAGATGAACGTGACCTGTTCGGTGCGGGCGACGTCGCTCGGATCGCTGCGATGCAGGTAGCAGTTCGGGTAGGATCGCTCGTTGAGTGGGAGGAACACGTTTTCGGCCAGCGCCTGTTCGAGCAACCGGTGGTATTCCTGTTTGGAGCCATCGCACCAGACGATCTGTCTGGGTTTGGTCAGCGCGGCGGCTTCTTCAACCCATTTCTCCAGCGGTGTGGCCACAAAGCCTCCGAAGATTGCGGTATGGTGACTCCGGCGCGGCGGACCGGAGCGCCTTGCGGGCTAGCGGCTGCAGGGACGCGGCCTTTAAGCGAAAAGTCTAGGCCACGGCCCGAACAAACGCAACAGGGGTTTGCCCGTGTTGCAAATTGGCTGTGCACCGTCGCAACGGTTTCGAGTACCATAACCGGGCGATGTTTGTTCGCAAGCTGCGCGTAGAAGTTATCATTGGCAACGCGACGCGGCTGTGCCCGCTCGAGTGGCTGGATGGCTTTGCCATGCGCAATTTCACCAACGCTGCAGAATTTGACGATACGCTGCCGGTGGCCGATGGCCTGCTCGAAGCCGGTCTGCGCGTGGAGCCGCAACGGCTGGCCGCCGCACTGGAGCAGTGGCTCAATCAGCGGGGCAAGGGGGACGGCCGACCCGTGAAGGTCACCATCGAGGAACTTCCTCGCACCGCCCATTGAACTGCTCTTCCCACCGTTTGCACGGCGGTGCTCGTTTTGCGAAAAGGCTCCGGTTAGCGGGAGGCCCGGACCTCGGGGGTGGTCGCCAGCGGTGCCGGACGCTTCAGCAAAGCGCGGATCCGCGGCAGGGCGGCGCGTGCGGCGGCTTCGCCAACGGCAATCAGTTCCGACGCCCTCTTGAAATCATCCCACGCGAAGCCACTCACATCAGGTTCGATGATCACGTCGGCCCGGGCGCGCCACGCCTGGTGGGCGTGTTGCTGCAGGATGGAGAAGGAGCGCCCGATCACGTCGGCAATATTCTTCAACTGCCCGGGCGGTGCGGTGGACGTCAGGTAGACCGCCACGGTTCGATTGGCACCCAGCGCCGCCAGCGCCTCCACCGGCACCGGGGCTGCGACAAACCCGTCCACAAGAAATTTTCCTTCATGCTCAACCGGCAGGAACAGGCCCGGATACGCACAGGAAGCGCGCAGGGCCGGCCCCAGTTCGCCCGAGGTGAAGTACACGGGCAGCCCGCTCTGCAGATCCGTGGCGGCAATCGCGAGCGGAATTTTCAGCTCTTCAAAGCGGCGCACGGCACAGAAACGCGCCAGGAACGATTCCAGACGGAAGTTGCTGGCCAGACCGAGCCAGGAAAGGGTCCACTGGCCGAAATCTTTGAAGCGGGTGGCCGCGGCCAGCCGTTCGAGTTCCACGAGCGGGGTGCCACAGGCATAGGCAGCACCAATCAATGCGCCCACGCTGGTACCGGCCAGGCAGTGGATGGGTATGCGCTCCTGTTCGAGAACTTTCAACACACCGATGTGCGCAATGCCGCGTGCGAAGCCCCCGCCCAGCGCCAAGCCGATTTTCGGCTCTGACGCCTGCGGAACGCTTTCCGGAGGGCGGTAGGCAAATTCCCGGACGCGCTCGACCGCGTTGGATACCCATCGGATCAGCGAACCCATCGCGGGCCTCCGCCGAATGGCTGGTCGCCTCCAGTTTGGATGCCAATCCTCTGCCATTGACCGCAGGGATGCCCTCTAGTACCCTCGTTTCCCCTGTTGCATGAGTCTCAAGACTGCCCCCAGTTTACCGAAAACGGGTTCTGACGTGCGCCGGTAAATCATGCACTGGGGCGAGCAAAGCAAGGGCGAACGCGATGAGCTACAGGATCGAAAAGGTGACCGTTCTGGGAGCCGGAACGATGGGAGCGCGGATCGCCGCCCACCTGGTCAACGCCGGTCTGGCCTGTACGCTCCTTGACCTGGCGCCCCGCGAGCTGACGGCCGAAGAGCTGGCGCGCGGCCTCTCGCTGGAACATCCGGAGGTGCGCAACCGGATCGCCCGCCAGGGGCTGGAAGCGGCGAAGAAATCCCGCCCGGCGGCGTTTTTCACTCCGGATCATGCCCAGCGGATCCGCATCGGAAATTTTGATGACCATCTGGCCTGGTGCGCTGAATCGGACTGGATCCTCGAGGCAGTGGCCGAAAACCTGGAAATCAAACGCGAGTTGCTCAAACGGGTGGAGCCGCACCGGCGGCCGGGTACCATTGTCAGCACGAACACTTCCGGACTGCCCATCCGACAGATTGCCGAAAGGTGCTCGGAAGACTTCCAGCGACATTTTGCCGGCACACACTTCTTCAATCCGCCGCGCTACCTGAAGCTGGTGGAGCTGATCCCAGGGCCAAAGACCGATCCGGCGGTACTCGCTGCCCTGGAACAGGTTTGCGACCGCCGGCTGGGCAAGGGCGTGGTGGTGGCCAAAGACACGCCGAACTTCATCGCCAACCGGATCGGAACCTACTCGATGCTCAATGTGC
>JAIMBE010000068.1 GCA_023511565.1 Bacillota bacterium
CGACCAGCCCATCGTCGCCACACGGTCGGGGTCCACCAGGCCCCGCTCGATCAGGGCGTCCACGCCGGCTTCGATGTCCGGCACCTCGAGCTCGTAATATTTCCCGCAGCAGATCGATTCCGCCCACTGCAGCCCGTAGTTGCCGCTGCCGTGATAGTTCGGTTGCAGGACGAACGCCCCGCGCTGATTCCACAGATTGTGCGGTGTCGTGTAGCCATCGTCCCAGGCGTCCATGTCGAAGCCAGTTGGACCGCCGTGGATGATGAGAATCAGCGGATAGCGCTTGCCGGGCTCGTAGTGGTGTGGATAGCGGAGAATGCCTTCGACCGTTTCGCCGAGCGCGCCCGTCCAGCGGATCACCTCAGCGCGAGCGAACGTCTTGCCGTCCAGGTGCTTGTTCAGTTCGGTCAGCTGCTGCGCTCCGGTCAGCTCGGCGCCACGCAGTGTGGCATGGTACCACTGCGTCGGCTGGCTGGCGGTGGAGTGTTCATAGACGATGTTGCGTCCGTCCTCGGCGAGCGCGAAGTCGAAAATGTTGCCGGCATGGGTGCCGCTGACCTGCGTTCGCTGCCAGACGTCGCCGCGCCGCACATAGCGGGCCATCTGGAACCGCGCGCCCGCCGCCAGCAGCGCGACGAAACCATCGTCGGTGACCTCCAGCCCGGAAGCCAGACCGTTTTCCCAGTCCAGGTCCACCCGCTGCACTGTCCCGTGGGCCAGATCATAGAAGTACAGAATCTGGATCGTCGCTTCCAGAAACTCGGGATGGCTCGAGTACGGCGTGACCACATAGAACCCGGAACCATCCTTTGTCCAGCGGAAGAGCACGGGACGGATCCGCCCTTCCGTCAGAATTTCCCGGGCTTCGCCCGTTTCCAGATTGTGCAGGAACGTCTTCGGCGGGATTTTCTGGTCCCACTGGTAGGCCAGGCTCTGCTGGTGTACGGCCACGGCCCGGGTGCCGGCGCGGTTGATCGCCCAGAGCTGAATCCAGTCGTTGTTCGTGGTCAGCCGGGTGACCTTCTTTTCCTGCACCGCCAGGCGGTAGAGCCGCACCGGCGGAGTGTGCTCGTGGTCTTCGACCACGATGGTGGTGTCTTTTTTCTTTTTGATCTCCTGCTCATAGAGCGTGGGATCTTCTTCGGCGCTGAAGACGATGGTGTTGTCGTCCACCCAGGCGTAGCTGCGGATGCCCCGCTCGAAATCCGTCACCGGCCAGGGTTCGCCCCCGAACGGGTGGATCAGCCAGAGCTGCGTCTTTGCCTGCTCCGGCTTGGCGTCGGGCCGCGGCCGGTCGCTCAGAAACGCGAGGTACTGTCCGCTCGGCGACCAGCGCGGCTGCGTGTGATTTTCTTTCCCGCGCGTCAGTTGGATCTCTTTTTTCTCCACCAGACTAGAGAGAAACAGGTGGCTGACCCGCGCGTCCTTTTCCTTGTCTGCCACCGATTTCACCCACACGACCCAGCGGCCGTCCGGCGAAATGCGGAACTGGCTGGCCGATTCGGTGTAGACGATGTCTTCGGCCTTCCAGTCCTTGGCCTTCGCTGCCGGCCCGGGCCGCTGCGCGGCTGCGGGCAGGTTGAGTGCAATCAGCAGGGTGATCAGGACACCGGATGGCGAGGGAATCTTTCGCATGAGGTTGCTCCTTCAGGTTGTCCCCCTCCGCGCTCGCGGAGGGGAGAAAAAGCTATCACAAACCGCGGGCGTACCGCAGGGCGAAAACGACGGCCGCGAAACAGATGTGCGAAAATAGGGCGGCTGGGCAAACCGCCACGACCATGACCCGCACGAAGCGAACGGGGATCTTCAGCGAAGCGACCTTTCAATTTTTCCGCGAACTCCGTCGCAACAATCGTAAAGACTGGATGGATCGTCACCGGGAACAGTACCGCCAGCATGTGGTCGCGCCGTTTCGCAGGCTGTTTGAACGGCTGATGCCGGACGTGCTGCGCTGCAACCCCCAGTTCGACGTAAGCGGTCGCACGGGGAGCAATTTTTCGCGCATCAACCGTGACCTCCGGTTTTCCAAGGACAAGACGCCCTATCGCACGCATATGTACCTGCTGTTTTCGCGCGGGCCGAAATCAGATGACGGGCAGCTCTATGTGAACCTCGGCGGCGACCGGGTGACGGTTGGCTTTCGCATCTATGGCGACACGCGCCGTTCGACGCTGGCGCGCCTTGGCGCTGCCCGTGCGCTGGAACACCTGGCGTGGATTCAGCGCCAGCGTCGGCGGCTCGGACGACAGTATGAAAGCTACTGGTACGCGACGGAACGGGGAGAATGGATCCAGCATCCGGGCTGGCCTGTGCGCGCCGAAGACTGGAAACGAATCAAGGGATGGGTGGTTCGCCGCGTCCTGCGGCCCGCCGATGCCCTGCGGCCGGACTTCGATCGCCGGGTGGCCAGAATCTTCCGTGCCCTGTATCCGCTGTACGAATTCACCTCGTTGGAGCCGTGGCGCAAGTAGCTCGCCGTTGTAGAGGCAGCAACAGCAGGGCCCGCTCCGGTTGGGCTTCCTGTTGCTGCGCGCGCGTCGACGGAGCGCAGCGCAGGGGATGGCCACCCGAGAATCGACGTGACGAGGCGTCGCAGTGCGGTCCAAAACCGGTGCACCACGCAGACCGGTCACAGGTCGTTTTCCGACACAACGTACGGACGGCTGCGTGCGGACTGTCCAAACGACATCGTGTTGATCCCACGGAGGGTCCTTCCACCTGCCGCACGCACGAGACGTGCCTCAGGCCTTCGGCTCCGGAATCGTTGACCGGACTATCTGTGTCGCATAGGATGCGGGCTGGGTGGCCGCCCCGTACGGCCCCCGCGGTCGTGGGCGTGCATCCACGGAAAAACCTCTGAACCGGAGAAGCGGGATGAAGCGCCTTCTAAGAGTTGTCGTGTGGGCGGGAATTTCGCTGCTGGGCGCCGGGGCACTGGCCGCCGTGGCGCTCGAGCGTGGTGAGTCGGTCAATGGAATTTGGCTGATTGTTGCCGCCGTCTGCATCTATCTGCTCGCCTATCGTTTCTATTCCGCATTCATCGCCGCAAAGGTCCTGGTGCTCGACAACACCCGGGCGACGCCCGCCGAGCGGCACGAGGACGGTCGTGACTTCGTGCCCACGAACAAATGGGTGCTGATGGGCCACCACTTCGCCTCGATCGCCGGCCCCGGCCCGCTGATCGGACCCACACTGGCCGCGCAATTTGGTTACCTGCCGGGCCTGCTTTGGCTGGTGGTCGGCGCCGTACTCGGTGGCTGCGTGCAGGATTTCGTCATTTTGTTCTTCTCCATCCGCCGCGACGGGAAATCGCTCGGCCAGATTGCCCGCGAAGAAGTGAACACCCGTGCCGGCCTGATTGCCCTGATGGCCATCCTTTCCATTCTGGTGATTTTGCTCGCCGCGGTTGCCCTGGTTGTGGTCAACGCACTCCGTTCTTCGCCGTGGGGCGCGTTCACCATGCTGGCCACGGTGCCCATCGCCGGTCTGATGGGGTTGCATTTGCGGTACTGGCGCCCGGGACGCGTGTTGGAAGCCACCGTCCTGGGCCTGTCGCTCACGGGATTGGCCGTTCTCGCCGGCGAGTGGGTGGCGGAATCGCCGCGCCTGGCGGCGCTGTTCACGCTGGAAGCGGTTCCGTTGGCTGCGGCGATCATGCTCTACGGCTATGCCGCGTCCGTGCTGCCCGTCTGGGTGATGCTGGCGCCGCGAGATTATCTGAGCACGTTCATCAAGATCGGGGTGATGTTCGCGCTGGCGGGAGGCATCCTGCTGGTGCGGCCCGAGATGGAGATGCCGGCGCTGACGCAGTTCATCGACGGCACTGGGCCCGTCTTTGCCGGCACGATTTTCCCTTTCTGCTTCATCACCATTGCCTGCGGTGCGGTCAGTGGTTTCCATGCCCTAATTTCCTCCGGCACCACCCCGAAGATGATTACCCGCGAAGGGCACGCGCGGCAGATCGGCTACGGCTCGATGTTGTTGGAATCGTTCGTGGGCGTGATGGCCTTGGTGGCCGCGTGTTCGTTGCAGCCGGGCGTCTATTTCGCAATCAACAGCCCCGCCAGCATCATCGGCAGCACGCCCGAACAGGCGGCGGCCGTGATCAGCCGTTGGGGCTACCCGCTGCAGCCAGAGACCATGCCAGAATTGGCCGCGGCGGTCGGCGAACAGACCTTGCTGAATCGCACCGGTGGCGCCCCTTCGCTGGCCGTGGGCATGGCCCACATCTTCAGCAGCGTAATCGGCAAGGGGCGCCTGCTGGGTTTCTGGTACCACTTCGCCATTATGTTCGAAGCCTTGTTTATTCTCACCGTGCTCGACACAGGCACCCGCGTCGGGCGCTTCATGTTGCAGGAATTCCTCGGCCACTTCTGGAAGCCATTCAGCTGGACGAGCTGGTGGCCGGGCGTCTATCTGACCAGCTTCTTGATGGTCGGTGCCTGGGGCTATTTTCTCTATCAGGGCGTGGTCGACCCCTACGGTGGCATCAACTCGCTCTGGCCGCTGTTCGGCATTGCGAATCAGTTGCTCGCGACCACGGCACTGCTGGTGGCGACCACAGTCTTGCTGAAGATGGGCAAGCGGCGTTGGCTCTGGATCACCTTGCTCCCCACAATCTGGCTGGTGGCCGTAACCATGACCGCCAGCTATGAGAAGATTTTCAGTCCCGAGCCCCGCGTGGGTTTCCTGGCCGAAGCCCATCGCCTCGCTGCGGCCGTCGCCGACGGGACCCTTCCTGCCGAGCAAGTAGCGGTCACCGGGCGGGTGATTTTCAATTATCGGTTGAATGCTGCCGTCACCGCCGTCCTCGCCGGGCTCGTCCTGCTGGTGCTGCTGGAGGCGGTTCGCGAATGGTACGCTGTCCTGCGTGGCAACAAGACGCCGGTGCTGCACGAAGCGCCGTACCTGCGCACGCAACTGGTGGAGGGAGACTGATGCGCGCCCACTGCAAATCCTTGACGGGGCGACTGCGAACTTCAGCGCTGCGCTTCGGGCGGAAGCTGTGGTGGTATCTGCGCCAGGTGAGCGGCGATGCAGCGTACGAAAACTATCTGCGCTGTGCCGAAGCACGCCTCGGCTGCCCCGTCGCCCCGCCTGCGGGGGAGCCCGGCAGTCTGCCGCACCGGTGGGACTGCTGTGGCGGCGCGCCGTTGCTCTCGGCTGAGCAGTTCTACCTGGATGTTCTTCGGCGTCGCTACTCGGGCATCAGCCGCTGCTGCTGAGTCCGGTTCGCCAGGGCACCGGGCCGGAAAATGGATTGGACGCTTGCCCGTGGCTGACCCTATAATCGGGCTTTGGGCGTTTCCCGGAGTGGTCAGGCCGGGTGCCACGCGCAGGAGCCAAGCGAATGAGCACGACATCGGCCAAGCGTCTGCACCTCACACCCGAGGTGCGTCCCACCGCAGCGTTCCAGCTCTACCTGGAAACCCTCATCTACAAGACCCGCGAACGGCTCGAGCTGATCAACATCACGCGGGACTTGAACGAACTGGTCCGCCGTCGCGGATTGAAAGCCGGGTTGATCATTGTGCAGTCGCTGCACACCACCACCGCGATTTTCATCAACGAGTTCCAGCAGGCGCTGCTCGACGACATCAAGGCGTTTCTGGAAAAGCTGGTGGGCCGCCTCGAGTACTGGCGTCACAACGACCCCAGGCTTTCCGAATGCGATCGCAAAAACGCCGACTCGCACTTGCGGGCCATGCTCCTGGGGCACACCCTGTCGTTGCCGGTTCGCGACGGGGCCATCGCGCTGGGCAACTGGCAGTCGGTGATCTTGGCGGAACTCGATGGTCCGCGTGAGCGCGCGATTCAGGTGCAGGTGCTCGGGATTCCCGCCGAGCCAGTGCGCTAGCTCCTCGCTCGGAAATCCACCACAAGGTGGTGCGGTCACAATCTAGCTCTTTTCTTTTTGACGCCAGGGTACTATTCTGTATTCACTACTTCGCTTGTGGTGGTGGGCAGGTGGGTGAGGGGCCAAAGCATTGCACGTTTCCGGGCTGTTCAATCGCGGCGGTATCCACACTGGAGCAGCGTCCTTACTGCGCGCAGCACCTGTTCGAGGTTTGCTACCAGAAGGTGGATGAGTACCTTCAGGGTCTCCGGGACCACACCCTGCAGGAAAGCGACGACCGCACGTTGCGCAACTTTCTGACCGAAAGCACCAGCGTGCTGACCGACCTGGCCACTTCTGCCGTGGCTCTGGACAACCTGGCCCGCGCCCGCTTGCTCGATCTGCTGCTGCGGGTCTCCGAACTGGGCCAGCATCTGCGCCGCAGCCCGCGCCGTTCGCTTCGTGTGCCCGTGCGCTTGGCGTTCGCAGATCCGGGCGCCCGCTGGGAAGAGGTCACCGAAACCCAGGTGATCAGCCGCTACGGGGCCCGCCTGAGCTGCCACCATCGCCTGGATGCCGGTGACCTGCTGCTGGTGGTCCGCCTGGACAAACCCCAGCGGGCCCAGGCTCGGGTCGCCTGGTGCCGTCGGGTTGACTCGGAAGTATTTGAAATCGGCATCGAGCTGCTCAGTTGCGACAATTTCTGGGAGATTGACTGGGAGGCCCCGCAGGAGTCGCTGGCCGACCCCTCTCCGTAATCACCGCCTTCCGTCCGAGCCCCGGCGCATTGCGCCCGTCGTGGGGTTGTGCACCACAGTGCTAGAATGCAGGAGGGAGCAGACCATGGCCTCCAGTAGACGCATTGGTATCCTGACCGGCGGTGGCGACGTCCCCGGACTGAATTCCGTGATCAAGAGCGTCGTGTACAAGAGCACCGAGCTGGGCTGGGAGGTGCTGGGTATACGGCGCGGCTGGGAAGGACTGACGCACCTGCGTCCCGGTCCGGAACCGGATCCGGACTACGTTGTGGCCCTCGATCGCCGCAACACCCGCCATATTGACCGCACCGGCGGCACGGTCCTGCATACCTCCCGCACGAATCCGGCCCGCATCGCCCACAAGAAACTTCCGCCGCATATCCCGGCTGCTCGGCTGGCCGCGCTCCAGGTGGGCGAGGGGGTGTATGACTTTACGCCGATTGTTCTGGAAAATCTCGAGCGTCTGCAGATCAGTTGCCTGATTGTGATTGGCGGCGACGATACCCTTGGCTACGCCAAAAAACTGGATGCCGCCGGCTTCCCGCTGCTTGCCATCCCCAAGACCATGGACAATGACGTGCCGGGCACCGAATACTGCATCGGGTTTTCCACGGCCATCACCCGCGCCAAGGAACTCATCACGCGGCAGCGCACCACGCTGGGCTCGCACGAGCGCATTGGTGTGTTTCGCATCTTCGGTCGCGACTCCGGTTTCACCGCACTCTACACCGCCTATGTCACTTCGGCCCGTTGCGTGATCCCCGAACACCCCTTCGACTTGGATCGGCTCGCCCAACTGCTGGTCGAAGACAAACGGAACAACCCCAGTCGCTATGCGCTGGTGATTGCCTCCGAAGGCGCCGTTTGGCAGGGACAGCCGCTGGCAGAAATCGGCGAGCCGGACCCGTACGGTCACAGAAGAAAAGCGGACATCGGCTATGCTCTCGCCGAGGAGATCCGTCGCCGCACCGGCGAAGAGACCCTGTCCAGCGATCTCACCTACGACCTGCGCAGCGGCGAAGCCGATTCGCTCGACCAGCTGGTCGCCATTACCTTCGCCAACGTGGCCATGGATCTGCTCCATCAGAACATCCGCGGTCGCATGGTCGCCCTTCAGGACGGCAAGTACACGCACGCGCCGCTGCCCGACTCCCAGGCCGGCCCGCGCAAGATCGACGTCCAGAAGCTATACAACCCAGAGCGGTTCCGCCCCCACTATTCCGACAAGCTCGGCGCCCCCATGCTGCTCGCCCAGGTGACCGGCTAGGAAGAGGCGGGGCCCGGGCTGGGTTTGTGGAAATTGCTGTTGCCCATCCCGGCAGCGGTGTTAGAATCGCTCCGCTTTTCGGGCCCGCGATTTCAATCTCTGCCGTACAAGGGGGAAGCATGCGTGCAAAGAGCGTTGTGCTTGCTGTCTTCGTGTGTCTCGCGGCTGCCACGTTGTCTGTGTGCAGCCGGGCGCCAGAACAAGCGGCGGTGATCCCGGCCACGCCGCAGCCGCCGGCGGGCACAGATTTTCACCTCACCGCTTCCTATATCGAAGCCTGCAGTTGCGATCAGTTCTGTCCCTGCTACTTCAACCAGCACGCCAAGCAGCACGGCAACAAACACTTCTGCGAATTCAACATGGGCATCAAAGTGGACAACGGCCAGTACAAGGACGTCAACCTTGCGGGCGTGAAAGTCTGGCTGACCGGCGACCTGGGCGACGAATGGGCCAAAGGCAAAGCCAATTGGCTCGTCGTCCACTTTGATCCTGCGGTCACCGAAGCGCAGCGCGCCGCGATGACGGACATTCTGTTACAGCTCTATCCGATGGAATGGAACATCCTGGGTGTGGAGACCAAGCCGATCTACCTCAATGTGGACCAGGCGGCTGGGGTGGCCACAGCCCGTCTGGGCAATGGCGAAGGTGAGATCATCTTGGAGCGCTACGCGGGCGACAATCCCAGTAAGGACATCGCGATCAACAATCTTAAGTACTGGGCTGCGCAGTCGAACGATGGCTTCCTGATGTGGAAGAATCGGCGCCATTACTACGTGGGCCACGACAAAAAACTGGACTACAGCGGCACCAATGGTTTCCTGATCACGATCCACTTCCACGGCAACGCGAAAGCGTCGGCAGCCGATTAACGGCCACACCGAAGCCCGGGCGGGGTGCGCCGCGGTGCACCCTGCCACCCCCGCACACGCTAGAATTCTTCCTCCTCGACCGGTTTCAGCCGCTCAATCCTCTGTCGGAGGGCGATGCTGCGCGAACGCGCCTCGGTCAGAATCGCCCGCACCACTCGCGCCGGCAGGGCTTCGGGCGGATAGACGCCGGGCAGTTCCCGCGGCAGATGCTTGACGAACAGTGCGGCCATCTGCGCCGTCGCGTACGCGATCGGCGTGGTGAGCAGGCCCCGCAGCCGAATCTGATAGAGCGACGGGAAGTTGGCATCCCACCGGATCCGCAACGGCTGTTCGCGCCGGATCCCCTCGACGATCACGGCGACGGCAAATCGAGCGTTCTGCAGCTTGCCTTGGCGGATCAACCGCGCCACCTGCCGGGGCGTGGGCGTTTGCGGGAAGCGTTTTCTGGCCATGCCCCGGGAAGAGGTGAGCTTTCCCTGTCGGTACCAGCGTCGCAGCCGTTCGATTTCGTTGCCACCGATCTTCACGTCCAGGTTACGCATGCGAAGAAAGTGCGGCAGCGTGGCGACTTCGTCTTGAGCCGCCAGCACCACGCCCACTTCGCCGATCGGTGCCGGAAACCGGAAACGCTCCCGCTCACTGAACCGCCGGGCCAGCCGGAAACGTCCCTCGCGGTAGATACGCGGGGGCGAGACCGCTTCGTCGAAAGAGCCTTCGGCCGACCAGCTCGAAATCGGATCGTCTGCTTCGGTGCTCTCATAGAGCCGGATTTGCACCGTCTCGACCGCATCGAGCCGGTCGGCGCTGCGCCGCACCAGCAGGTTCGTCAGCCCGGGCGCAACGCCGGCGTTGATCAGGGCCACGCGGTTTTTGTCTGCGAAACGCCAGTGATAGTTGAGCTGCTCGGCCCGGAACGGATGTCGGCCGAGGTGCGAGGCCATGTCCAGATAGTGCACGCGCAGCCGCAGGGCCGCCCGAAGAATGATTTCGTTGAACACCGCCGGGGAAGCATTCACCAGCAGATGGCAGCCCCGCCCGGCGCGTACCACCGCCCGCAGATTCCGGGCATTGACGGGCAGAATTTCCATGGCGCTTTTCTTCGGAAAGAAACGGCGTGCCCGGTCCGGGTCTTTGTCCCCGCACCAGACTTCGTGGCCCTGGCGTTCGAGCAGTTGAGCAAGCAGCGAGCCGGTCGCTCCGGCCCCGAGCACAAAAATGCGCATCGGACTGACGGCGTGGAACTCGAGCCGACCGACACTCTACCACATCCCGGCGCTGGGCATGTGGCCCGGGTGCTTTCCCGCTACGCGCACAACCGGCCCCCGACTCAGGGGCCGAAAGGAGGCGCAAGTCTGGCCGAAGCCTTTCTTTGGTTGCAGCTGTGCCGCCGCCAGCATAGAATGAGCAGGTATTCTCCGACCCCCGGTGCCTACCGGAGAGAAAACCTACGGCCTGGGGGCGACGTTCCGCTGTGGCGGAACTGAGGGTGCAGGTGGAAACGCCTGCGCCTCCCGTTCACCTTGCTCTTCGAGCGGGGTGCGGCGGCTCCCCGAAAGGGGTGCGCCGTGCTTGGAAAGGAGAAGCCTTCGTCCCGGCTTCCGGTGCGAGGGTAAGGCCCAAAATCCTGGCACGGTTTTGGGCCGTGCTGTTTTTGGGCCGTGGTGGCCGTGGTGGAGAGGCGTCACTGCAGATGAGCCTGCACGACAAATTCGGCCGTCAGATTACCGACCTCCGCATCTCGGTCACCGACCGCTGCAATTTCCGCTGCGTCTACTGCCGTTCGGCGAATCCGGAACACAACCCCAACGGACACGAGCTGCTGAGCTGGGACGAGCTCGAACGCCTGGTGCGCATTCTGGTGGGATTGGGCATCCGCAAGGTGCGGGTGACCGGTGGTGAACCGCTGGCTCGCCCGGGCCTCGAGCAGTTCATTGCCCGGCTGGCTCGGCTGGGCATCCGCGATCTCTCCATGACCACGAACGGTCTGGCCCTGGCGGGCTGTTGCGACCGGCTCGTCCGCGCCGGTCTGCACCGCATCAACATCAGTCTGGATTCGCTCGACCCCGTCAAGTTCGAGCGCATCACCCGCACGCGCAGCCTCCCGCAGGTGCTCGAAGGCATCCACGCGGCACAGGCCTCGCCGCTGCGCCCGGTCAAGGTCAACGCCGTGCTGGTCCGCGGGCTGAATGACGACGAGGTGGAGAGTTTTGCGGAGTTCGCTCGTGCCCAGGACCTGGTGATGCGTTTCATTGAGTTTATGCCGCTCGATGCCGACCGGCACTGGACGCGCGACCTGGTCGTTCCGGCCGCTGAGGTCAAGCGCCGCATCGAGGCCCGCTGGCCGCTGGTGCCCCTGCCCCACGAGCCCAGCGAAACCGCGCGCAAGTTCCGCTTCGCCGACGGGCGCGGTGAAATCGGGCTGATCGCTCCGGTCTCCCAGCCCTTCTGCGGCTTCTGCTCGCGGATCCGCATCACGGCCGATGGCAAGCTCCGCACCTGTCTGTTCAGCCGGGAAGAGTACGACCTGCGTCCGCTGCTCCGTACCGGTGCCTCCGACGAACAGATCGCCGCTGCCATCTGCAACCGCGTCCTGGAGAAGGAAGCCGGCCACCGCATCAACGAGCCCGATTTCGTTCCGCCGGCACGGACGATGGTCTTCATCGGGGGATGAGCCGGGACTGGATTCTGGAGCCCGGAAAGGCGAAAATAGAAGGGCAGTCGACGGATGGCTGAGTTATGACGGCACTGACCGGCATCGACAATGCGGTGACCTCTGCGCGCCAGCCGGAAACAATCCGGGTTCCCGAAATCGAGCCGGGCGTCGGCTGCAATTTCGATTCCTACCTGCTCGTGCCGGACACCTCGCTCGATGACCGGATCGGCCGCGCCGTGGCGCGGCTAGGCCGCGAGGTCGTCATCCTCGGCCATCACTACCAGCGCGACGAAGTGATCCGCTGGGCACACTTCCGCGGCGATTCGCTCCGGCTGAGTCAGCAGGCCGCGGCGGCAGACGCCCGCTACATTGTCTTCTGCGGCGTTCATTTCATGGCCGAAAGCGCCGACATTCTCCGCCGGCCCCATCAGACCGTCATCCTGCCCGACCGTAACGCGGGCTGCTCGATGGCTGATATGGCCAGCATCGAACAGGTGGAAGCCTGCTGGGACGAGTTGGAGTCGGTCGGCGGTCTGCACGTGGTGCCGGTCACCTACATGAACTCCAGCGCTGCCATCAAGGGCTTTACCGGCCGGCACGGGGGCGCTGTCTGCACCAGCTCGAACGCCGCCGCGGTGCTCCAGTGGGCGTTTCAGCGCGGCGACCGCGTTCTGTTTCTCCCGGACGAGCATCTCGGCCGCAACACCGCCTATCGCATGGGGGTTCCCCTGGACCGCATGGTCATCTGGGACCCCTTCCAGCCCCTGGGTGGCCATACGCCCCAGGCCTTGCGTGCGGCGCGGATCCTCCTGTGGAAGGGTTATTGTTCGGTGCACCAGCGCTTCCGTCCCGAGCACGTGGACCGCGCCCGCGCGGCCGATCCGCAGGTCCGCGTCATTGTCCATCCGGAATGCCGCTGGGAAGTTGTCCAGAAGGCCGATTTTGTTGGCTCCACTGAGCAGATCATTCGCACGGTTGTGGCCGCGGAACCCGGCTCCCACTGGGCTGTCGGGACCGAGATTCACCTGGTGAATCGCCTAGGTAAGGAGCTGACGGATCGGCGTGTGCAATCGCTCGATCCGAACGTCTGCGTCTGCACCACGATGTTTCGCATCGCGCCCCAGCATCTGCTCTGGGTGCTGGAGAATCTGGTCGAGGGCCGGGTGGTGAATCCGATTGTCGTGGACGCGGAAACCAAAGCCTATGCCCGGCTCGCACTGGAACGCATGCTGGCGTTGTGTTGAACCGTTATGGGGGACGAAGAGCGCGAATTCAGCAAACTGTTTTCCTTAAAAGACGCGGAGCGCGTGCGTGCGCAGGTCGAGCCCGTGCTCATCGAAGCCATGGAGCTCCGCCGCCGCATGCAGGAAATTGCCGCCCAGCTTGCGGAGATCGTCAGTCGCATCCAATTGTGCGGTGGCATGCTGATCCCGCTCGAGCGCGCCGCCAGTCTGCGCCGCGAGCACAATCACTTGGGCGAGCAGCTCCGGAAGAAACTCGAGCAAATCCATGCCACCGGCTGCTTGGTCAAAGACCTGGAGATGGGCTTGCTCGATTTTCCCTCCGTGCTCAACAACGAAGAAGTCTTCCTCTGCTGGCGG
>JAIMBE010000007.1 GCA_023511565.1 Bacillota bacterium
GGGCGGCCTCGGGCCGCCCCGGGTTGTCAATATCCTGCTAGAAGCCGGAAGCCGCCGCGCCGGATTTTGGCGTGGAGAGATAGCCGACGATGCGATCCTTGGAGAGCTCGAAGACAACAATTTCATAGGGCCAACGCGCGCCCTGCTGGACGTAGAACTGCACGGGCTCGTAGAGCGTCTTGTCTTTCTTTTCGATGGCTTTGTCACCGACATAAACGTCGAGGGTGTAGCGGTAGTGCTTGGTATCCGCTTTCTTCAGGCGGACGCGGATGGGGCCCACCGGTTGCGGGTCGCGGGTCTTGCGAAGATCGAATTCGAAGTAGTTGCGTTCGCCCAGCCGCTTGAGTTCTTCGAGCTCTTCCCGGTTGCGGGCGATCAGGCCGCTCTGCACGCCGAGGTCACCGATGGCGCGTTCCAGCTTGCTGATGGTGGCATCGAGCTGCTGCCGGGTGGCTTCCACCTGGCTTTTCGTGCCGCTCAGCTCGCCGGAGAGGGCGCCGAGCTGCTCCTGCGTGTGCTGCCGGGTCTCGGTGAGCTGAGTGCGGAGCTGTTCATCGGCAGCCATCTGCTCTTTGCGGATGGACTGGGCCAGCGCGCGGGCCCGGGCCAGCTCCTGCTGGGTCAGACCGAGCTTCTCCGAAGTAACGTCGAGCTGTCCCCGGATTTGGGCCAGGCGGTCGTTGGCCTGGGCCAGCTGTGCTTCCAGCATTGCGTTGCGCTGTTCCAGCCTGTCCACCTGGCTGCGGAGCTCCTGGCGCGTGGAGTAGCTCGCGTAGCCGAGATAGCCCAGAGCAGCCAGCACCACGAAGAAGGCTACAAGAATCCAGCGAGGCGTGGCCGCTGTTTCAATCTGTCCTCCACCGGACACCTGATCCGGTGGAAGGTTCGATGGTGTGCTCATCGGGTTTCCTCCTCGGATGCGCGGTACAAACGCATCGCGGTGCCAGTTCGATTATGTTCCAGCCCGGCGCACTTGTCCACCGCAAGACTGCCAGCGGCGGGATCAGCGTCGACGCGGCCAGCGAGCTTCGACCGTTGTCCGGAGACCGCCGCGGGGGGTGAATTCGCCACGCACTACACACCAGACCGGACGGGTCGCCTGCACCACATCGCGCAGGATGCGATTGACGGCGTTTTCGTAGAAAATGCCCAGGTTCCGATACGCCAGCAGATACATCTTCAGAGCCTTCAGCTCCAGGCACAGCTTGCGCGGCTGATATTCGATCGTGATGGTGCCGAAATCGGGCAGGCCGGTCTTCGGGCATACCGAGGTGTACTCGGGAAAACGAATCGTGATGGTGTAGCCGGGGAACTGATTCGGCCACGTCTGCAGCTTGGGCAACCGCGCCTTCAGGCCGGCGCGGGCGTGTTCAACCGTGTAGTCGGGCATGGCCCTCTCGCCCGATTGTACAACAGCCGGGCCACGGTTTTTCTTGTCCAGGCACCGCCGACTCGAGTATGCTGAGGCATCAAGCCGTACCTCGAGCAGCCACGAGCCGTGATCTGCCCTCGGTGCCTGAGCGCCAGTTGTCGCCGTTCGCGACGTCGCGGCGTAATCGATTTTCTGGGAACGTGGGTCGGACTGCGACCCTGGCGGTGCCGCCTGTGTGAGTCCCGTTTCTACGGCTGGCGGACCGCCGCGGTGCACGCGCTGTACGCGCATTGTCCGCAGTGCGGCAACCTGACTCTGGAGCGAAGCACGCCCGGGCACGGTGCGCCGGCTTGGAAACAGCTTCTCCGCCAGATGGGACTGCCCGTGTATCGCTGTGACGCCTGCCGAATCCGATTCTTCTCGATTCGCCCTTACCGGAAAATTGTGCCGCGGTCCATCTCCACGCCTGGTTCCACCAAGCAGAGAGCACCCTCGCAACCCGGACCGGCGTGAATGGCAAACCGCTCTATCCGCCATCGCCTTCGGCGCCTGCGGCGTGCAGGCTTGACGGCATCACTCGGGACAGGCTATAAACGGTTTGCGACAACGCGAAGCATGCCTGGCGGTATCGTCTAGGGGTTAGGACGCCAGATTCTCAATCTGGAAACCCGGGTTCGATTCCCGGTACCGCTACCAATTCCCTTTCTTTTTATCCCAGCCAGGGGATTCAAGAACAAGCACTCGCCGCGAGAAAAGTTTGCACCGTCTGAGCCAGTGACAGGCCGTTCCCCTGCGGGTCGGCAAGGGGCAGGCACAGTCGGGTGCAGTGATCCGTCCTGACACTCACAATTTGAGTGGCTGACGTCGGAGGCTTCGTGCCCACTTCCCCACCACCAGCTGCAAGCACATCCGGCAAGGGTGCTGCCTTTCTCCCGGTCTTTTGATGGTTTGTGCGGCGATCTTGGACAATCCCAGGACAATGCCAGAATCGTCGAACCCAGCGTCGGGTCAACGGATCAGCTCTGTCCTGTCGCTGGCCACAGCAGTGTTACAATCAACCAGTGGTATGGGCACCCGAGCCCAAAGGCAATTGCCTGCGCTCTCGAACGGTGGGAGAGTCACAACGCCCGAGCTGCAACGAAGGCAGTCCATCGAGAACGTCAGAAGCAGCGCGGGGGTAACAAGGAAGGGCCGGGCTCACCCAGTCCCTACACCGCTTGAGCAGGAATCAGGCGTGGCAGGCTCGTTCTATCCTTGCAACAGTGGGGCCCGTAGCTCAGCGGTCAGAGCAGCGGACTCATAATCCGTCGGTCCCTGGTTCGAATCCAGGCGGGCCCACCAGAACCCACTGCACAGTCCCAGGGACTCATTGGACGGTTTTGGTTCTGCCGTGGTTCGATCGGTTTTGTCCCTGCTTCGAGCGTATCGCGACGTTTGGGTATGAGGTCTCCTTGCCTAGGAGGCAGCGCTTTCCGTAGAGAGCTCACCCTGTGGGACAAAGAGAGCGATACAGTGCGGCCACTTCTCGAGCGGTGTGGTCGGCCGAGAAGTGCGTACGCACTCGAGCGGCTGCGGCGGCACATAGCCGCTCGCGGAGCACCGGATCCCGCAAGAGGCGCAGGCAAGCTGCCGCCAGGTCGTCCGGCCGACTGGTGGGCACGCAGAGGCCGTAGACTCCGTCTTCCACTACTTCTGCAATGCCGCCCACCGGGCGCGCGACCACCGGCACGCCGAGGGCCATGGCTTCGAGCAGCACCATGGGCAGGCCTTCGTGTTCCGAGCAGAGAACGAATACATCCATGGCGCGCAGCACGTCGTAGAGATCGGCTCGGTGGCCCGTGAACAGCACGTGTTCACCGAGCCCCAGTTGATGGGCCAGTTCCCGAAGTGGACGCGCCTGGCTGCCCTCGCCCACGATCAGGAAGCGCATCTGGGCCTCCTGTGCAAGCAGCCGTCGCGCCGCTTCCAGAAACAAGTCCAGTCGCTTGACCGGCTCCAGCCGCCCGGCCGTTCCCACCACGTGGCCCTCGGCTGGCAATCCGAGTCGTTGTCGGGCTTGCTGCGCAGTCAGCTTCGAGAACACCTGTCCCGCATCAATTCCGTTGCGAATCACCACCACGCGCTCGTCACCGAATGGCCGGGCGAGTTGCCGACGCAGGTCTGCGCTCACCACAATGACTCGGTCTGTGCGATAGCGCGCCACCATGCGATCCAGCCAGTGCACCGTTGCCTGTCGGAACCGTCTCCAGCCTTGCACGGGCTCCCGGGCGCCGTGCTGGGTTCGAACCACGACCGGTATCCGGAGCCGGCTCGCAAGCAGCGCCGCCAGCAGGTTTTCCTTGTAGCGGTGGGAGTGCAGCACCTGGACGTCGTACTGACGAAGGAAATCCGTGGCCCGAGCAAGAAGGCCGAAGAACGAGTGCTGGCTTTCGGGAATCACCAGAACCTGCACGCCGCAGCTCCTGGCTTCTTCGGCCAGGCGGCCTTCGTTCAGGAAAATCGCCAGCAGTTGAAACTCGCCGCTCCGGGCCAGGGAGCGCAACAGCGTGGCAACCTGCACCTCAGCGCCCGCCCACAGGTCACCCGAGGCAATGTGGCAGACTGTCATCCGTGAGCAGCGCGAGGCGTTTTCGCACACCGGTGCTGCCGGCAGCTCAGGTCCGACGGCTGGGTTGCCAGATGACAAATCGTTCTCCGGACAGATAGTACATCCAGGCCATCACCGTGGCGGCACTGCCCAGAAGGAAAAAGCCCGCCGGACGCAGCAGCTTCAGCACGGAGCCGGGGTTCAACAGCAGCGACAGCAGCCCCCCACCGTGCACGACCGCCTGCGCCAGCAGCGCCAGGCGGTAGATGGCTCCTGCATCGTGCAGCGCGATGCTGGACCCCAGCAGACCGAGGGCGGCAAATGGCACCAGCCAGCGGAACAGCTTGTGGCTGGCCAGTTGCACGGCAAAGAAACCGTAGCGGAACGGATTCAGCAGGTGGGCGTGCAGGAAGAGCACGTCCAGCCCATGGACGATCGTGCGCACCTTGCGGGTCAGTTCATCGCGCTCGGAACGTACCACTCCGTAGCGGCCGCGGCATTCCAGATCCACCACGGTGCGCAAACCCTTTTCGGCGGCGTGCAGGGGCAGGAAGAAGTCACTGGACATCGTCGTGTGCCATGCGTCACAGATCTCGCGGCGGGCGGCAAAAAACGAGCCACTGACACCGACCAGGGAACCCGCACGTGCCTCCAACCGCCGCAGGGCCATCTCCAGCTGCACATAGATGCGCTCGCCCGCCCATGGCACCTTGTCGCTGAGAACTTCGTCCTCGCTGCTCACACAACCGACGGTCGGATCGGCAAAATTGGCAACGATCTTCGACAACGCGTCGCGATCCAGATCCGCCGAGCAGTCGGTGAACACAACGATTTCACCGTGCGAGGCCTGCAGCGCCAGCCACTGCGCATGATGCTTCCCTTTTCGTTCTTTCAACTCGAGGCAGCGTACACCCCGGCTTTCATACTGCCGAGCGACCGCGAGGGTTTCATCGTTCGAGCCGTCGGAGACGACAAAAATCTCCCGCCGGTCCTCCGGATAGTCCAGCGCCAACGTGTTTTCGATCTTGCGGGCGATTCTAGCGGCTTCGTTGTGCGCCGGGATAATCACCGTTACGGTGGGCTGCAGGGGGGCCCGGCGGTGAGAAACCTTTCGCCGCTGGGCGACGAGCGCGAGCAGCAAGGGATAGCCCACGAACGTGTACGCCAGAAAGGCCGCACACAGCCAGAAAATTCCGATCCAGAACATGGCCCTATCGCGACTCCAGAACCCGCCGGTAGAGGTCTTCGTACTCGCGGATCATTCGGCTCAGCGTGAACTCGCGGTGCAGTTTCGCCCGGGCTTCTGCGCCCATCCTGCGGCCCTGCTCCGGGTGTTCGAGCAGGCGGGCGATGCCCCGGGCCAGCTCGTCGATATTGCCGGGTTCGACCAGAAGACCCGTGCGTCCATCCTCGACCGCTTCCGGTGGCCCTCCCGACCGTGTCACGACCATGGGCTTGCCGGCGGCCATGGCCTCCAGCGCGACCAGCGGGAAACCTTCGCTGGTGGAGGCCAGCACAAAAATGTCCAGCTCGCTCAGGATCTGTGGCACATCGGCGCGAAAGCCCAGGAAAAGGAAGCGATCCCACAGCCCTAGCTCTTCCACCAGTCGGAACAGCGGCGCCCCAAGCTGTGGATCCACATCGCCGACGGCCAGGAAGCGCGCCTGCGGATAGCGCTGCGCCAGCCGGTGGGCCGCGCGGATCAGATACTCATGCCCTTTGCTCTGGCGGACGTTGGCAACGGTACCAATCAGGATTTCGCCGTTCTGACACTGCAATTCCTGACGGAGCGAGCTGTGGGACGACGGAGCAAACCGCTCGGGGACGATGCCGTTGTAGATGCGGACCAGCTTCTCCGGCGGGAATCCAGCCTCCGCGAGCAGGTTCCGGACGTGATCGCAAACCGTTACCACGGCAGCGGCGCGCGCGCGTACGGTGCGCAGTTTGATCGCCTGCCGCAGCTTGCGTCCCCGCTGCAGTTCGATGGGACCGTGGTAGGTCACCACCGTAGGGCAACCGGTCCACCCGCCTGCCAGGCAACTGTAGAAATTTTGATCGGGAAGGTGCGAGTGGATCAGGTCGACACCTTCGGCTCGCACCAGCCTCGCCAGAGCGCGGGGCACCTGCAGGTCGTACCACTTCTTGCCGCTGACGATGTGCGTCGGGACACCGGCAGCACGAAGCTGCTGGTACAGCCAGTCCTCTTTGGGCACCACGGCAATCGAGCGGAACTGTGTCGGATCCAGTTGCGTCGCCAATTGCAGCAGAACCGTTTCGGCGCCGCCTGGCCCCGCTGTTTCAATCGTGTGGAGGATCGTGTACCTCATCGCGACGACCCTCCCGTGGCAAGGACCTTCGGCTTCGCGGCCGGCAGTGCCCGGGCCGGGCGGCGGAGCAGATCGCGGAGATAGAGCTTCAGCTCGAACCAGCCCGGGGCGGGGTCGTCCCAGCGCAGCACTTCGCTGCGTGTGTTCGGCGTGCCGGGCTTGAGGAAGTGGCCGAGCGCGCGCCAACGGGAAGCCTCTGCGGGGGCCAGCCGGCGAACCTGCTCCTGGTGTCGGAATACGGCGAGCAGGTAGTCCAACTCGCCCAACCGCCACCGGCTGCGCACCCACGGCCGATAGTGGAACTGGGCGGCCACACGCTCACCCAGCGCCAGCCGGTAGAGGAGCAGCGGGAAATCCAGGCCCGCGTCAATGGCCAGTTGCAGCGAGCCCCAGAAGCGGGCGTTGATTTCCATCAGTTTCAGCTTCCCGTCGCGGCGGTCCTGTTTGTATTCGACCATAGCAGGCCCGTTCCATCCGATCGCCCGCAGCAGCGCGAACGACTGCTCCACCAGGGATTCGTCCAGCGGCAGGCTTTCGCGCAGCACGCTCGCCCCGCCCCAGGGCGGTTTCTCCAGGAGCCGGCGATGACAGAAGGCCGCCTGGAGTTGCTGACTCCAAACCAGGAGAAACACTCCGCGTCCTTCGCCTTCGATTTTTTCCTGCACCAACGGCGCCACTCCCTGCGCGGCCACTTCGGCGTAACTCCGCTGCAGCTCCTCTGCGGTCTGGGCGTAGCGGACCGACCCGCTGATCCAGCCGTCGTTCCGCAGCATCCGCGAGAACCGCGGTTTGATCACCACCGGGTAGGGTAGCCGTGCCGCAAATGCCTCCAGCGATTCCTCCGGCGGGCGATCGAAGCTAGCGGGCACGGCGATGCCGAGCCTTTCGGCGATCTGCACGACTTCGGCTTTGTCCTGCGCGCGCCGCAGGGACGCCTCTTCGCCCATGGGCAGACACACAGAGGCCGGGAGTTGGGCCCGCAGCGGCGCCGTCAGCAGTGTGGTGACATCGGTCATGGGCAGCAACACCCGATAGTCGCCGGAATGCATTTCGTGCTGCAGGAATTGCTGGAACTCGTGCGGCCGTTCCCACGGCGAGGGATAACAGACACGACGCGCGCAGTACCGAGAACTGCCGGCCAGGCTCTGCGCTGCACTGTGGCCGACAACCACACGGATGCCCGCCCGACCGAGCGAACGGACTACGGCCAGGGTCGCGCGCTGGTCGCCATCGGTGACCAAGACGGCCATCAGGTTCCCTATCGTCCCCAAGCAAGCCGGAATCGTGTGACTGCGGCGGAAAAGTTGCCGTCCCGTCCCACCACGCAGCCTTCATGGAACAGGAAGCGGCGCACCGTCAGCGGGTCGTCATCGGCGCGATGCACGCCGCTGCGCACTGTAAAGGCGCATTCGAACCCGGCGTCTTGTACCCGCTGCCGCACCTGCGGATTCCAATCGCCGTTCGGGTAGGCGAAAGCGCGCACCGGCTGCTGGAGTTTCGCCTCAATCTGCTGCCGAGAAACAGACAGCTCGTACCTCACGGTGGCTTCGTCTTCGTAGGTCAGCAGCGGATGCGTGACTGTGTGCGAGCCGAAGCGGATTCCTGCCCGGGCCATCTCGGCGGCTTCTTCCCAACTGAGCAGGGCATCGCCGTTGGCTCCCCCGACCGTTTCGGCGAGGGGCTGCAGAATTTCCTCGCGCCGGGCGGCGGGTCTGTGTTTCAACGACTCGATCAAAGCCTCGAGCTCCTTGTGCGCCGTGCCGCCTGCGGTCGCGGCGCGCTGGCGGATCCGTTCCCGCAGAACGGGGTCTGGCCAGGCCCGGATCAATTGCTCGGGCCAGAACGTCCGGTCGGTGCCGATGAAGCCGGTGGCCAGGAAGATCGTTGCCGGCAGACGATACTGTTGCAGCAGCGGGAAGGCCACGGTGTAGTTGTCCCGCCAGCCGTCATCGAACGTGATCAAACAGGCCGGTCGGCCGTCGCGGGGCTCGAAATCGCCGCTGAGAAATTCGTCCAGTGAGAGAACCCGGAAATTCTGGACGAGAAACTCCAGCAAGCGGGCAAACGTCGGCGCGCGCATCACCATGCCCGGCAACGAGTGGGCCTGGCGTTCCTGTTCCGGGCTCAGGACGCGGTGCAGCCCCAGCACATAGACCACGTGCGGACGTCGCCTACGAAGGGCCGGTGCGACGCGGCGCCGCGATCTCCCGGAGCCGTAGAGCAGCTCGGCCAGAGCGAAGCGAATCCGTTGGCGCCAGCTAACGCGCATGGACCACCGTTTCCTCGAAGACGCGCGCCAGTCGCTCCGCCTGCCGGTCCCAGCGGAACTGGGCGACAAATTCCGGACGCCGCGGGCGGGGCGGCACGTCATTGTTCTGGTAGTTCTTCAGAACGGATCCCAGAATTTCCTTGATCCGGGCAGGATCCTCCGGCGGGAACACCCAGCCGGCTTCGGCCCCCTGGATGAGTTCCTGGATCCCTCCCGGGCGGGTGACCGCCAGAATGGGGCGGCCGACGCGCAGGTAGTCGTAAGTTTTTCCGGCAATCGCCTGGCGGGAAAACTCCGGCCGACCCCAGAGCAGCAGCAGGAAATCGCTCGCACGCATCATCTGCAGCACCTGGGTCCGGTCGCTCAGGTACGGGTAGAATTCCGTGATTTCGTTCAACACCGAGCTGCGGATGAACTCGACAATGCCGCTGTGCGGGTAGCCGCCGATGTTCAACCGCAGGCGGGCCTTCAGTTCCGGAGATTCGCGCAGCAGCTCGGCGAGTGCCTCGAAGAATCGCCCTTCGTTGCCGTGGTAGACCGTGCCGAAGTGCGAGATGTGAATGAAACCGCGGGGCAGCGCCTGCACCGAGGTGTTGTCCAGTACAGCAAAATCTTCTTCCCAGAAGCCATTGCGCACGACGGCAAATTTCTCTGGCGGCAGGCCCTGTTGCCGAGTCAGCTCCTCGGCGTGCCCTTGCACCATCACCACCACGCGGTCGGCACGGCGCATCACGTGGGTGTACAGCCAGTGATCGGCCCGGGCACGCAGCCGCCTCGGTCCGGGGTACCAGGGGTCCATGAATTCCGAGACCCAGGGCAACCCGAACAGATTCTTCAGCAGCAGACCCACAACCGGTGCCGCGCGGGGTGGTGTGGTCGTGTAGAGGAGGTCAAACGGCCGCTCCATGTGCAGGCGGATTGCCTCCAGCAGTGCGAATGGAATCCAACCGGCCGTTTCGTCCGGGAAATAGAATGTGGAGCGCACCAACGCCGCCAGGCGTCGCAGCCACTGTCCAGTCCGCGAGGGCCCGCGCCCGTTGGTGTGTACCGGCAACAGCCCCGAGCGGCGCACGACGGCGGCCGCCCGGTCGTCCCACCGCAGGAGATGCAGATAGGGCGTGCACACAATGCGGAGCTGAGGTGGCAGCTTTTGCAGCAGGGCGGGTTCCAACACGCCCTGGTCTTCCCGCACTGTCAGTACGGTGGGTTCCCAACCGTGCTCGGCGACGTAGCGCGTCATCGCCGTCATGCGATGGACAGCGCTGGTCCGCCGGGGCGGGTAGTCGAAGGAAATGATCAGGACTCGTCTTTTCATCGTTCTGCTCGTATTGGGATCGGCAGCGATCCACCCATGGGGCTGCCGGATGGGTCGTTCCGCAAACCGAGCCCTTTCTGCAAAGGTTGCCTCTGAGGAACGACGCGGCTCGAAATGATTCTGCACGCTCACCTGTGTTTCTCCCCGGTCAAAATTCTCGCAGAATCTGGATCATGGCTTCGCGGTCCCGCGCCGTCACCAGCGGGTGTGTCGGCAACGTGATCAGCCGCTGGGCCACCGACTCCGCTGCGGGGCAATGGCCCTGCGGGGTCGACCAGTGCGATCGAGCCGCGGCGATGTCGCAAACTGCGCTGGGGTAATATCCACTCGCACCCAGCCCGGCAGCCTGCAGACGCGCCAGTACAGCCTGGCGGAGCTCTCGATGTGCCGCAAGCACCGGCATGCGGATATAAACCGGTTCGCTGTAGGGGAGCGGCTGCGGCAGTTGAAAACTGGAACTGCCGTGCAGTGCGGCACGCAATGCCTCTGCGTTCGTTCGCCGGATCTGGTTGACTCGCTCCAATTTCTGCTGCATTTCGGCGAGCAGCGCTGCGGAAACCCGGCACAGTCGCGACAGAGGAAAATCCGGGTTGTACTCGGTCACCCCGAGCTTCAGGAAGGGCAGCGAGTGCGGGAGCCAGTACAGACCGGGATGCAACAGCAGCGCACCAGCCAGCATTTTGGCGGCTACAGCGACCGTGTGCGGCCACGAAGCTGGCGGGAGCTGTGCCAGCTCTGCGTGGATTGCCTTGGCGATGACCGCGTCTCGGGTCACCAGGATTCCGCCCTCAACTGCCGGCAGTGCTTTGCCCCGGCCCAGGCTGTAGAGGCCTACGTCTCCCATCGTGCCTGCCCGCTGTCCCTGGAGGGTGGCACCCATGGCCTGGGCGGCGTCGTCCACCACGTAGGCACCTTTGGCAGTAGCGATCCGCCGGATGCGCGGAACATCATTCACCAGACCCAGCAAATGGCCCGCCACCACGCACAGCAGATGTTTCTCCGGGAGGGATTCCAGGTGCGCGTAGTCGAAATCGAGCGTTTCGGGCTGGATTTCGACCGGGAGGATCCGCAGGCCGGCGCGAGCCACAGCCGCCGGCACCGAGAAACAAGTGTACGCGGGTATGGCCACCACGTTGCGTTCCGGCTGCAACCGGTGCAGCGCGCGCAGTGCGACCCAAAGCGCCGTACGCCCCGAGTTCACTGTGTAGACGTACGGCACAGCCAGCCAAGACTCGAGGGTTCGCAGCACGCGTTCGTGCGTTCCATTGGCCACGAGGGTCCTGCCGAGGGCGGTGAGCAGGGTCCGCCCTTCGAGTGGCACTCCCGCAGGTGGCAGTCTCCGCAGCATCGTTCCGTGCCTTCAGCGCGTGGTGGATACCAGAAGCTCTTCTTTGAACGTTTCGCGGACGGGTGATTGCTCTGGTACCGCAGCCCGACTGGATTGGACAGCAACCGTGTGCAGGCTGGCGCTCAGGCCCAGCAGAAGCCAGATGTGCGGGTAGTACAGGACTGAAACGAACGCCGCACTGGCCATAAAACCGATCATCCCGAGGTCGAGCCCGAGGGCCAGACAGTAGAAGAAGTTCTGTTTGCCCGCGGGATCCGTCGCCAGAATCTGCTTCCGCGTCAGTGCGTTCAGCCGGAAGAACAGAATGAACAAAACGATCAGCGGCACCAACCCGATCAGCCCCAGCTCGGTCAGCGCTTCGATGTAGACGCTATGGGAGACAAACGGGCCGGGGTGGGGATCGTTTTCGTTGTAGTGTTCGAAGCGAACGATTGGATAGTTGTGCGGGCCGACCCCGAAAATCGGGTGGTCCTGGAACATCTTCAGCCCCTGTTTCCAGAGGTAGATGCGGTGGCTGGCCGTCCCGTCCTGTTGCCAGTTCATCCCGGATTCCACGCGGTCCTTGCTGGCCTCCGGCAAGAAGTAGACCACCCCGACAATGACGATCACCAACATCATGAGCGCAGCGCTTTTTCGAGGATTCCGAAGAAGGGCTGCGGCGCCGGAGGCCAGCGCGCCCACCAGCGCCCCGCGTGAACCACAGACCAGAATCGCGGCCAGAAAGGTTAACGCAGAAGCGAACAGCAGCATGCGGATGAGCTTGCTCTCCCGAGCAAAGAACAGATAGCCGGCCACCGGAAAGATGATGCACATCCCGACTCCGAAGTCGGCGGCGTTCGCGAAGAAGCCGGTCGAACCCGCACCCACACCGAATTTGGCCAGCGCCCAGCCCGGTACCCCCGCCGCCAGCAACGTGAAATAGCTGCGGACGACAAACTGCGCCATTTTCAGGTTTAGCAGGAGCAACAAGAGCAGGAACACGCGCAGCCGCCAGCCATTGGTCAGCACACGAGTGATGAGAAAATAGATCACCAGCCAGCGCAGAATGTCGAAAAAACCGGTCCAGGCCCGATCGCTGTGCACGGCCAGCAACGTGACAAACAGCAGGGTGAACAGAAACAGCAGGAGCCACCGGTCCATCCAGAGGACGGCGAGGGGACGACGGGCAATTCCTCTTGGGGCCAGAATCCACCCGATGATGCCGAGCGCGACCGCGATCTTCCCGATCTGCAGGGGTACCAGGACGGGATACATCGCACCCAAGCGCGTGTACTCCACCACCAGGTAGAACAACAGGCCGACAAACGCCAGGTCCCAGCGGCGCTCTTTGGCCGGTCGCTCCCAGGTCCCCGGGACGGAGTCCAGCGTCGTCTCGAATTGGGCAGCATGACTCACTACCGACTCCCGCGGCCCAGGACCACGGTCTTGATCGTTTGCAACACGATGTACAAATCCAGCGAGAGCGAAAGATTCTTGATGTAGTAGAGGTCGTAGCGGAGCTTTTCTTTCGACTCTTCCACCGAGGCGCCGTAGTGGTAGTTGATTTGTGCCCATCCGGTGATGCCGGGCCGGACGATGTGCCGCAGATGGTAGTAGGGAATGTGCGCGGAGAGCATTTCGACAAACTCGGGCCGCTCGGGCCGCGGACCGACAAACCCCATGTCACCCCGGAGTACATTCCACAGTTGAGGGAGTTCATCGAGCCGCGTCTTGCGCAGGAAGCGTCCCACGGGCGTGATCCGCGGGTCGTTGTCGCCGGCCCAGGTGGGTCCGATGTCGGCTTCGGCGTCGACATGCATCGTACGGAATTTGTAGCAGTAGAACACGCGGCCGAACTGTCCGACGCGCTGCTGCCGGTAGAACACCGGCCCGGGCGACGTGAGCCGGATGGCCAGGGCAATCAACGGGATCAGGGGCAGCACCACAATCAGCAAGGCCAGCGAAATCAGAATCGAGATCAGCCGACGCATTAACAGAAACGTTGAATGCAGGCGGAAGCCGTCGGAAAAAATCAACCAGCTCGGATAGAGCTGGTCCACTTCGATTTTGCCGGAAACTTTCTCCAGCAGCGTGGTGGCCTCATCAATTTTGATGCCCTGCAGCCGCAGCTCCAGCAATTCCCGCACGGGCATGATGCTGCGTCGATCTTCCAGGGCCACAATCACGCGATCCACCCGCGCGTTGTGGGCCAACTCAGTCAGGCGATTGCCCAGCGTTTCACGGTTCAACGATCCGTTCTGCAGCGCGCCGGCCCAGCCGATCACTTCCATGCCCAGTTCGGGGCGGGTACGCAGCGTTTCGACCAGACGCCGGGCGCGTTCGCCGCTGCCCAGCACGTAGACGCGTTCGCGCAGGAACGGCCTCTGCAGCAACCACTCGAAGGCCCGGCGCCAGGAGATCAGTCCTGCTGTGGCCAGCGTCAGTCCGATCGAGAACACGTTGTTCCCGATCTGGAATCCTGGGAACAAATAAATAACCACGGCCAACAGGAGCGCGAGGCTGCCGAGCGCGAACAGCAGACGAACGTACACATCGTTCCATCCCCGCTGCAGGTCGTAGAGATCGAAGTAGTAGAAGCCGAGCAGGGTCAGCCCGCTCACCGCCAACACTTTCGCCAGGCCATTCTCGTAGTTCAGGACGAGATAGGCATCGGGCCCGCAGCAGATCAGAACGGCCAGCAGTAGCGAGGCCGCAATGATCAGGGCCTCGGTGCCGATCAACACCAGTGTTCGAGCGGGATAGTAGACGTTGAACAGTCGAACCACAGCAGTTTCAGTCCTTCCGTTTTCCGTTCTTGGGATACCGATACTGGTAATAAGAGCCATAGCTGGCTCCTGCCGGCACACAGTTCAGCACGGCGCCCAGCAACGGCTTGTCACGAAACTCCTGCCGCACCTTCTGCGCGAGGTCGAACGGAGTCTGTGCCGCGCGCACCACCAGCAACACGCCATCGGCCAGCCCGGCCAGCAACGCCGCATCGGAGACGGGGATGGCCGGCGGCGAATCAATCACAATCCAGTCAAACAGCGGCGCCATCTGCTGGAGCAATTCCCGCATGCGTCCATTGATGAGCAGCTCGTTCGGATTGGGCGTCGGTCGTCCACCCGGAATAAAGAACAGGTTGCCCTGCGGGCTGCGCTGCACGACGGAGAACAGATCGGCCGCGCCGCGCAGGTAATCACTCAGCCCGGGGTACAGGTTTGTGCCCAGCGAAAGATGCAGCCGCGACCAGCGCAGGTCAGCATCGATCAGCAGCACACGTCGCTCATGCTGACGTACGAAGACCTGCGCCAGATTGGCCGCCACGAAGCTTTTTCCTTCGGCCGGCAGCGCACTGGTGATCAGCAGCGTTTTCAGCGGTTGCTTCTCCCGCACCTTGTAGAGTCGCGCGCGCAAGGTGCGGAATTCCTCGGTGCCGGTGCCGTGGCCGTGCGACTGCAGAAACAGCATCGTCTGCGGGTCCGGATCCCAATTTCCCTGCGGGCAGCGTTCGAGCAACATCTCCAGGGTCAGGGCGGCCGGCTCAGCGGCCGGGGCCGCAGCCGTCGGCGCCGTCCGCTCGAACGGGACTGTGGTGGCCTCAAACCGGGCGGCAACACCAGCCTCTGGGGGGGCGTGCGGTGCCGTCCGCTCCAGTTCAGCTCGCTTCAGGGCTTCGTGAATGCGGCTCATAGTTTCCTTTCCCGTGGAGTTGCCGGCCGCTCTTCCGGCGCGCGCATCTGATCCACCAAGCTCGCCAATGCCTTCAGGGCTTCCAGCAAGGTGAGGTTTTCACCATTCGACCGGTCGGGTGGTTTCGGCGCTACCGGCTCGATCCGGTCCAGATCGAACTCCTTTGCGACTTCGTGGATCGTTTCCGGGTCGACGTTTTCCTTTCCGTCGACGAACGCGCTGATCAGGGCGTGCTCGCACAGCAGGTTGATCACCCGCGGGATACCCTGCGAGTACCGGTGGATGGCTTCCACCGCTTCTGGCAGGAACAGGGTTCGGCCGTCGCTGCCGGCGATCCGCAACCGCTCGTGGATGTATCCCCGGGTTTCCTCCAGATTCAGCGGGTGCGTTTTCGCCCGCAGTGTGATCCGCTGGCGCAACTGGCGCAGTTGTGGTTGATTCAGTTTTTCTTCCAGCTCCGGCTGTCCCGCCAGAACAATCTGGAGCAGCTTTTCGGTCGCCGTCTCCAGATTGGTCAGCAAGCGGATCTCTTCGAGCACCTGGGGCGAAAGGTTCTGCGCCTCATCCACGACAAGCACGGCGGTTTCTCCCGCCTTGTAGCGATCGAGCAACCACTGGTTCAGCTTGAGCAACACCTGGCTCTTCTGTTTCGTATCGCAGGGGATTCCGAAATCCGCCATCATGAAGTCGAGGAACTGCGAAACGTTCAGCCGGGAATTGAACACAAAGGCGGTGGCCACCCGCTCGCGGCGCAGCCAATCGAGGAGTTTGTTCAGCAGTGTGGTTTTCCCGGTACCGACTTCGCCGGTCAGCAGAATGAATCCCTTGCGGCTCTGGATGCCATAGGTGAGGCACGCCAGGGCTTCCTGCGTGTGCCGCGTGAGGAACAGATAGCGCGGGTCCGGATTGACGTTGAACGGATTTTCCTTCAGACCGAAATGTTTTTTGTACATCCGTTTACCCTCAGACCCGTGCTTGTTGCGCTGGCGACGGGAGATGCACCTGCGTCACTTTCTTCTTCCAGAAACGGGACGGTTTGTTGTTGGCCTCCTGCACCACGGGCAGCAGAGCGAGCGTGGGCAGGCCCAGCAGCGCTTGGACATCGCGTTCGTTGCGGATGGACTTGTCGCGCATCTCGAGCAGCACGGCGATGCCTCCGCCCAGCACCAGCCCGGCCAGCAACCCGCCCAGTGCGAATTGCAATCGGTTGGGATAGGAAGGCCGCTCGGGCAGATTGGCGGGGTCCATGACCCGGAATTGCTCGCCTTGCTGGTCGCGCTCGAGGGCTTGTCCCATCTCGGACTGAGCCTTTTTGGCCAGCAGCTCGTTGTAGAACCTTTGCGCGGTGTCGTAGTCGCGGGTCAGCTCCTTGTACTGCTGCTCCACCATGGGGCTGAGCTGCACCCGCGCCTGGTAGATCCGAATCTGTTCCTGCAACCGTTCCTGCTCCCGGGTTTTTTCGCGGATGGTCAGATCGAGTTGTCGGATTTGATTCCGCAACTGCTGGATCTGTGGCGGCTCGATCAGGCGGCTACTTTCGACCTTTGACTCTGCGGGCGGAAGGGCTTCCGCTTCGGCAATTCGTCGTTCCAGGTCCGCGATGGTTTGCTTCAGGTGTGTCACATCGGGATGGTTTTCCGTGTAGCGCGCCTGCAGATCGATCAACTGTCGCTTTCGCAGCTCCAGCTCATCCTGCAGAGTGCGTGGATTCGTGCCGATCTGCGTGCTCTGCCAGGCGACCAGTTGCTGCTGCAACTGGGTTTCGGCGAACGACTTTTCCTGCTGGGCGCGGTTGATCATCTGCGTCACCGCCTCCAGCTGCGTGCTCAGGCCCATCAGCAGGTTCAGGTTGGTCTGCTCCTGCCCCGGGAGTTGCCCAATGTAGCGCCGCTTGAACTCGGCCAGCCGGGCATCTTCCGCATCCAGCTTGGCCTTGGCTTCATCCAACTGTTTCTGCAAAAACGCTGTCGTCTGCTGCGCGCGGCTCTCCCGCCACTTCAGGTTTTCCTCCATGAACATCGAGGTGATCTGCTGGCAGATCTGCTGGGCCAGATGCCGGTCCGACCACGTGAAACTGATGTAGAATCCGGGCAGTCCTTGACCGCCCCCCGCCCCGGGCAGCGATTGCACCGGGGTCACTTTGATCGCCTGGCGTAGCCGGTCGATCAAATCCTCCAGTGGCACCTGCGCCTTTTCCCGTTCGCTGAACAGCGGGTAGCGGTCAATCAACGGCTGCAGCCGCGAGCGACTCAGGATCTGCTCCCGCATCGTGCCCAGACGTTGATTCAGCTCGTCGGTGATCACCGGAGGCACGAATCGATCAGGCACCTTCTGCTGTTCGACCAGCACCAGAGTCTGCGAGGTGTACTGATCCTGGATCGACAGCGAATAGCCGAACGATCCCGCGCACACCAGCACCGCCGGGATCACGATGACCCAGATGCGTCGCCGGGCAATCTCCAGATATTCTTCGATCGTCAGTTCACGGTGTCCGAACATGGTTCCCCGACTTTCGTGGTTTGGGACGGCGTCCGTCCCGGTTTTCTATGCGTTACTCGATCTCAATCGGCCGGTAGCCGAACCGGAATCCGATTCCGAACATATGTCGCAGCATCACCCTCCCGCACTCGGTTCCCACGCAGATGGGGAAGCTGGACTGCTGCCGCTGCACGTCGTAGCTGAAGAAAATATCCGTGTAGCGCCCCAGGGGTCGGCCGAAGCTGACCCCTCCCAGCACGGAATGGAACCGTCGGCTGTCTGTCCCGCCGGTGGCAAGCTCTGAATTCCGCGAATAGGCCAGGCGCGTGTTCCATCCCCAGTGCCGGGTGAGCTGGTGGTTCCAAACCAGTTCCGCGTGGTGGGTCCGTGCACCGGTGAAGATGCCCGAGCCGCCGTTCAGGAAGTGGTAGTAGGAGAGAGACAACCGACTGCGTTGGAACTGATAGCTCAGCACACTGCGCACCGACCACGACAGCCGTCGATCGTTCTGCAGCCCACCCGGCGCCGACCGAATCAGCAGATCCGGACCGCCCGAAAGGACCAGGGCCATCCGGTCGCTGACCTGATGCCCGTAGCCCAGATGGAGATTGTGCGAGGTCACCACCAGGTCCGAACCGATGAACCAGAACCGACCGTGCGTGTACCCTACGGCGAGAGTGTCCTGGGGGCGGATCAGATAGTTGTAGCCGGCGGAGAAGTTGGCGCTGCGCACGTCCAGCAGGTCTCCATCCAGGAAATGGAGCAGCCCGAACGCACCGGACGCTGTTATCGAGCTGCGCCGAGTCAACTGCCGCAGCACTTGTCCGGCCACTGCGTTGCTGATCCGTCGGCTGTCGCCACTGAAAAACGCCTGGTTGGGCAGCAGGGAGGTGTTCAGAACCGGGCCGCCCTCCCCCAGCCCGTGGCCGATGCCGATCTCCTGCGGATTGAGCAGCCCCCCTGCAGGCAAACCAAATGCGGACTCCGGCAGCCAGGAAAAGTAATCGCTGAACAAAAACTGCCAGTTGCGCAGGGTGATCCGTTGCGTGAATCCGGCCTGGTGAAAAAACCGGTTCCGGTCCTGGGCATCACTCCGGTGATTGGGAATCAGTCCGCCGCCTGAGTAGTGTGCGGTGAGCTGATAGTTCCGCCAGATGCGATCCACGGTGAGGCCAGCATTGAACAGACTGTAGGAGAACAGTTCCGGATCTCCGACGGTGGCACCGCGCCGGTTTGTGTCCACGGTCTGGCTCAGGTGCAGATAGGGGACAAAGTAGCTCCGGGTCTGTCCCATTCGTTGCAGCGTAACCGCCTCGACGCCCGTCAGCGGTGGCGGAGTGGTTTCCGTCTGCCGCCTCACGGACAGGGTTTCCTCCTGGTTGCGAGCCGCACTGCTGCTTTCGCGCGGCGCAACGGGCCCGTACGGCTCCACGCGGTTGCTCACACGCGGATCCCGGCTCTGCTCTTTCTGCTGGGCCGCGATCGGGGGGACGCAGAGCAGGAGTCCAAATGCGAGGCCGACCACCAACCGTATGCGTATCATGTTTCCCCCTTACGGGACGACAATCGTGTCGCCCGGTTTCAGTTCGATGTTCTGTTCGGTCCGCTTCCCCTTCAGCACGTCCTTGTACTTGAACGGATACCGCACCTGCTTGCCACCTTCATCCCGCAGCACGTAGATTTCGTTCAGGTTCGCCCACTGCGAGAATCCTCCCGCGCCCGAAAGCGCCTGCAGCACGGTCATTCCGGGCAGCAGCGGGTAGGCGCCGGGGCGGACCACCTCGCCCAGCACATAGAAGTGGCGGCTGTTGATTTCCGTGACGATCACCGTCACCTGCGGATCGGCGATAAATTTTTTCAGGCCGCTGGTGATGTTCGCGGCCAGCTCCATCGGCGTCAGACCGGCTGCCTGGACATCATCCAGCAGTGGCAGGGAAATTTTTCCGTCCGGGCGCACGGGCACGGTGCGGGTGATCTCTGGCTCCTTCCACACGCTGATGGTCAGCACGTCCTGGGCGCCAATCCGATAGTCAGCGGACGGCACGGTGACGGGGGATGTGCGGGGGCCATTCCCGTTGCCGGAGGGTGCCGTCGTCGTGCGATTGCTGGCCGGCTGAGCCTGGAGCGGTATCACCGTCAGGAGCAGCAGCAGGGTTTTGATTCGCATGGTTCGTACTCCTTCTTGCTTCGCAGTTCCTCACGTTGCCGTGGATTCATCCAGACCGATTTGTTTGAGCTTGTAGAGCAGCGCCTTGTAGCTGATTTGTAATTCCTGCGCGGCCCGCTTGCGGTTCCAGCGCGTGCGCGACAGCACTTTCAGGATCAATTCCCGTTCGGCCTGCCGGGAAGCGGCGCGGGCGGCTTCCTTCAGGGAGATGCCCTGGGCCCCGCCGTTCTTGCGTCGCACTTCGGCGGTCTGCCCGTTCAGCTCCGCCAGCACGGCACGCTCATCGCCCAGCGCGACAATTTTCTTCACTGTGTTTTCCAGCTCCCGGATGTTGCCGGGCCAGGAATGATCCGTCAGAGCGCGCAGGGCTCGCGACGTCAGCACTGGCTGCGGGCGACCAAACAGATCCGCGTACTTCCTCAGAAAATGCTCCACCAACAGCGGGATGTCTTTCTTGCAATGGCGCAGCGGGGGTAGCCGCAGGCAAACCCCGTTGATCCGGTAGTAGAGTTCTTCGCGGAAGCGCCCGGCGCGCATCAGCTCTTCCAGGGAGCGACTGGTCGAGCAGATCAATCGCGCTTCCGGCAGCGACTGGGCTCCGTTGCTCTCCGGCAGCACGTGCAACAGTTTCGGTTGCAGGACAGGGTCCAGCTCTGCGACCTCGTCGAGAAACAGGGTCCCGCCGAAGCCATTCGCGCCCAGACCCGCTTCTCCACGCAGCAGCCGATCGAGCGTCTCCAGATGCGTCAGCGCCGCGCAGTTCACCTTGATGAACGGTTTCTGGCTCCGCCGCGAGCGTCGGTGCAGCTCCAGCGCAACGACTTCTTTGCCGGTTCCACTCTCCCCGTGCAGCAACACGGGAATATCCGTGGGGGCGATGTCCTTGATGAATCGCTCCAGGGCCTGCATTGCAGGACTGCTCCCGCAGATAAACGACCGCACTTCCGCTCCGGCCAGCGGGTCTTCGAGCACCATCGCTTCCGTTACCTTGAGTTCCATCCCTGCCTCCGGAATTTTCAAACCGGACAGAGCAATGTTTTGTACCCGCCGATAACTTGCACGGCGGATGCCACCCGGAGAGGCATGAAACCGAAAAAGCCTCCGTGAGTAAGTCTTTTCCTGGAAGTGGGTTGGAGGTATCTGTCTTCATCACCGCCCGCATGCTCGCCCAATCGAGTTCGAGCAGGCTTCCATTAAGTGGCAACAATTTTCCCTCGCAGCTGGCCTGCACCTGCCCTTGGGTTTGGAAAGCTCCTACGCTAAGGCTTTTTTTATCTGCAAATTGACTCAAGGGATCGGACTTGAGATGGCCGGTTATTGCAGTTTTCAGTTGGGAGGAAATGGTTTTCTTAGATTGGAAAGAGTTTTCCACACAATCGCCCTCAGCTTTTCATTTCTTCTTCGCAATAAAAGGCTTACGACCGTGTAAGTTATGCTTCGGTTGGCAGAAGGATTGCTCGAGAGAGTCATCTGCAAGACAGTTTGCCATCCGCATTAGTAAATGAGCACGGTGACCGAGCGCTGGGCAGCTTCCGAGACTGAACACCGATTCGATTGGCATCGGTGGGTCTGGCCCGCCGCCTTGTTGGCGCTGCTGGTGGGGTTTCTCTATGCGGACGTGCTCGCACGACTCGTCCGCGACTGGTGGAACGACCCCGATTTCTCTCACGGTTTTTTTGTGCCGGCATTTGCCGGCTTTGTGATCTGGCAGCGACGCCACCAACTGGCCCGGCTCCCGCTGCAACCTTCCTGGCTGGGACTGGCGGTGATTGGCGGTTCGCTCTGCACGCTGATTGTCGGCGTGCTCGGCGCTGAGCTGTTCCTACAGCGGTCTTCCTTTGTACTGCTGCTGACGGGTCTGGTGATCCATTTTTTCGGCTGGAGCTGGTTCCGCGCTCTGCTGTTTCCGCTGGCCTGTCTTTTCCTGATGATTCCGATCCCCTCGATCCTCTACAACCGGATCGCTTTTCCGCTGCAACTGCTGGCATCGGAGATTGCCGCGACCGTGCTGGCTGTTCTCCGGGTGCCGGTTTTGCTGGAAGGCAACGTCATTCGGTTGCCGTACATGATGCTGGAGGTGGTGGAAGCGTGCAGCGGACTCCGTTCGCTGGTCTCGCTCCTCACGCTGGCCGTCATCTACGGACATCTGTTCGAACCGAATCTGTTTCGCCGCGCGGTGCTCGTGCTGGGTGCCGTGCCCGTGGCGGTGTTGGCCAATTCCATGCGCGTCGCCGGGACCGGCCTGCTGGGCCATTACTGGGAACCGGAAAAAGCCCAGGGATTCTTCCATACCTTTTCCGGCCTGGTGGTCTTCCTGATCTCCTTGTTTCTCCTGTTTGCCCTCCATGGGACCCTGCACGTGCTTCAGGGGTGGTGGAGTCGGAGGAAAACTCTGTGAAACTGACCTCCCTACGCTTCCTCGCCGTGGTGGTTCTGCTAGTTGGCGCGGCTGCCTTTCTTGAAGCGCGCAGCCGGCCCGAACAACTGCCGCCGCGCAAGATGCTCGAAGAATTTCCTCACGTTCTCGATGCGTGGGTCGGGCGCGATCTTTCCATCGCCGAGGACGTTCAACAGGTGCTCGGGGCCGATGATTACCTTGTGCGACTCTATCAGCACAGTCCCGACGAACCCCCGATCGATCTGTTCATCGTCTTTTTCAACAGTCAGCGCACCGGAGCCACGATCCATTCCCCGCAGAACTGTCTCCCCGGTGCCGGGTGGGCCCCCATCGAGCAGGGGCGCTTGACGATTGAGTTGCCCGACCGCGAACCAATCACGGTCAACCGCTACATTATCGCCAAAGGATTGGACCGTCAGTTCGTTCTGTACTGGTACCAGGCTCATGGGCGCGTCGTCGCCAGCGAATACTGGGCCAAGTTCTTCCTGGTCGCCGATGCGATCCGCATCAATCGCACTGACGGGGCTATGGTTCGCGTCCTCAGCCCGATCGGAAGAGAAGAGTCTGTCCAGGAGAGTGAGCAGCGCGTCGTCGAGTTCGCCCGCCGAACCTATCTTCAGCTCGGCGAATTCATCCCCGAATAGCTGTTCCTTGGCCCGAACGTGCTTCCCAAACGCTGTCCAGAGAAAGATTCAAGGTTTTCCAAGACCATGCCCAACGGCATTCTTAAAGTTTGCAAAGTCATGCACATTCCAAACTCAAAGGTCAGAAACGAGGTTCTAAAAAACTGCTTTTGTTTTTAACCTTTTTATTCTGTGAAAGTTGGCGATGTTGCGGGGCTGGCCTCTTTTCGACTTTGGCCCGAAAGTTGCTGAGAATGAAGAAGTGGCTGACGCGGTGCCAAGGGTAAGACCTCAGGAGAGGGGGGGGTGAAAGAAACATGCGGAAACGATTGAGTTGGCTGGTTGTGGTGGGTGTGGTGGGATTGTTGTGCGTCCCAACGCTGCAGGCAGACGATGTCACTGAGTGGGCGACCGGCAGTGGGGCCACGGCCGGCGGCCAGCCGGTAAGTGCGTCTGCGGTCATTACGGTCGGTCCTGGCGGCACCGTAACCGTTCAGCTCTTCAACAATCAGGCCAATCCCATCAGCCGGAGTCAAGCCGTCAGCGGCCTCATTATCTTTTTCAGCGATGGGACTACTTCCGGCACGATCACCAGCAGCTCCTCGACTTTGATCAACATTAATTCCGATGGCTCGGTCACCAATCTCGGATCTACCTCGACGGGCTGGAAAACAGAGGCTTCCAGTGGTGGCCTTTCCATCTGCACCATTTGTCCGAACACCGGAAATGCTTTCGCTCCGCCCTCGAACCTGCTGATTGGTCCTCCAGATAGTGGAGGCACCTACAGTGCGGCCAACGCTTCCATTACGGGAATATTCCCGGGTCCTCCGGATCCGTGGCTGCAAACGGCCGCTACGTTCAACCTGAACATTCCTGGCCTTTCCCCTGGAGCCACGGTGGTGGGTGTGATTTTCCTGTTCGGGACTGACTCGGAGCAGGTCCCCGGCGTACTTATTCCCGAGCCCGGCACGATGGCCTTAGTGGGCACCGGCTTGATCGCAATTGGCCGCCAGTTGCGTCGGCGCCGCAAGTCAGCATAGGAACAGGATTTTTGCAGCGTGCGGCTAGACGTGCGGTGAAAGGGAAAACTTTTTCCACTTCGGGGTAAGGCGGCTTCCCTCACGAACAGTTCCCGGTTACTGTTTCGACCCTCTTTCCCCCTCCCCGGTTTTCCCGAAGTGCTTTTGCTATAGTGGAATAGGAGCAAGTCCGCGGATGGCTTTATCGTTTCGGGCGTGGCGGAGGAATTGCAACGCTTTGCAGCGGAGTGTTTTGTTACACCGGTCAGGATCGGCTACACGGAGTCCGGAAAAACGAAATTCGAGAAAGGTGAAGTTTCCGATGCGTGCACCTCGTTGGTTTGCCCTAGCTGTCCTCATTGGTTTGACGGCGGGCCTGCTTGCGGGTTGTTCCCGCGACCCCAATGTCCGCAAACAAAAATATTTCGAGAGCGGCACGCGCTATTTCGAAGCCGGCCAATATCGCGAAGCGGCGATTCAGTATCTGAATGCGGTCCAGGTGGACCCCTCTTTTGCCGAGGCCCATTACCAACTGGCGCAGTGTTACATGCGACTGGGGGCCTGGACAGCGGCCTATCAGGAGCTCCTCCGCACTGTTGACCTGGCTCCAGAAAATCTGAAGGCCCAGATCGAACTGGGCAATCTGCTGCTCGCCGGCCACGAATTCCAGGCGGCGCAGGAGCGCGCTGAACTGGTTCTGCAGAGAGATCCCAACAACGTGGAAGCGCACATCCTGCTGGCCAACTCGTACGCGGCGCTGCAGAATCTGCCGGCTTCGCTCGCGCAGATGCAGAAAGCCATCCAGCTCGATCCCGACCGCGCACGCAGCTATCTGAATCTGGCCTTTCTGCAGGCGAGCGCCAAGCAGGTGGCGGCTGCCGAAGCCAGCTTTCTGCGGGCCATCGAGCTGGATCCCCAGTCCGTGCCCGCGCGGCTGGCGCTAGGCAATTTCTATCAGCAGCAGCAGAAGTGGGAACGCGCCGAAGAACAGTTCCTGCGTGCTGCCGAGCTCGAACCGGGCAATCACCTTCCGGTGGCAGCCCTGGCCCGGCTCTATCTTGGACGGAATCAACGCGAACGTGCCGAACAGCTCCTGCGGGACGCCCGGCCGCGCTTCACCAACAATCCGGAAGGATATCGTCTGCTCGGCGACTTCCTGTTTGCCGTGGGGGATCTGGATCGCGCCCTGGAAGAATTTCTCGCTCTTTACGGTGAGCACCCGCGTGATCTGACTGTCAAAAAAAATCTGATCCAGTTGCTGATTCTTCGCGACCGTCTGGAAGAAGCTACGCGGCTGAATGACGAAATCCTCAAGGAAAACTCGCGGGACCTGGAAGCGTTGATCTATCGCGGACAGATTCTGAATCGCCGCAGGTTGTACGACGACGCCATTCAAGTGCTCCAGTCCGCCGTGAAAACGGATGCCAACAACGCGGTCGCGCTCTATCACCTGGGCGTGGCGTTCAGTCAGCTGGGCAACCTGGCCCGCGCCGAGAGCGAATGGCGCGAAGCGGTACGGGTGAATCCGCGCATGAGCGGAGCGCTGCAAGCGCTCGCCGCCGTGGGTTTGCGACGGAACGACTTCGAACTGGTGGCCTCCAGCGCCGAAGGGCTGATTGCGGCTGAGCCCTATTCGCCCAACGGCTACGTGTTGCGCGCGATGGCCCGCATCGCCCACAGGAATTTTGCCACCGCAGAAGCGGACTTGAACACTGCGCTGCGCCTGGCGCCGGAGTCTCCCGTCGTTTACACCCGCCTGGCGGGCTTGCGCCTGCTCCAGCAGCGTTCCGCAGAGGCCGAAAGGCTGTACGAAACCGCTTTGCAGAAAGACCCGGCGCATGCGGAAGCCCTGCGCGGCCTGGTGGCCGTCTATGTGCAGCAGAAGCGTCCAGACCGTGCAGTGCAGCGCGTCGAACGCCAGATTGCCCAGGCCCCGGACAGCAGCCAGCATCGCCTGCTCTATGGCCGACTGCTGGCCGCCAACGGACAGAACGACCGCGCCCGCGAGCAGTTGCAGCGTGCCGTCGAACTCGACAAGAACAATGTGGAGGCCTTCCTCACGCTCGGTGCGCTGCTCGCCGCGCAGGGCTCGGTCGAAGACGCCGTGGCTACCTACGAACGGGCCATCCAGGAAAATCCCCGTGAGGTGCGCAGCTACATCCTGCTTGCCGCACTGGAAGATGAAGTCCGCGGCAACTGGCAGCGCGCCCAGCAGCTCTACGAAAAGGCGCTGCAGGTGGAGCCCGACTATCCGGTCGCGGCCAACAACCTGGCCTATTTGATGCTGCAGCGCGGCGGCAACGTGGACGTGGCCCTCTCGCTGGCCCAGACCGCCCGGAGCAAGCTGCCCGAGCTGCCCAACGTAGCGGATACGTTGGCGCTGGCCTACTATCGCAAAGGCGCCTACGGCCTGGCCATTGACCTGCTCAAGGAAGCTCTGGAAAAAGCCCCCGACAACCCGACCTACCACCTGCACATCGGTTTGGCCTATCAGAAATCGAACCAACCGGAGCGGGCGCGCCGACATCTGGAGCGGGCTCTGGCGCTGGCGCCGCAGCATCCAGAAGCCGCCGAAGCCCGCCAGGTGCTGGCGCAGCTCGGGGGAAGCTCTGATTGAATGATGCACAACGGCACCGTCTCCGGCGTTTCTGCCTCCGCGGGTCCCGAGCCGGCAACGCCTCAGCGTGCGGCACAGCCGAGCCTCCACCCGGCGGGCGCACTCAGCGTGGACGTCGAAGACTACTTCCATGTCGAAGCCTTCGCCGATCGCATCCGCTACGAAGACTGGCCTTGTTTTCCCAGCCGCGTCGTGCGCAACACGCAGCGGCTGCTCGAACTGTTCGCCCGGCATGGTGCCCGCGGCACGTTCTTCATTCTCGGCTGGGTCGCGGAACGCGAACCAGCCCTGGTCCGCCAGATCGCTGCCGCCGGTCATGAGATTGCCTGCCACAGCTACCGCCACGCTGCCCTCTGGCGGCTCACCCCGGAGGAATTTCGCGCCGACACCCGCCGAGCCGTGCAAAGCCTCGAAGAGGCGGCTGGCGTTCGGGTGGTGGGCTATCGTGCCCCCACCTTCTCGATCGTGCCCCGCACGCTTTGGGCACTCGAAATTCTTGCGGAAGAAGGGTTTCTCTACGATTCCAGCGTCTTTCCCGTGGTGCACGACCTGTACGGGATCCCGCAAGCCCCCCGCTTTCCGTTCCGCTGGGAACTCGGAGCGGGCCGGAGCCTGTATGAGATTCCACCGATGACTGTACGACTGGCGGGTCGCAACCTGGCGATTGCTGGCGGCGGCTACCTGCGGCTGTATCCGATGTGGTTGACCCGCTGGGCGGTTCGCCGCGTACAGCACCGCGAAGGTCGTCCGGTGCTCATCTATCTCCATCCCTGGGAAATTGACCCGACGCAGCCCCGCCTGTCTGGTCGCTGGAAGTCGCGTTTTCGCCACTACCGAAATTTGGAGCAGATGGAAGCCCGCCTTGACGAGCTGCTGCGCACGGGCCCGTTCGTGCCGTTCCGCGAACTTTTGGAATGGGAACGCCAGTACGGTCAGCTGGCATCGGTTTCGCCTCTCCGTTTCGGCCGCTTTCCGCCAGAAAACTGAGGAAATTCCTTGCCGTGGAGGCACACGCAGTCGGGTGTGTGCAGTCCGTTGGAAGAAAGGCATCCGGCGGGAAGTGGATGGAGGGCGAGCTTCAGTCTGCCGACTGCTCTGCCGCCAGCTCTCCGAGGGAAACAGACTGAGGCCGTGCTCGTTTTGCCGGCAGGCCGGCTTGGCGGATCTTGTAGAGCAACGCTCGGTAGCTGATATTCAGCGCTCGTGCAGCGCGTTTGCGGTCCCAACTGTTCGCTTCGAGCACCTGCAGAATGACCTTCCGTTCCAGCTCGAGCACCGCCTGCCGGGTCAGTTTCTTCAGGGAAATGGAGCCGTCTGCCGGGAGGTGCGGGTCCAGATAGGATGGTTCCGGCCCGCGCGCCATCAGTTCGTCGGTCATGGCCTCTTCCGAGCCCAGAATCACGTAGCGCTTCATCAGGTTTTCGAGTTCGCGGATGTTGCCAGGCCAGGAGTGCTTCTGGAGCTGCCGCATCAGTTGCGGGGACACTGGCTTGACCGGCCGGTTGTATTTTTCGCCGTACACGTGCAGAAAGTAGTCCACCAGTTCCGGGATGTCCTCGGTGCGCTCGCGCAACGGTGGCAGCTCAATATTCACCACATTGATGCGGTAGAACAGGTCTTGGCGGAAGTTACCGGCCTCGATTTCGTCTTCGAGTTGTCGGTTCGTGGCGCACACCACGCGCACTTCGACCTTTTTGTCTTCCTGGGCGCCGATCCGGCAGAACTGCCCGTCCTGGAGCAGCTGCAGAAGTTTGGCCTGCAGAGCGGGCTCCAGTTCGCCGACCTCGTCGAGGAACAGCGTGCCGCGATGCGCCATCTCCACCCGGCCGGGCTTGGTGCCATAGGCGCCGGTGAACGCGCCCTTTTCGTAGCCGAACAGCTCGCTTTCCAACAGCGTGCCGGGGATCGCCGGGCAGTTCACCTTGACGAACGGTCCGCTCGCCCACGGCGAGTGCCGGTGCAACAGCTTGGCCACCATCTCCTTACCCGTGCCGCTCTCGCCGCGAATGAGCACCGGGACGTTGGCCGTGGCCACTTTCTCCACTTTCAGGCGCACGATCTGCATCGCTTCCGAGCGGCCATAGATGATGTGCTCGGGAGGAATATCGTTCGTCGGGACTGACAGCGATGGGCGGGGCTGGGCCGCAGTGGACATCATGTTCTCAATCCATACTGTTCTCTGCACACTGTGCGCCAAAATCCAACTCTGTTGCCGGCCTGTGGGAGTTTGTAGGAAAATTCCCCGGGACCTTTGTAGTTCCATGTAAACAAAGCGTTTAGGGACGAACCCCGTTCGCGCGTGCCAATCCATCACCCTGCCGAGAGGGCCGGCCACGGGCCGGTCTCGGAAGGAAAAGCTTTGCATAGCAAGGAAGTTTGTTTCCCTAGCCTGACGGATTTCTTCCAGTACGGGAACGGAGGCTCGCCCAGGATCGGTTTTACACCTGCTGGGCAGGGGGTGCCGGGTCATCTTTGGCTGGATAAGGCTCGCACCGGATACGCGTCTGGGCGTATACTCGGTGGTGTCCTTCCCGCTTATGAACCGCAAGGTGCTCGCCAGTTGGTGTCTGTACGACTTTGCGAACTCCTTCTATGCCGTGTTGCCCGCGGTGCTCTGGACGGTGTACTACCGCACGGTGATCGTCGGCAACGAGCAGGGACTGGGCGATCAGTGGTGGGGCCGAGCCATTTCTTCGGCGATGCTGATTGTCGCCGCGACCTCGCCGATGATGGGAGCCCTTGCCGACTATGCCGGAGTGCGCAAGCGGCTGCTGCTCCTCTACACGTTGATGGCCGTGGGGGCCGTGGGTCTGTATGCCACCGTCGAGCCGGGCATGGTGCTGTGGGGGCTGGCGGTCACTGTGGTTTCCCACGTTGGGTTCGAGGGCGCACAGGTCTTCTACAACTCCTATCTGCCCGAACTGGTTCCCCGGGAATATCAGGGCCGCGTTTCAGGCTGGGGATTTGCCACAGGCTATGCCGGTTCGTTGCTTGCCTTGGTCATGGCTCTGCCGCTGGCCGAGCGCGGGCATTTTGATCTGACCTGGCTTCTGATTGCCGGCGCCTTCCTGCTGTTTTCCCTGCCGGCCTTTTTTTGGCTGCCCGGGGATCGTCCGGCCCGGCTCGGTGCCGGAGAAGCCGCGGGTGCCGGGATGCGCGAATCCTGGCGCACCTTCCGCGACATCCTGCGTCTGCGCGAAACGCGGCGTTTCCTGCTGGCGTACTTTTTCTACGAAGACGGCGTGAACACGGTCATCATCTCCGCGGCTGCCTTTGCCAGCATGACCCTGCGGTTCCAGACGTCCGAGCTGATCTTGTTGTTCGCCCTCGTGCAGATTTCGGCGCTGGCGGGTGCCTATTTGTGGGCGCGACCGACCGACCGGCTCGGTCCTCGCCGCGTTGTTCTGCTGCTGCTCGTGCAGTGGATTGCCGTTGTGACGGCTTCTTACTTCGTCTCCTCGACACAGTCGTTCTTTGTCATTGCCGTACTCGCCGGCAGCGGCCTGGGCGCAATCCAGGCGGCCTCGCGCGCCTTCATGGCGGGACTGATCCCACCCGGACGCGAGGGCGATTTCTTCGGTTTCTATCACCTGTGCGGGAAGTCGGCAGCGGTGCTCGGCCCACTGCTGTTTGGCGAAATCTCTGCGGCCACGTCCGGGAATCAGCGCCTGGCCATTCTTTCGGTGCTGTTGCTGTTTGTGATCGGCGGGTTGCTGCTGAGCCGCGTCCGGGCTGGTGGGCCGACGGTCGTGCCTGCCCGCCCCCTGCAGTCCCCGGCTTCCTGAGGCGCGTCTGCCCGGTATGGTGTGAGCGTCAACGCTGCGGGTAGATCAGAGCTTCCAGCATATCGGCGCGCGCCTTGTGGTCCGAGGCGATCACCCGCAGCAGGTCCTGCACAGAGATCATGCCCCGATAGCCGGCTTTCTTGTCCATGACCAGCAGATGATAGATGCCGTGTTTTTCCATCAGGCGCAGGCATTCGTCCAGCGAAGCGTCCGGCGGCACGACGATCAGGTCCGTGCTCATGATTTCGGAAACGCGCATCCACGCCGGGCACTTGTTTTCGGCTGCCACCTTGTCGGAGATGTCGCTTTGCGAGACGACGCCGACCAGATGGCCCTTTTTGTCGCGCACCCCGACGGCGCGCACGGCCCGTTCCCGCAGATAGCGAGCGGCCTCGTGGACGGTCATGTCGTCGGGGATGGAGTACACCTCTTTGCGCGATTCAATCAGGTCCGCAACTTTCATGGGGACCTCCTGTCCGTTCTGAGCCGGAATCCTGCCAAAATGGTAAGCCGACCGCATCCGCGGCGCAACCAGAATCCTTCGCGGCGGCGTTGTCTTCGTGGGTGCGGCCTTCTAGAATGGCTCGAGCGGCCTGTCCGCTTTGCAGGAGGCATTCTGGAAGCGGCTGCCCAGACCTTCCGCTGGATCCATCGGGCCTCGCAAGGCATTTGGGCGCAGTCGCTGCCCGCGCCCCGGCTCGGCGTCTTGAGCGGCACCTTCAACCCACCCACGCGCGGCCACCTGGCGGTTGGCGCAGCGGCCCTGGAGCAGCTCGGTCTGCAGGAAGTGCTGTTTGTCCTGCCCGAGCAGCCGCCCCACCGGCACGTCCTGGAGGCGTCGCTGGAGCAGCGTGCGGCGATGCTGCGTGCGGCTGTGGCGGCCGAGCCACGGTTCTCGGCAGCGATCACGCGGGGCGGCTTGCTCCTGGAGATCCACGAGGCGATTCGCGCTCACTATCCTGCAGCGACAACCTTTGTTTTTCTCGTCGGCCGCGATGCCGCAGAACGGATTTTGCTCGGCTGGCCGTATCCGGATCTGGCCCGCGCGCTGGCAGAGATGTTTGCGCGTTTCGAGCTGGGCGTAGCCGACCGCCAAGGCCCCTTCCGTCTGCCCTCCCATGCCCCGGCGGCTGCCTACGCTTCCCGGATTCACCGGCTGCGGATTCCCGCTGCGCTGGAAGAGGTTTCCGCAAGCCGCGTGCGCGAGCAGATTGCCCGCGGGGAATCCGTCGCTGACCTGCTGCCGGCCGAGGTCGAAGCCTTCATCCGGAGCCAAGCTCTGTATCGCACCCCTGAGGCCTGCTCCCGCTGAACGATGCTAGACTGTTTTCCATGCCCAGCGCACCGAGACCACGGCATCGGCTCCAGCATCGCCGCTGGCTGCGCGACGTCGTGCTGACCCTGTTTGTCCTGGGGAGCCTGCTCGCAGGCTGGCACTGGCTTTCGCCAGCCTCCAGTCCTGTTCACTACCTGCTCACGCCCGAGGCACTGCCCGCCATCCCCCGCGAACACCGGCCGGCGACGCTCGATCCCGCTCTGATCCCGCCGCCGTGGGATGAAGGCTATCGAATCGCTCGCGAACGTCCGGCGCTGCTGGAACGACTGGCCTGCTACTGCGGTTGCTACTGGAGCCAGGGCCACCAAAACGCACTCGATTGCTTCCGCGATCGCCACGCTGAAGGCTGCCAGCTCTGTCTGCGCATCGCCCAGCGTGCCGAACAGCTCGATCGCGCCGGATACTCTCTCGAAGAAATCAAGCGGCTTACCGACCGGGAATTTTCCCCGCCACGTTGACCGGGAGCAGCGGAGTACCGACACAGTGGCGTGCGGCACTGGCGATGGGCAGGTGCAGCACCGTGCTGCAGTCTGAGGCCCGCGTGCAACAGAAGAGAAGCTGAACGCGAACGCAACTGAGTTGGAGGGTGCCGCTTCGGGGGCTGGCTTTTCTGTCGGTCGTGGAAGATTCGTGCGCTGCTAGGCCGTTCCCGTTTCGGCGCGGATGATGTCGTATTTCTCGATGACCGCGGCGATGCCCACCGGCAGCTCGCCGTTCTGTCGTCGCTCGACGCGGACGACGCGGCCATAAGCGCGAATGTAAACCTCCGGGCCGCGGGTGATTTCTGCCGGGAGGGTCAGCGTGAAATCGAGCTCCATGCCGGGGGTCATTTCCCGATGCACCGTGAAGTAGACGCCCCGCGTGGAGATGTCGCGCGTGCGCCCGCTGCTGTGCTCTGGTTCCGAGGCTGTCCGGATAACCACGGGCAGAGAAAGTTCATAACGACGAGCCATGCGGCGCTCGGTCATAAAGGGTTGTCCCCCTCTCTACAAAATTCAGCTTCCATCTTGCCCGTGTTGCTAAAAACTAGCAATCACAGTGCCAAAGCAGTGTTTTTCGCCAGCCTCGAAGCTTCCACTGTGAATTTGTGGTCCTGGCCCCAGTCTAGTTTCGCGGAAACTCTAAGCCCAAGTAAACCTTGGTATTACAAAGAGTAAACGGCATCGCCATCGCGCTCGGGGAGGAGTTGCGCGCTTCGGGACGATGATCGGTTCGGCGAAGAACACCCCAGTCAGCGCCAAACCTGTTGCCCACCACCTCTTTGCTGCTTTGACGAGCCATTCTGCTGCGATGAATGTGCAACAGATTGCATTCCAGACCCTAATGTCCGGTCTGCGGTATCGGAGCTGCGGGGCTTGAGCGGGCTCCCCGTCCCCCATCGATTTTGAACTGGCGCATCTTATAGAGCAACGCCTTGTAGCTGATTCCCAGCAGGCGCGCGGCTTCTTTGCGGTTCCAGTTGGTTTTTTCCAGCGCGTCTGCGATCGCTTCCATTTCTGCTTCGTCCTTCAAGCTGCGCACCAGCGCCTTCAACCCTTGTTCGCGGGGCTGGGCCGGCTCTTCCCGCGGGGAGGTGCGCTGACGGGTGGCAGCCATTTCCAGCAGTTCGCGGAAGCTCGATTCGTCATCCTCCAGAATCACATACCGCTTTACGAAATTTTCCAGCTCGCGCAGGTTACCCGGCCAGGGATAGCGCATGGCCGCTTCCAGCAGGTGGTCGGAGGGTAGGCGCGGTTGTTTGTTGTATTTATCTGCGTACTTCTCCAGGAAGTGCTGGAACAGCATGGGGATCTCGCGTGCCCGCTCGCGCAGGGGCGGCACGTGGATGGAGAACACGTTCAACCGGTAGTAGAGGTCTTCGCGGAACCGGCCGCAGCGGATGGCCTCCCGCACATTCACATTGGTAGCCGCCAGCACCCGCACGTCGGAGTGCACCAGGTGCCGGCCGCCGAGCCGCGAAAACTGGTGGTCCTGGAGCACATGCAACAGCTTCGCCTGCAGGTGGGTGGGCATTTCTGCAATTTCATCCAGGAAGATCGTCCCTTTGTTCGCCAGCTCAAACTTGCCTGGCTTGAGCCGTACGGCACCCGTGAAAGCTCCCTGTTCGTAGCCGAAGAGCTCGGATTCCAGCAGCTCGCCCGGCAAGGCCGCGCAATTCACCTTGATGAAGGGTTGAGGGGCCCGGGGCGAGCGCAGATGAATCATCCGCGCCACAACTTCTTTGCCGACGCCGCTCTCGCCGGAGATGAACACCGGCACGTCCACCGGTGCAATCTGCAGAATCTGCTGCCGGATTTTCACCATTTGCGGGCTGGCGGCCAGGAAGCTGAGATCTTCGGTCAACTGCTCGCAGTATTCCCGCAGGGCCTGGTTTTCCGCACGCAGTTGCCGTTTCTGGCGGCACTTCAGCATGGCCGCATCGAGCTCGGATTTTTCAAACGGCTTTGTCAGGTAGTCATAGGCGCCCAGGCGGATCGCTTCGACTACCGTGCTCACCTCATTGGAACAGGAGAGCATGATCACGTTCAGGGTGGGGTCGATCTGCATCATCCCGCGCAGGGTCTCAAGGCCGTCCATCTCCTCCATCAACACGTCGAGGATGATGAAATCCGGGCGGTCTCCAGCGCCGATGCGTTCGAGCGCTTCTTTGCCGCTGGTGACGGTTTCCACCTCGTACCCATCCACTTCCAGCAGCGTCTGCAGGTACTTGCGGATGCTGGGTTCATCATCCACGACCAGGATGCGTTCTTTTCCGGCCATCGCTTCGTTCGCCTCCTCACTGGCTGCGTGTCACTCGAAATCGGTGGGCAGCAAAAATGTGAACGTGGCCCCGCGGCCGACTTCGCTGTCCACCCAGATCTTTCCGCGGTGGGCCTGAATCAGGCGCTTGGCAATCGCCAGCCCCAGTCCCATCCCGGAGGAAGAACGGTCTACGCGCACGAAATCTTCGAAAATTTCCTGATGAAACTCCGGGGCGACCCCCGGACCGCTGTCGGCGACAGACACCTTCACGCTGTTGAACGGCGAGGCCTGGGCCCGCCGGCGTTCCACCGCCGGCACCAGGTGGGTGGCGCGCCGCTCCCAGAAATGCGGTTCGGCCGTGATCCGGATGCGGCCGCCTGCCGGCGTGTGCTTGAGGGCGTTGTCCAGCAGGTTCACGATGACCTGCTGCACCTTCTGATAGTCGAATTTGAACGGGGGAAGTTCAGGCGCCAGGTGCGTTTCCAGCCGCACCTGCTTGCGGAGTGCGGCATCATGCCAGCGGGAAGCGATCTCTTCGATGCAGTCCCGCAGATCGTTTAGTCGGATGTGCAGCACCAGCTTGCCGCTTTCCAGCGCCGAGTAGTTCAGGAACATGGACACCAGGCGCACCAGTCGCTCGCAGCTTTCTTTGGATTCCTGCAGGATTTCCCGCTGCTTTTCGTTCAGTTTGCCGAGCGAGCCGGACAACAGCAGGTCGTAATAGCCTTTCATCACGGCCAGCGGAGTCTTCAGTTCGTGCGCCGCCGAAGCCAGAAACACGGTCTTCTGCCGATTCACTTCCTGCAGCCGCAGGTAGGCGGCCAGAAGATTCCGATAGGTAATCTCACGCTCCCGCAGCAGATCCTGCATGGTCTGGTGCAAACTGCTGTCCTCAACCACCTTGGCCGGCGCTTCCAGATGGACGACCAACCAGTTCGGCTCCGGCAGCCAGCGAATCCGCAACCGGACGGGCTCGCCCTGGCATTCCACCGAGTGACAGACTTCCTGCTCGCCGCTTTCCAGCGGAGCAAACACACTACAGGCATCCAACCGCAGCAGATCCGCAAACAGGTTGGAGCGCTCCGTTCCGCTGAGCTTGAGGCCATGCTCGTCCAGGCATTGCTGCGCGCGAAGATTCGCATGCAGGATCCGTCCACTTCGCTCCGCCACCAGCAGCGGCCGATCCAAACCGTCCAGCAGCGAGGAGATCAGAGAGAGGGCGAGCAGGCCCCCGTTCTGCTGCTCCAGAGTAATCGCCTTTTCCAAGCACCCCTCCGCAGACACCCCGTAAGTTTTCAATCTTAAGATTTCCGAAGGTGAGGGTTCCTTTGGTTAGGTTGCCGTGTACAGGTAAGCGGCGATAAGGAATACTCGCAGACAGGCGAATTCGTGTCAATGGGAAATGCGTTCTATTTTGCACA
>JAIMBE010000069.1 GCA_023511565.1 Bacillota bacterium
GGAGCCGATGGGATTTGAACCCACGACCTCCTCGATGCCATCGAGGCGCGCTCCCAACTGCGCCACGGCCCCACCGACCTGCCGGTGTGTATGCAGTTATAGCATCCGCCGGCGCAGACGGTCAAACCTGTTTCACCACAAAGCCGAGCCGGGTTCTCACCGCGCGCGACCGGCACGAAACAAGCCAGCGAACACACGGCGCACCTAGGACGAGCGCAGCGCTCGCGCGACGACTCGAATAGGACCGAGCTGGCTCCGGATAGTCCGCGGCTGCGGCTTTGATTGTGTTCCCGAGTTGACCGCTCTGAAACCAAAGAAAGTCTTGACGCATGGGCCACCAGGGGTGGTGGTATAATTCGCGAAACGGCTGGGAGGTGCGCGATGCGGTGGCGGATTCCACGGGTTGGGCTCACTGCATTGTGGGCACTGCTGTCTCTGGCTGGGCCCGTCGTCGCACAATCCCAGCAACAACCCACCACGCCCAATCTGCCGATCGGCCCCCGCACCGCCACCATTCAGGGCTTTGTGCGCTATCAGGACACCGAAGCGCCGGCAGACATGGTCAAGGTTGAGCTGCGTCGTTTCACCGGAGAGTTGGTCGCCGTGGACTACACGCGCAACGCCGGTGGGTTTCGTTTCAATGAAATTCCCCAGGGCAACTACATCCTGGTGATTCAACAGGAAGGCTATCTGGCGGTGCGCGAAGCTGTGGATATTTCGTTGGGGCCGCGCATGGGCCTGACACTCTACCTGCGCCGCGAAGACGCGCTGCCGGTCAAGTCGCAGGGGGAAGCTGTTTCCGTTCGCGAGCTGAGCATTCCCAGCCGCGCGCGCAATGCATTCCGCCGCGGACTCGACCTGGCCTACCGCGAACAGAACTTCGCCGGTGGCTTGAAACAGCTTGAACGTGCGATCCGCGAGCTGCCCGGTTACTACGAAGCCCACTACGAAAAAGGCATGCTCCATCTCCAGATGGGCGATCTGCCGCAGGCCGAACTGGCGCTGCGGCGTGCGCTGGAACTGAGCGAAAATCGCTACACCCCGGCCTGGTTCGGACTGGCCGCCCTGCACTGCCTCCGCAAACAGTTTGCCGAAGCCGAGCAGCTTGCCCGCAAGGGACTGGAGAGCGATCCCGATTCCTGGCAGGGTCAATTCGAACTGGGCCGAGCCCTGCTCGGCTTGGATCGCACCGCGGATGCAGAAGCAGCCGTCCGCGCCGCTCAGCAGGCCAAACCCGACTACGCTCCCGTCTATCTCCTGTTGGCGAACATCCACATCCGGAAAAAAGACTACCCAGCCCTGCTGAGCGATCTCGACCAGTACCTGAAACTGGAGCCCAACGGCCGCGACAGCGAACAGGCCCGCAAACTCCGCCAACGCGTCCAGGATGCTTTGGCCAACCAGAACCACACCATCCCCGACAAGCCCTAGCCCTGAGTGTTGGGCCAGGCGAGGTGGACGCCCTTTTGCTCGGTGGGTTCTGCCCAGCCGCCCTGCCCTGCCCCAGAAAGGTTCCGGAAGGTGGCAGCGAAAAAAAAATTTCAGGAATCGCGCGCGCCACTGAAACTTTTTTCGATTTTTTTCGTCTAAATGGACAAGACCACTCGCGGGGTAGGAAGCTACCACCACAGGGCAACCGACCGTCAGCTTTCTACCCCTTCCTTTCGTAGCTTCGACTGAATCCCCTTGAGGTGAACGAGTGCGCCGATTGCTGCACGGCCAAGGCCGGGGTCCAGCTGGCCACTTGCCGAACCCCTCAGCCAGCTTGCAGGCCGCGGGGCGCTTCAAACCGGACCTAGCGAGGGGTCAGGAGCCAGCTTCGGAGGAGGGTTTGGCGGGCGGTTCCACAGCCGGTGCGAGCCGTTCGACAGGCACTTGGCGCGGCATCGGCGGTACCTCGACGGCACGCAAGCCAATGACAAAGCGGGGTGTGGGCGCGACGCGGCCCCAGCGGTTTACCTCCCAGCGCGCGAGAAGGAACCGAACCTCGGGCCGTAGCGTGACGTCGAGAAGCAACCGCGTCACCCCCCGGTAGAACCGCTGCGGGAATTTCAGCAGTGGCATCCGTCCGAAGTCCTGTCCATCGGCCGAGCCCCAGATGGAGATCTCGAGCGACTGTTGCTCAATCGTCCGGGAAATCTCCAACGTGCAGAGGAAGGTGCGCGTGGTGCTCGCACTGATTTCGACGGGGTGGGCTTCCCCGTTGGCCTCCACCACGGTGCCGGCCGGCACTAGCTCCAGTTCCAGTGGCATGTGGACCCCCGTGCAGTCATCCGCAAAGCCGCGCATTGTAGCACAGCGTGGCCTCGTTCAGGGCCGCAACTGCAGCAGCCGCGCGCCGGCGGCATCGAGGGTTTCGTCACGCTTGCAGAAGCAGAAGCGAACCTGGCGCGCGCCATCGGCGGGACGGGAGTAAAAACTGGAGCCCGGGACCCCAGCGACACCAATTTGCTCGACCAGGTAGCGCACAAAGGCGACATCGTCGGCACCGCAGCGCGGCAGAAACTCGGAAATATCGGTCATGATGTAGTAGGCGCCCATTGGGCGATAGCAACGGAAGCCGGCTCGTTCCAGGTGTGCAAGCAGCCGGTCGCGCCGTGCGCCGTAGTCAGCCGCCAGTTGGCGGTAGTACTCATCAGGTAGTCGGAGTGCCACGGCGCCGGCTTCCTGCAGGGGTGCCGCAGCCCCCACGGTGAGAAAGTCGTGCACTTTGCGGATCGCTGCGGTGAGTTCAGCCGCAGCGAGGGTCCAGCCAATCCGCCAACCGGTGACACTGTAGGTTTTCGACAGGCCGTTGATCGTAATCGTGCGTTCCCGCATGCCCTCGAGCGTGGTGATGGAGATGTGCTCGGCCCCGTCATAGAGGATGTGCTCGTAGATTTCGTCGGTGATGGCATACGCATCCCAGCGCACGCACAGATCGCGAATGCATTCCAGTTCCGCACGCGTGAACACCTTGCCGGTGGGATTGTTCGGCGTGTTCAGGATGATGGCGCGCGTGCGCGGGCCGAAGACGCGCTCCAGCTCTTCCGGGTCGAAACTCCATTCCGGCGGCCGCAGCTTCACATACCGCGGAACCGCACCGCAGAGAATAGCGTCCGGCCCGTAATTTTCATAGAACGGCTCGAAGATGACGACCTCGTCGCCCGGGTCAACGACCGCAAGCAGGGCGGCAATCATCGCTTCGGTCGAGCCACAGCAGACTGTGATTTCCCGCTCTGGGTCCACCGCCAGCCCCTGGGTGCGTTGGAATTTTTCCGCAATGGCTTCGCGCAGTGGGCGAGCGCCCCAGGTGATGGCGTACTGATTGACGTCCCGCGCAATCGCTTGCTGGGCGGCCTGCTTGACGGCCTCCGGCGCAGGAAAATCCGGAAAGCCCTGCGCCAGGTTGACGGCGTTGTACTGCAACGCCAGTCGGGTCATTTCGCGGATGACGGATTCCGTGAAGCGGGTCGCCTTCTGCGAGACGCGCCGTCGGGCGGCACGGGCCGGACTGGGTACGCCTGGATTCACGGCCGCTCGCTGCCTCCCTGTAACTGCCGGTAGATTTCCGCGTTGCGCAGCACGATCTGCACGTACTCGCGGGTTTCGGTGATGGGGATGGACTCGACGAATTCCGCCGGCTCGGCAAACTCCCGCTCGCCCTGCCAGGTGAGGACGCGGCTGCGTCCAGCATTGTAGGCAGCCAGCGCCAGCTCGAGCCGGCCAAACTCCTGCACCAGTTCGGCCAGGTGTGCGGTTCCCAACCGGAGGTTGTATTCCGGATCAAACAATCGTCGGCGCGAATAGGACAACCGCTGCCGGCGCGCGATCTGGGAGCCGGTACGCGGCAGAATCTGCATCAGACCCACCGCACCGGCCTGCGAGACGGCGTCGGGCTGAAACAGCGACTCCTGACGAATCACCCCGCACACGAGTATCGGATCGAGCTCGTAGCGGCTGGCGTAGCGGTCAATCTGTTCGGGGAAGGCCACCGGATAGATCGTGCGCCAGATTTCCTCCGGGACGGCCGCGAGCGACCACCGCTCCAGTTCCGGATAAGCCTGCCGCGCCAGCGAAATGCCGGTCCAGAAACGGCCGGCCTCGAGTGCTGCCCGTGCGGCTTCCAGCAGCAGCCGGGGTGCGCCGGTGGTCGCGTGGGCCGCGCGAAGCTCGCGTTCGGCCAGCTCACCGAGCGCGATGCGGCGCAGCGCTTGTGCGCGCTCCCAGCGTTCTTTCCCTTCCGGCGGCACCGGCTCGTCCAACGTGGGCCGCTCAGGTGGTGCCGGCAGCAGCGCCAGCACCGGCACTGCCCCCCTCGGCTCGGCGCCTAGTTCGCGCTGCCGTTGCCGCGCCTGCAGGCCGAAGTAAGTGTGCGGATAGGCGTCCAGCAGCGCGGCGTAAAACGCACGCGCCCGGGGCAGTTCCCCGCTCTGCTCGGCCAGCCGGCCGAGCCAATACAGTGCATTTTCCGTATAGGGGGAGCCGCGGAACCGCGCCAGATGCGTTTCCAGCAGGCTCACCGCTTCCGGCCGTCGCTCCAGATACGCCGTCCAGGCCAGCCGCCAGTGTGCCGTGGGGGCGTGCCGACCCCGCGGGAACAGCTCGACAACGCGTCGGTAGAATTCCGCCGCTCGCGACCGATTCAGCTCAACCCAGAACCAATTGCCCGCGCCAAATAGGGCTTCTTCCGTCCAAGGGCTGTTCGGATACTTCTCCGCCGCCTGCTCGGTCACCCGCACCATGGCGTCCGGTTGACGCAACTGGCGGTAGCGCTGGACGAGCGCAAAGAGCCGTTCGGCATCCAGTTCCGGATCGGTAAGCTGCAGGCGGGCGAGCGCCGCCGCGTTGGCCTCCAAACGCGCCCGACATTGAGCGATACGCAGCCGTGCGCGCTGAGCGGCGTGGCCTTCCAGCCTGGGCAGCAGAGCACGGAACTCTGCCAACGCTGGGCGCCAGCGGCGTCGCCGGTACTGGCTTTCGGCGCGTGCCAGTTGCTGCTCCCGTGACGCGGCAGGGAATTTTCTGCCTAGCATCTGCGCCAGCGTTCGCCGGTGCGCCGCGGCCTGCTCAGCCTCGGGCGATTCGGAGAATTCATAGTAGAGCCGGTTGTAGTGCAGTGCGGCGGCCTCTGGACGCCCGGCGCGTTCGAGTGCGCGGGCCCGCAACAGGAGCAAGGCAGGATTCCGCTCGACTTCTCCATAGGCTTCCAGCTCTTCAAGCGCCCGCAAGGGCCGGCCTATTTCCAAGGCCAGCTCCACCAGCTCACGGACGACAGCCTCGCTCAGAACGCTTTCCGGGAACTCTCTGCGAATGCGCGTCAGTTGTTCCAAGGCCGCCGCCGGTTGCGCTGTGCCACGCAGCGCCAGGGCATCCCAATAGAGCGCGTACTCGCGGAGCAGTGGATCGGTGCTGGCACGAGCGAGCCAGGCCCGCGCTGCACGGTAACGTTTTCGCTGCTGGTCATGCCGCCCGAGCACCAGGGCTGCGCGGGCCGCGACAACGCTGTCGGACTGCGATTGGGCAAAGGCAGCCAGCTCGCGATAGGCCTGCTCGCTGCCGGTTTCCTGCAACTGCCGCGCCAACCGGGTCAGCTCTTCTTCCGGAGCAGGGGTCGCGCGACCCTGGCCGAAGGTGGCGGCATGAAACACCGCCGCCAGCAGCAGCGTCGAGAGAAAAAACCAGCGGGCGTTGGGCCGGGTGGCTCGCATAGGACCTGGCTAGCGTTTCAGAACCGGAGAGGGATAGGGATACTCGCCGAGGGCTTCCGGGTCTCCTTCGGCCAGAATTTCCACCATCCAGTGGTAGAAGTAGTCCACTGGATGGTGCAGGATGGCGGCAAAGCGGCGGTCGTACTCCTTCCTGGCCTTGTCAATTTCTTCGCGCAGTCGGGAGCAGAGGTCACGATGCTCCCGGCCAAGGCGCACCTGTTCGGGATGAAGCATCTTCAGGTCCTGCATGGAAACCTTGGCTACGCGATTGGCGCGCCGGTGCAGCTCCTGCTCTTCAGGGGTCAGGCCGGAAAGATCGAAGGCTGCAGGCGCTCGAGCCGCGATCGTTTCCGCGCGTTCTTCCGGAACCTCTTCCACGGCCTCTTCCACCGCTTCGCGGACCTCTTCCGGCGCGGCAATGGCAGCTTCGGGCGAGATGACCGGTGCACCTTCGGCCACCATATCCACGGCGCGGAATTCGGGGTCAGCGGCCAGGCCGGTGACGGCGTTGCGCGGGGCGGCCTCCGCTTCCGCCATGGGCACGGAAGTCTGCGGCGCAGGCGGTTCGGGCGAAGGCGTTGCGGGAGCTTCGCTGCCCACCCAGCCGACGGCACGCTGCGTTTCAGCGGGGACGGGAGGATGCAACATCACACGGATGAACCGCGCCAGCGCCTCCAGCGCAGCCGCCAGCGAAGTGCTGGCCAGTTGCGCGCGCAATGTTGGCGGCAGCACGTTGGCGGGTTGGCTGCTTGCGCAGGCCGCGACCAGGTCGTTCAGGGCCTGCTCGAGCTCGGTCAGTGGCCGCTGCAGTGCGGCCAACGCATCGCGCAAGGCGCGCGCCACCGCCTGTTCAACCTGCTTCTCCTGCGTCATCTCCGCTCCGCTTGCAACGCGATAGCCCGATTATTCGGAGCCGGCCAGGCAATGTCAACGGCTATCGCCAGACGATGCGCATCCCGGATAACGGCGTCCGGAACGGTTGACCACCGCCTCAATGGCGCGTAAGCTAGAAAAAGGGGGCGACACGGTTTCGACGGGAGCTGTCGCCGCCAGAAGGCATGCCGGGTGCCACCTGCCCGTAATCGGGTGGACCAACACAACTGCCAACCAACCGTTGGCTCTGGCTGCTTAATTAAGTAGCCCGTCTCCTCGGGTTTGGCCCGCGGGCCCGAGAGGAGGCGTCGCACAGCGGGCTGGCCGCAGCCGCTCGGCCCGGGCGGCAGCGGCGAGAACGATCGGGCTAGCCGGCAGCGCGTCTGGCCCGTTCTAAGCGTTGCACGGCGAAGCGCGTTCTCCGCCGGTCGCCTCGTCAGAGGCTGCTGGCAGGAACAACGCACGGGAGCGGGATAAGCATGTAGACTTCTGGCCGCAAAGCTTTTCGGACGGGGGTTCGACTCCCCCCGCCTCCAAAAATCCCCTCAGCACCTGACTTCCCAGGGTTGTTCGACTGCAAACTTAGGACCGTCTCCCTCGCTTTCTCTGAGACGAACCAACAAACAGCTCGGCAATTTCTCAAACTTTCAGCTTGCCTGGCGCGTGAGGAATGCGATGGCTTCTCTCCGAAAAAGTTACAGACAAGCTCAAAGACGGATTCAGGCAGAAGCCGACGCTGCCCACTCAGTCTTCCACTAACGATTTGTGGATTGATGCGGAGTATTTGCGCATCAGGTCAAAGAGCAAACGGTTGTATTTCTCAACTTCTCCCTCAGGAGATAAAGGCTTTTGCCGCTTCAAAGAAAAATTGCCAGTTCTGCTTCAGGATTCGAACGGGAGTTTCAAGGGTTCCTTCCAGCAGCCTGCGCAGCTCTGATTCCGGGATCTCGAACGATTCACGGTCGCGCAGAAATCGCTGAAGAACCATTTTTGCGGATATTCAAAATCACGGCTTCATACCTTTCGCGCGGTTTTGTTTTAGCCTTCGAAGGTTTGCCCCTTCCGAGTTTTCGGGCAACGGCCGCAACGGCTTCTTCGCCAGCCGGGGTGAGCCGGAGGCCCTGCTTCACGCTCCCTGCCAGCCAACCTTTGTCGGTTCGACATCTCCACCAACTCTTGTTCAAGCGGGCGGAGTCGGGCCACTGCGGGTATTTCGGCAGGCTGAAGCTTTTTGGAAAAAGGGTGAAACACTCATAGACGAGCCGCTCGACGGTGCACTCCTCGCCCGAGTCGAGGACGCGTTTGGCCGCGAACAAAACCAACTCATCCACCGATATTTTCGTAGGAGCCCGCCGGGAAGGAAGCAGGGGAAGACGGCTGGGGATTCGTTGTGCCATTTTCTTCTGTCACAGCGCACCTCATGCACCGAACAGTCTGATGCCAGGGGTTTTCTGATTTGTCTAACATATTGTAAATAGTCAGACAATACCCCCGGTGGCCACGGAGCTTCGTCCGACTGTCAATCAGGGCGCTCGCCGCGGAAGTCGGCACGGATTCCCGGCCCTGCCTCCCAGGCGATGGCCAGCCAGAAAATCTTTCGGGTCGTGCGCAACTTTGGTGCGGCCGCGGTGTTTCATTCAGTGCGGTTCGATTCAACCAACACCAAGCACGCAGGAGGAGGCATCATGCGCGGAGGCAGGTGGAGTGTTGTCGGGATGGCCGTACTGACCGCACTGCTGTGGGCCGGCTCGACGAGTGCTGCCGCAGTGCAGTCTGCGGGGACGAACCCGCAGTGGACACGCCGCGGGGCAGATCGCATCGAAGATCGCACCGACCGGAGAGAAAACCGCCGCGACCGCCGGGAAGATATCCGGGATCGTCGCGAAGACCGGCGCGATCGGAAAGAAGACGTGCTCGATCGCCGGGAAGACATCCGGGACCGCAGGCACGAGGGCGGCAAGCGCGACCGCATCGAAGACCGGCTGGACCGCCGGGAAGACCGGCGCGACCGCCGAGAGGATATCCGCGATCGTCGTGAAGACCGGCGCGATCGGCGGGAAGATCGCCGGGATCGACGTGAGAACCGTTCCGACCGCCGTCCTCGCCCGTAGCGACACGTCTGTTTTCGGGGCGTCTGGGCCTCACGGCGCCCCGAAACTCCCGCAGATTTTCTGCTATCCTGCTGCACGTGTGGCAGCGCAACCATTGGCTCCTGACGGCAGGGGTGGGTCTTGTCGCGCTGCTGGCGCAGGAGCCGACCCCTTGGCCCATCGAGCCCATCGAAGGCGACTATCGCACCGTCGTGCTCGACCCGGGGCACGGGGGAGCGGATAGCGGCGCGCGCGGCGGCACCGGCCTGCTGGAAAAAGATCTCGTTCTGCGCCTTGCGCACAGCCTCGTGCCGGTGCTGGAGCGCGAAGGCTGGCGTGTGATGCTGACGCGTCAGGGGGACGAGCTGCGCTCCTTTGATGAGCGCGCTGCAGTGGCCAACGCTGAGCCCGGCGCCGTGTTTCTCACGCTGCACACGGGATCGACCGGAAGCTTCGGCACCGCCCGTGTCTATTCCTTTGCCGGCTTCGCTCCCGAGCCGGCGGATGCCAATCCACGTTCGCCCGGATTGCTGCCGTGGGACCGCGCGCAGCAGCCGTATCTCGAGAGCAGCCGCCGGCTGGCCGCGCTGCTACAGAGCGAGCTGGCGCGACGCCTGCCGGGTTCGCCTGAGGCACCGGCTTCGGCCGCGGTGCGCCAGTTGCGCAACATTGCGGCACCGGCCGTTGCGCTCGAGCTGGCCAGTGTCGCGGTGGACGATGCGCGCGCGCTGGAAGCGCTGGCACCGGCACTGGCGGAAGCGATCGCACGCGCGCTGGCTGCGTTTCGTGCCGCACCGGAGCGGACCCCATGAACCGTGCCCTGAAGATCACTCTCGTGGGGCTCGCCGTGCTGCTGGTGGTGGCGGCGATTTCCTGGCGCGGCCTGCGTCAGCGCCTGACCCGAGCCCCTTCGCCGGCACAAGCTCAGCGGGCACTGGTCGAAGCGCCGGCGACTTCACCGGCAGCGCCACTCGTGCCCGTACGGCTCTACTGGGCCGCGCCCGAAGACGAAGGTCGCGGGCGACTGGCACCCGTGGAAATTCAATTGCCGCTCGCCGAAGACCCGGAGCAACGGGCCCGCCAGGTGCTGAACGCGCTGATCGTGGACGCTCCTTCGCCGCAGCACCGCACGCTGCCGCTCGAGTTGACCCTGCTGGCGTTCTACCTGCTGCCCGACGGCAGCGCGGTGGCCGATTTCTCACACGACCTGGCCACGGCCACGCCTTCGGGCATCCTGAGCGAGCAGATGGCCGTGGACTCTATTGCCCGCACCCTCGAGGCCAACCTGCCGGCGGTGCGTCGGCTGAAAATCCTGATTCAGGGACAGGAACAGGAGACGCTCGCAGGCCACCTGGATCTGACCGGCTGGATCGAATTGCAACGCGCCGCGGCACCCTGAGGTTGACAGGGGCGGCCTCCAACGTCAGACTGAACTACACCATGTGGCCGGCCGGTGCCGTGCAAGCCAAGCCTGTCGAGGAGCCATCGTGCGAGCGGACGGACGCGCAGCCGATCAGATGCGGCCGGTGAAGTTCACGCCGGACTTCATCCCCACCGCCGAAGGCAGTGTGCTGATCGAAGTGGGGCAGACGCGTGTGATCTGCACGGCTTCGGTCGAGGACGGCGTGCCGCAGTGGATGCGCGGCTCGGGTCGCGGTTGGGTCACCGGCGAATACGGGATGCTGCCGCGCGCTACGGAAAAGCGCACGCCCCGGGAATCCAATCGCGGTCGCCAGTCGGGCCGCACCCAAGAGATCCAGCGGTTGATCGGGCGTGCGCTGCGCGCTGCCACCGATCTGGAACGGCTGGGCGAGCGCACCATCTGGCTGGACTGCGACGTCATCCAGGCCGACGGAGGCACCCGGACAGCGGCCATCACCGGCGCCTTCGTGGCGCTGGCCCTGGCGCTGGAACGCATGGTGGCACTGGGTATTCTGACGGACGTTCCCCTGAAAGACGCTGTGGCCGCCACCAGTGTAGGCATCCTGGGCGAGGAGCTGCTGCTCGACCTGAACTACGTGGAAGACTCGCAGGCGCAAGTGGATATGAACGTGGTCATGACGGGTTCGGGGCGGTTGGTGGAAGTGCAGGCTTCGGCCGAAGGTCGTGCCTTCACCCGGGATGAGCTGGCGCGGCTGCTGGCCCTGGCGGAAAAAGGCATCCGCGAGCTCACCGAGCAGCAGATGGCTCTGCTGCGGACAAAGTTCCGTGCGCACGTCTGATCTTGTTCTGCTGGCCACCTCGAATCCCGGCAAGGCGCACGAGTACCAGCTCTTGGCCGCCGAACATTCCCTGGCCCTGCAGCCCATCCCCGGACTGGACACGCTGCCGGCGTTCGAAGAATCCGCACCGACCTTTGCCGAAAACGCGGCGGGCAAAGCACTCCACTACAGCCAGTACGTTTCGAGGCCGGTGCTGGCCGAAGATTCCGGACTGGTTGTGCTCGCCCTCGGGGGCGCCCCCGGGCCGCGGTCGGCGCGCTACGCCGGCCCGGCCTTGAGCGACGCCGACCGGATCAGCAAGCTGCTGGCAGAGATGAAGGGGAATCGCGATCGCCGGGCCCGCTTCGTTTGCGTGCTGGCGCTGGCTGAACGCGGCGAGCTGCGGGCACTCCTCTCAGACGCGGTCGAGGGTGAACTGCTGGAAGCACCGCGCGGGACGGGTGGTTTCGGCTACGACCCGATTTTTTTCTACCCGCCGCTCGGCAAAACGTTCGCCGAACTCAGCCCGGAGGAAAAGAATCAGCACAGCCATCGCGGCCGTGCTTTCCGCAAACTGCTGGCTTATCTGGCCGGCGACGCCTAACGGCCACAAGGTTGCCACACGGCAAACAGCCCTTCTGCGCGGTCGGACGCACGTCCACACCAGTTTGCGGCGAGGTCGTGCTATAGTGTTGCGCCGACGATGATGGCTACGACCGCCACAAGACCCGCGAAAATGAAATCGAAAAAAGTCGCGAAGGCGCCGAAACTGCGCGGCACGGACCCGAAGCGCGTCCGTGCCATCCTGGAAAAACTCGATCAGCAATACCCGTCCGCCACCTGCGCACTCCACCACCGGAACGCCTATGAACTGCTCGTGGCCACGATCCTTTCCGCGCAGTGCACCGACGAGCGCGTCAACAGGGTCACGCCCGGGCTGTTCGCGAAATATCCGACGCCGGCTCATCTGGCCTGTGCCCACCCGAACGAGATCGAGAAAGAGATTCGTTCCACAGGTTTTTATCGCAACAAGGCGCGGGCCCTGATCGGCGCCAGCAAGATGATCCAGGAAAAATTCGGCGGGCAGGTGCCGCGCACCATGGACGAAATGCTCGAGTTGCCTGGCGTGGCGCGGAAAACGGCCAATGTGGTGCTTGGCACCGCCTATGGCATCCCCTCGGGCATCGTGGTGGATACGCACGTACAGCGCCTGGCCCGGCGGCTGGACCTGACGAAGAACACCGATCCCAAGAAAATCGAACAGGACCTGATGCGAATCCTCCCGCAGGAGAAATGGATTCGGTTTTCGCACCAGCTGATCTGGCACGGCCGTCGCATCTGCCAGGCGCGGAAGCCGCGCTGCGCCGAATGCACTCTGGAAGCGCTGTGCTACGCGAAGGACAAAACTATCTGAGTGGAGTCGCCCTTGGAACCGTTGAACGGCAAGCAAACCGCCGAACACATCACCGGAATTCTGCAGCCGAAATACCAGGTGCACGGCTACAGTGTGGATCTGACCGTACGCCAGATCTATGCGCTCGATCCGATCGGGGCGGTGGATTTTGGCGGCAGTGAATACGTGGCGGCCGGACGCGTGCCGCTGGCCACGCAGCGGCGCCGGCCGGAAGACCGGTACGAGTGGTGGGACCTGGGACGCGGGAGCTACTTCGTGGAGTTCAACGAAACACTGGCGCTGGCGGAAAACGAGATCGCACTGATCGAACCGCACGAACGCTTGCTCCGCGCCGGCGCGGCGCACGTGCCCATTTTTGTCCGCGGCCGCGCCAACGCGCTGGAGGTGCTGCTCCACGTCGAAGCCGTGCGCCTGCAAGTGAAACAGAACGCGCGCATTGCCCAGGTGCGACTGTTTCGGTTTGCGGTGGACGGAAAGTCGCGGCGCGGCCGACGCGGCAAAGCCCCTCGACCCTAACCACGTGCTGCGCTCCGGCCCGGCGGCGTGTGTCAGCCGTGGTAAGATGAAGGCGTCGGGGCGTAGCGCAGCCTGGTAGCGCGTCTGCCTTGGGCGCAGAAGGTCCCCGGTTCAAATCCGGGCGCCCCGACCA
>JAIMBE010000070.1 GCA_023511565.1 Bacillota bacterium
GCATGGGTCCGCCGGCGAACGGCTGCACGACGGCCGATCTGATTGACCAGGTATTGGCCAGCGGCCCCAATAGCAGCAAGAAGAGCGGTTACACCTTTTCGTATGTCGCGAACGATGCCGATGGTGATGGCAAAATGGATACCTACAAGATCAACGCCGACCCGAATACCCCGGGTGTGACTGGAACGCGGTTCTTCTTCACCGATCAGTCCGGGGTCATCCGGGCCAACGTGAGCACTCAGGCTAGCGCATCTGATCCACCGATCAGCTAAACAGAACCTGATCTGCGGGGGAGGGAGATATCTTCCTCCCCCTTTTTCGTTAGGGAAAAAAGAAGGACGGAGCGTGGTCATGAGCGCAGGAAAAACACAGAGGCAGCGAACACGATGGACGACACAAGCTGGGTTCTCGCTGATCGAATTGCTGATCGTCGTGGCCATCATCCTGATTATCGCTGCCATCGCCATCCCTAACTTTATGCGTTCGCGCATCGCGGCCAACGAATCGGCCGCAGTCGCTTCCTGTCGGAACATCGTGACCGCACAGGTGGTGTATGCTTCGACGTACGGTACCGGTTATTCCGATACTTTGAACGCGCTGGGGCCCGCACCGGGCGGCGGCCCGGCAACCGCCAACAACGCGGCCCTGATTGACGACGTGCTGGCGGCAGGCTCAAAGCACGGATACCGATTCGAATACACCCCTGTGGACAGCAATGGGGATGGCATCAATGATGCCTTCACGCTCAAAGCGTGGCCGCTCAATCCGGGTTTCACCGGTGAGCGGTATTTCTTTACGGATCAGAGCGGAGTAGTTCGTGCCGACCGCACCGGTCGCGCTGACGTTAACGACCCGCCGATTGGATAGTCCTCCCGACCCCAGTTTGTCGACTTTAGCGGCAGGCTGTACCACCGATGGCGCAGCCTGTCCGTTGGGTGACGCGCCGACCACCTATGCCAGGCAAGGGCGTGGACAACAGGCATTGCGGGCGAGAAAACTTCAACTCCGGCATCGCGCTATTCGCGGATGGGGCCTGCAACCTCCGACTGTTCCACGATGGCGACCCCGGGCGGCACATCCAGATGAAACAGCACTTCGCGCAGGGGCAGGTTCTCTTCCCAGCGCGCAAAGCGAAATTCCGTTTCGATGCCAGCGGGCTCACGCACCAACGCGCGCACGATCTGGTGCATGCGGTTCACCTCGAGCAGCACTTCGCGGAAGGCCGGCTCGTTGCCGCGGGGCAGGCAGCGCAACACCGGGTTGCCGGTTTCTGAAGGGCGCACACCCGGGTCAGCAGAGTCAGCCGGCACCAGCTCCAAGCGGCCACAGAACCGGCTGAACTCCGGGCGACGGGTCAACAAGGCCAAAGGCGTCTGCCACTGGGCCGATTCGTCCAGTTCGGCACGCGTCACCGTGCGGTCGGCCGGGACGTAGAACCACACCTGCTTGCCGTCCACCAGAAACAGTTTTTCTTCGGGGGCTTCATACTCCCAGCGCATGCGTCCCGGCCGACTGAAGTAAACCGTCCCGGATTCCACGCGCAGGGTGTCCGCTCCTTCGCTGTAGCGTTCCAGGAAAATCGCCCGGGCCGTGCGCACCGTCTGGTAGTGGCGCTCGATGGCACGCACCAGCTCGCGCACCTCGCGTGTCTGCGCTGCCGCGCTGGAGCCGAGCAGCAGGGCTAGGAGAAATGTCCCTGGAGCTTTCATCCGCGTCAGTCTAACAGGATGCCGCCGCACACAAAATGGTGGCTGCGCCTGCGGCGTCGGTGTCCCGCCGGTTCCTCCCAGCACCCTCGCGGCGACAGCGGACTGGCCTGTTTCGCCGTGCCGGGTCAGTCCACTTGGGAAGCCACCTGGAAAGCGAGGATTGTGTGTTCACGGCAGGGCCGGCAGCGCCCGCGGTCGAAGGCCTTACCAGCCAGCGACGGCTGCTCGGCGGCCTGTCCCCACGAACAGGTTCCCGCACCGGAAAGTGTGCAGCCTGTCTGGACTGGCTGGGTTTATCCTAGACGGGAGCGACGCCCGAGCGTTTCCCGATGCGGGCGAAGGTGTTAGACTTGCACCGGGGCAGCGGCGCGCAAGGCGCCGCTGCACCAACACCGGGGCAGGGAAGCAATGGCGGAATTTGTCTGCAAAGTCGCCGATGCGGCCGGCCGTGTCTTCGAGCAGGTGGAAGCCGCTGCGAACGAAGTCGAAGCGCGCCAGAAGCTGGCCGAGCGCGGACTGTATGTCTATGCAGTGAAGCCGCGCACGGGCCTGCTGGCCGCTGCAGTGCCGAAGCCGCGCGCGCGGACCGTGCGCAGCACGGAGTTCCTAATCTTCAACCAGCAGTTCAACACGTTGATCAAGGCCGGACTGCCCATCCTGCGCGCACTCGACCTGCTGGCGGAGCGGGCGGCGGCGCCCCGGCTGCGGCCGATCCTGGATGAAGTGCGCGAGCGGGTGCGGGGCGGTGCGCTGCTCTCGGAAGCCCTGGCGGAGCAGGAAATCTTCCCGCGGGTGTATGTCACCTCGGTCCTGGCCGGCGAGAAGAGCGGCAACCTGCCTGGCGTGCTCGACCAGTACATCAGCTATCAGCGGATGACCACCAGTTTCCGGCGACGCCTGCTGGCGGCGCTGGTCTATCCGGCGATCCTGGTGGTGGTGTCGGCGTGCATTCTGACGTTCGTGACCATTTTCGTGATTCCGCGGTTCGCCGGACTGTTCGCCGAGCTGCACCTTGAACTGCCGGCCGTGACCCAGGTGGTGATTGCGCTGGCGCTCGAGTTCCGACCCTTCGTCCTGGCAGGTTTTCTGCTGCTGGCCGCCGCGGGGTTTGCGGGGGTCTTGTGGACACGGACTGAGGCGGGCGGCCGGGCGCTCGATCGTTTCATTTTACGGCTGCCCGTTGTGGGTGACACCTGGCTGAAATTCCAGACGGCACAGTTTGCACGCACGCTGGCGACCTTGCTGACGGGCGGTACGCCGCTGGTGCAGGCACTGCAGACTTCCGCTGGGGCGGCGTCCAGCCGACTGCTGCAGCAGATGATTCTGCAGGCCACTGGACGGGTGCGGGAAGGGAAATCGCTCCACGACAGTTTGCGCGAAACCGGTTTGATGCCACCGCTTGCGCTGGAAATGATCGAAGTGGGCGAAGCGACCGGGGCACTGGCACCGATGCTGACCAGCGTGGCCGAGTTCTACGAGGAAGAGGTGAATCTGCGGTTGGCCACGATGGTCAGCGTGGTCGAACCGGCGATTCTGGTGGGCACCGCACTGGTGGTGGGGTTCATTCTGGTGTCGCTCTATTTGCCGATTTTCACGTTCGCCCTGGGCCGTGCCGGCTAGCCGGTGCGGTCGCGGCGGGGAAGGGAAACCATGGCGAGTACGGGGAGCCCAGGCAGCCTCTCGCGATTGTCGGAAGGGGAAGCGCGCGCCGACGAACAGCAGGAACGCGAGCACACGCGGCAACTGGCCGCACGATATCGCTGTCCGTTCATCGAGCTGCGGCAGCAGCGGATCGATCCGGAACTGTTCCGTTCCGTTCCCGCCGAGCTGATGTTCCGCTACAACTTCGTGCCGCTGGAAATCCAGAACAATGCGATGGTGATTGCCGTGGCCGACCCCGGACCGGTGATCGCCAGCGACGAGCTGGCGCTGCTGCTCGGCCGCAAGCTGCTGCTGAAGGTGGCACCGCCTTCGCAAATCAGCGACCTGCTGAAGCGCACCGAACAGTCCCAGCGCGTGCTCGAGCAGGCCACCGAAAGCTTCACGATTCAGGTGGTCCCCGAAGAGGAAGAAGACGAAGAGACCATTTCAATGGAGCGGCTGACCCGGGAGACTGACGCCAGCCCGGTCGTCCGCCTGGTGAACACGATCATATTTACGGCGCTGGAGCGGCGCGCTTCGGACATCCACATCGAGACGCGGGACAACGAGGTGGCTGTGAAGTACCGAATTGACGGCGTGCTCCAGTACGCAATGCAGCCGCTGGCCAAGGAGTGGCATTCAACGATCCTGTCGCGCATCAAGGTGATGAGCGAGCTCGATATCGCCGAGCGGCGCATCCCCCAGGACGGCCGCTTCCGGGTGCGCTACAAGGGCCGCTTCATTGACTTCCGCGTCTCCATTATGCCTTCAATTCACGGCGAAGATGCCGTGCTCCGCGTGCTCGACAAAGAAACGCTGAGCGAAAAGTTCCGCAACCTGACGCTGGATGTGGTCGGCTTCGACGATGAGGACCTGCGCAAATTCCGTCGCTACATCCGGGAGCCCTACGGCATGGTGCTGGTCACCGGGCCGACCGGCTCGGGCAAGACCACCACGCTCTATGCGGCTATCAACGAAATCAAAACTGATGAAGACAAGATTGTCACCATTGAAGATCCGGTGGAGTACCAGATCCGGGGCGTCACGCAGATTCCGGTGAACGAGAAGAAGGGACTGACGTTTGCCCGCGGGCTGCGTTCGATTCTGCGGCATGATCCGGACAAGATCATGGTGGGCGAAATCCGCGACCTTGAAACGGCGCAGATTGCCATCCAGGCCGCGCTGACCGGACACCTGGTGTTCACCACCGTGCACGCGAACAACGTCACGGATGTCATCGGCCGGTTTATCAACATGGGCGTGGAGCCCTACAACTTCGTCTCCGCGCTGAACTGCGTGCTGGCCCAGCGACTGGTGCGGGTGATCTGCGAAAACTGCAAGCGGCCGGTGCACTACGACGACGAATTCTTGCTGGAATCGGGGCTGGATCCGGCGCGCTGGCGCGAAGTGCCGTTCTATGAGGGCGCCGGCTGTATTGAATGCTCCGGTACTGGATTCCGTGGCCGCACCGCAATTCACGAGCTGATTGACCTGTCGGATCGCATTCGCGAAATGATCATTTCGCGACGGCCGACCTCGGAAATCAAGCGCGTGGCACGGGAAGAAGGTATGACCTTTCTGCGCGATGCCGGCCTGCGGAAGGTGCGCGCCGGCATCACCACGCTGCGCGAAATCAACAAGGTGACGTTCATTGAGTAGCCTGGTTACTCGGCGGAACTGGCTCGGTGCGGTGCGTCGCTGGTTGCAGGCCATGCCGCATCCGCGCTGGGTGTGCGAGGTGGCCCCGGATCGGGTCGTGGCGGCACGGTCGGGACACTTCCGCGCTGCGGAGTTTCTCGTCGAGCCGCTGCCGGCGGGTGCCGTGGTGCCTTCAGCCGTGGAGTTGAATATTGTGCAGGTCGAACCCGTGCGATCCGCGCTGCGGGCTGTGCTGGGCCGACTGGGCGCCCGCGGCGAGTCCATCGCCCTGCTGATCCCGGATCCGGCTGTGCGCGTGTTTGTGCTGTCGTTTGAAAAATTTCCACGGCGCGCCGACGAGGCTGCGCCGCTGCTGCGCTGGCGTTTGAAGAAGAGCGTGCCCTTCGACGTGGAAGAGGCGATGGTTTCCTGGATGCAGCAACCCGCGGCGAAGTCGGGTGTCGTGGTCCTGGCGGCGCTGGCGCGTACGCGCATCCTGAGACAGTACGAAGAGCTGGCAGAAGCGGCCGGAGTGGTGCCCGGGGTGGTGGTGAGCGCGACGCTGGCGACGCTACCGCTGATCGAGGACGACCGCCCGACGCTGCTCGTGCGGCTCTCGGGCACGACGCTGACGCTTGTGATTGTCTGGGGCGAGCGGATGGTGATGTACCGCTCGACCGAATTGAGCGCCGATCCCGCTCGCCTGGCGCCCCAACTGCTGCTCGACGAGGTGTTCCCGGCACTGGCCTATTTCAGCGATGCGCACCGCGCCGAGGTGCAGCAGATCTATTTGGCGGGCTCGGGGCCGCGCTTTGCGGAGTTCCGCGACGCACTGGCCGCCGAAGTCCCGGCTCGGGTGCTCTCGCTGCTGAGTTCTCCGGCCGTGCCGGCTGAAGCGGCTGCCGAGGCACCTGCGCTGGCCGACCGCAGTCTGGAAGCGCTGATCGGCTGGATGGCGAATCGCGGCGCCTGAGCTGTCGGGGGTCGGCGTTGGACCCGTGCCGACCGGAAAAAACCAATTGGGCCAGGTGATGGGATGAAGCTTCGACTCAATCTGGCAACAACGCCGCTCGAAAACAACCGACCGTTTCTGGTTGCAGCGGTCCTGGTGGGGGTTGTGAGCCTGACGGCGCTGGTGTGGCTGGGACGGCAGAGCTATCGGGACTGGCGGGAAAGCCGCGAGCTGCGCGCCGAGCGGTCCGAGCTGGAAGCCAAACTGAACACCCTGCAACAGCAACGCCGCGAGCTGGAACAGTTTTTCAACCGACCAGAAACACGCCAGATCACCGAACAAGCGGCGTACCTGAACGCTTTGATTGCCCAGCGGAGCTTTTCCTGGACTCAACTGTTCATGGATCTGGAGCGGCTGCTGCCCGCGGGCGTGCGGGTCATCAGTATTGCTCCGCAGTTGGTCGAAGGACGCATGGAGGTACGGCTGGTGATTGGCGCCACCAGTGACGAGGCCAAGCTGAAGTTCCTGCAAACGCTGGATCAAGCCAACGAGTTTGAACGCTACCACTTGTTGACGGAGACACGGCCGCGCAGTGGGCGCGACACCGACCAGGTACAGGTGGAGCTGGTGGCTTGGTACGTTTCGAGGGTGCCATGAAACGACCCGCGCGACACTGGAAACGTCGGGTGCGTGTCACCTTGGGCCTCATTGTGCTGGCCGACCTGGTGTTGGCCGGTCTGGTGATCCGCTCCGGGGCCCAGCCGACGGCGTTGCGCGAGGAGCGGGACCGGCTGGCCATGCAGTTCCGTCAACTGAGCGATGACGTCGTCAGGGCCCAGGCGGTTCGCAGCAACCTGCCCAAGGTGGCCCAGCAGTGCGCGAACTTCTTCGAGCAGCAGTTCCTGGACGCCAGCCGCGGCTATTCGGCTGTGCTGACCGATTTCACCCGACTCGCTCAGCGTGCGGGTCTGGAAATCCAGCGGATCGGCTTTCGGCAGGACTCCGTGGACAAGCGACAGCTGACGGAGGTGCGCATCGAGGTGAACGTGGAAGGCGATTACCCGGCCCTGGTGCGGTTCATCAACGGACTGGAACGCAGCGAGCATTTCTATCTGATGAACAGTTTGGCACTGGCCTCGAGCACGGCCGGGCGCATCAAACTGACCCTGGAGGTGAAGACCTACTTCCGCAATGCCCTGCCGCAGGCGGTGGTGGGCGGCTGATCAGGTCGAGCGCTATGTGGAAGCGATGGCGCGTTTATTTCCTGATCTTTGTGTTGCTGGTGCTGCTCGGCGTCTTCTATCTCCAGCAGAACCGGACGACGCAACTGGTGCGTGTGTTCAGTGCACCCGCGCAATACACGCCGCTGCAGGTGCCCGACCCGACACTGCGTTTGGATCTGCAGGAGCGCAAGCGGCAGATTGAGTATACGGGCACGCATCGGAACATCTTCAGTGCGTCGCTGCCGCCACCGCCTGCTGCCGAGCCGGTAGCCCAGTCGCCACCCCCGCCTCCGCCCCCGGCCGGGCCGCCGCCGTTGACGATTCCGTTCACGTACTTCGGCTATGTGGAGGATCCACGTTCGGGCCGGCGCCGGGGCGCGTTTACGAACGGAGAAGAGGTCTGGATTGCGGCCGAGGGCGAGACGGTGATGACCCGCTTCCGCGTGGTGCAACTGGGCAGCGCCAACGCGGTGATCGAGGAAGTCTCCAGCGGGCGACGCGCCACGCTCCTACTCGAACAGCCGCCACAGGGGTAACCCATGCCTTCGCAGACCCGCACCACACAAGCTGGCTACGCGCTGCTGAGCGCGGTGTTTTTGGTGGCCGTGCTGATCATTGCCCTCAGCGCCGCCGTTCCCGACCTGCTCACCCAGGGACAGCGCGAGCGGGAAGAGGAGCTGATCTGGCGCGGCCAGCAGTACGCCCGCGCCGTGAAACTCTACTTCCGCAAGAACGGACGGTTCCCGCAGAAGTTGGAAGACCTGACGGAACCGCAGAACAACATCCGTTTCATTCGCAAAGCGTATTCCGACCCGATGAATCGCGAAGATGGCTCCTGGCGACTGATCTACATGGCGCCGAACGGGCAGTTGATCGGCAGCATCACGCGCACCGGTCTGATTCGCCTGCCGCAGCCACCCGGACAGGCCCCGACCTCCGGCACCGTTCAGCCAACGCCGGGAGAAGCGGCGAGTCCGCAGCGGCCCCCGGAGCCCGCGTCGCAAAATCTGCCGGATGCCAGTCGGCCCCTCATTGGTGGGAACATTATCGGTGTGGCCAGCAAGATCCAGAGACCTTCGATCAAGTACTACAAGGGCTACGGCAACTACCAGCAGTGGGAGTTCCTCTGGGATCCAACCGAGGATCAGGCTTTCGTAGGGACCACGCCGCCGGGGCCACACGGTGCCGGGCGTCCGCAGCCGGGCAAAGCTCCGCAGCCACCCACCCAGCCACAGTCTCCCCGGTAACCAAGCGCCGGAGCGATCACGGTAGGGCGGCCGTGCGCCGGCGGTATTCGGTCAGCACGCGCTCGATGTAGCTGCGCGTCTCCGCGATGGGCGGGATGCCGCCATGCTCGACAACCCGTCCCGGGCCGGCATTGTAAGCTGCCAGCGCCAAAATCAGGTCGCCGGCAAAACGAGTCAGCAGCTCAGCTAGGTAGCGCGTGCCGGCTAGGATGTTTTCGCGGGGATCGAAACTGTTGCGCACCCCGAGCTGGGCGGCGGTGCTCGGGAGCAGTTGCATCAGCCCCTGCGCATTGCGGCGGGAAACAGCGCGGGGATCGAACCCCGACTCGACGGCAATCACACTGGCCACCAGGGCGGGGTCTAAGCCGTGGGAGCGCGCAGCTTCGACGATCCATTCGGCAAAGGGATCGAAGACAGGTGGCTGTGGGACAACAGCCGCCGCGTTCTGGAAATCTTCCGGTTCGATGCGCACCAGCGCCGCGGCTGGAATCAGCGCGTAGCCGCCGCGCAAATGCAGCTTGACGGATTCGCCGATGCGTTCGTAGCCGGTGATGTGCAGCCGCTGTCCATTGCGGAGCACTGCGTAATCGGCACGCGTGCCGACGGGCAGCACCACTGCGGCGGCCAAAAGCGCGGCGCGAATCCAGACCGGGCGGAAGTACCCCATGGCGGCTAACCGTGTCCGTCCGGGTGCAGGGCAAAGGCCTCGATGGCGGCAGCCACGCCGGCCTCGTCGTTCGTCAAGGTGACGGGCCAGCCGAGCTGGCGCAGCTCCGGAACGCAGTTGCCCATCAGCACCCGGATGCCGGCCCATTCCAGCATTTCGCGGTCGTTCAGATTATCACCGATGGCGAGAATTTCGTCGCGGGAAATTTTCCGGCGCGACGCCCATTCCTGCAGAGCAGAGCCTTTCGAGGTGCTGCGCTGTACAACGTCCACCAGGGCAAAATTGCGCGACGCGTACTCGGTCAGCGCCAGGGAGAACTGGTCGCGCATGGGCAAGCGGTTCAACCGGCGCGCGAGTTCGCGCATGCGTTCGACCGGACCGGTGAACAGCACCTGAATCGGATCTTCGGTCAGACAGGATTCCAGCGGTGCGATTTCCGCCAGGAAGCTGCGATTGCGCTCGAAGTAGTCTCGGCGTTGTGCGTCCTCCCAGTCGATCTGTTCGAAAATGACCTGATTCTCGCGAGGGCGGTCAAACATCACGGCCGCGCCGGCACGAAATTCGGGTGTAGCTTCGAGCACGGCGCGCGCCAGGGCCCGCGGGAGCAGCCTCCGCAGGTGCGTGGTGCCGTCGGGTGATTTGATCAGCGCGCCGTTATTCACCACGAGCACGACCGGTACGGCCAGCAGGTGCGCAATCGGCAGGGCAAAGTCAAACCGACGACCGGTGACCAGAACGATTTCTACGCCCCGGGCGACGGCCGCCCCGATGGCTTCGCGGTTGGCTTCGGGCAGTTCCCAGCGCGAATTCAGCAGCGTCCCGTCAATATCAATCGCGATCAGGCGGATCGGCATGGACAGCCATTCTACCGCGACAGCACACAACAGAACAGCCGAGTGGCGCGGCTGCGAGCCGGTAGCTTGATGGGCGGCATGGTACACTTCTGTGGCGATGCAGAGCACGCTGACCCATCTGGAATGCTCGCGCTGTCGGCGCCCGTATTCGCATGAGCAGTTGATCAATCTCTGTTTCTGTGGTGGGCCGCTGCTGGCCCGGTATGACCTGCACGCCGCTGCGCGGACGCTGACGCCGTGGTTCCGCCCGGACGGCGGCGAGCCGCTGCGGTCGCTCCGGCCGACCACCATGTGGCGCTACCGCGAACTGCTGCCCCCGGGCGAGCCGGTCTCGCTCGGCGAGGGTCTGACACCCCTGCTGCACGTGCGCCGGTTGGGCGACAGGCTCGGTCTGTCAAAGCTGTTCATCAAGGACGAAGGCTTGAACCCGACCGGTTCCTTCAAGGCGCGCGGGCTTTCTGCGGCGGTGACGCGAGCCAGAGCGCTCGGCGCCGAAACAGTGGCGATCCCTACGGCCGGCAATGCCGGTGGCGCACTGGCCGCGTATGCGGCGCAAGCCGGACTGCGCTGCGTGGTGGTGATGCCGGCCGATACCCCCTCCGCCAATGTGTTGGAGTGCCGTGCGTTTGGCGCGGAGGTGATTCAACTGGATGGATTGATCAGTGACTGTGGCCGATACGTGGCCGAGCAGGCACGCCGCCGCAACTGGTTTGAAGTCACCACGCTGAAAGAACCGTACCGGATCGAAGGCAAAAAAACGATGGGGCTGGAACTGTTCGAGCAACTCGGACGACTGCCCGATGTGATCATCTATCCAGCGGGTGGAGGGGTGGGTTTGATTGGCATGTGGAAAGCCTTCGACGAGCTCGAAGCCATGGGCTGCATCAGTCCGGACCGTCCGCGGATGGTAGCCGTGCAGGCTGCCGGCTGCGCGCCCGTCGTAGAGGCCTTCGAAAAGGGCGGGGAATCCTGTGAGTTCTGGGAACACGCGCACACAATTGCCTCCGGTTTGCGCGTCCCCAAACCGCTGGGCGATTTCCTGATGCTCGCAGCGATTCGCAGCAGCTCGGGAACTGCTGTGGCTGTGTCGGACGCAGAGATGCTCCGGGCGGCCTGCGAACTAGCTGCTCGGGAGGGCATCTTCGCCTCGCCGGAAGGCGCCGCCACGGTGGCCGCCGCGTGCCATCTGAAGGAGCAGGGGTGGCTCAACGCTCAGGAAACGGTGGTGCTGTTCAACACCGGCAGCGGATACAAGTACTCAGAGGCTTGGACGCAGGCGTTGCGGGAACAGCCGGCGGAGTCGCCTGCCGGCCGCACGCCGCAGGGCAGCGGAACATGACGGAACGGCTCTACTACCACGATGCCTTTTTGTGCGAGTTCGATGCGCAGGTCCTTGCCTGTGCGCAGGCACCCGGATCGCCAGAACGCTGGCAGATTCTGCTTGACCGCACAGCGTTTTATCCCACGTCGGGCGGTCAACCACACGACACCGGCAGGCTGGGCAATGCGCATGTGCTGGACGTGCACGAAACCGAAGAGGACACGGTGGTGCATGTGACCGACTCCGCACTGGCGCCGGGGCCGGTGCATGGGGTGATCGACTGGCCGCGCCGTTGGGATCACATGCAACAGCATACCGGCCAGCATCTGCTCTCCGCCGTGTTTGCGGACCGCTTCGGCATGCCCACCGTATCGTTTCATCTGGGTCGCAGCGCGTCGTCGATCGATCTGGCGACGCCTGTGCTACTGCCGCATCATCTGGCCGAAGTCGAGCTGCGGGCCAACGAGATCGTGACTGAAGACCGGCGTGTGGACATCCGCTGGGCCCGCGCCGAAGAGCTGGTCGGGAGGGATGTGCGTCGGCCGGTGGCGCGTGCCGGTCTGCTGCGGGTAATCGAGATCGAGGGCTGCGACCGCCAGCCGTGCGGCGGCACCCACGTGGCCCGAACCGGACAGATTGGCAGCATCCTACTGCGACGGTGCGAGAAAGTGCGCAGCCACTGGCGGGTGGAATTCCTCTGCGGGCAGCGAGCGGTCGCTGCGGCCCGCGCCGATTTCGAGACGCTCGACGAAACGGCCCGACGGCTGAGCTGCGCCCCGACCGAAGTGCCCACCCTGCTGGCGCGTGCGCTGCAGGAGCGGCAGGCCCTGTATCGGGAGCGGCAACGTCTGCAGGAGCAACTGGCCGAGTTCGAAGCACTTTCGCTGCTGGCCACGCGGGCTGAAATGCGCCGCGACGGCGCCCGGCAGCTCGTGCAGGTGTTCGAGCATCTCGAACCGGGCTACCTGCGGCTGTTGGTGAACAAGATGATTGCCGAAGACAAGGTGCGCGTCCTGGTGGGCACGCGCACCGGCGGCCACGTGATCTTTGCACAATCGCGCGGACTGAGTGGTGACATGAACGCACTACTGCAGCACGTTCTGGCCGTGGCCGGCGGCCGAGGTGGGGGCTCGCCGCAGTTCGCGCAGGGTCGCGTGCCCGAACCTGCCCGGCTGGAAGAATTGCTCGAAGCTGCCCGCCGCCGCATGGAGTAGGTGCAGCGGCCAACCCCTCCCCGTTTCCGCCCGAAACGTTCAGCGCAGCGGAACCGTCGCACCGGTAGACTGTGGATCCACATCATGGGCTTGACAAGCATATTAACCTAACTTATTATTCTTAGTTAATGCGAATTAACAATGAATGATGGCAAGATGAGGTTGCCTGGATGGTTGCTGGGGAAAGGTATTCTGGGGTTGGGCGTGCTGACCGCCATTGCGGCGGTCGCACTATCATTGGGCTTGACAAGCATATTAACTTAAATTAGGAGTCGTAGTTAATGCGAATTAACAATGATGGCAAGATGAGGTTGCCTGGATGGTTGCTGGGGAAAGGTATTCTGGGGCTGGGCGTGCTGACCGCCATTGCGGCGGTCGCACTGTTCCGGTGGGGCGGCGCGCACGCGGGGGTGCGCGC
>JAIMBE010000071.1 GCA_023511565.1 Bacillota bacterium
CAGTAGGGCTGGCGCCGGTGGGTGACGGCGGTGCCCTCGAGCTCCGGGTTGCCCTCGAACAGCTCACCGTAGCCGTTCCGACCGCTGATCCCGCCGATCGGCAGCGGGCCCGGGGGCTTGCCGTGCGGCACGAAGCCGTCCCCGTCGGCGCCCTCGGGGATCTCGTGGACGTCGGCCGGGATGTCGACGACGAGCCAGTGGGCGAACTCGACCCGCGGCTCGTCCTCGCCCAGCGCAAGCCCCTCGACGCCCATCCGGTTCCGGTCGGCCGGCACGTCGGGGTCGACGACCACGATCGCGAAGGAGCGCGTCTGCGGCGGCTCCCCCGACCAGCGCAGGTGGGGGCTGCGGTCGCCGCCGGCGAGCTCGGAGCGTCCGTCGGGGGTCGGCGTGGCGACCGCGCAGCGCTCCGGGATCGGCATGCCGTCGGCCAGGGTGTCGCTCTCGATCCGCATCGGTCTGGCTCGTCCGGGCGCCGGTGCGCCGCGCCATCCCTCGGCGCCGACCGCGTTCGGACCTCGGTGTCCCGCCCGGGGTGGCCAGTCTACCCGCCGGCGTGCCCGTAGACTCGCGACCGTGGCCGAAGCCCGGACCGTGTACGACGTGGTCGGCGGGATGGCGTTCTTCGAGGCGCTCGTCGACCGCTTCTACGAGGGCGTGGCCTCCGACCCCCCGCTGCTCGCCCTGTACCCGACGCCCGAGGACCTCACGGACGCGCGCCGGCGCCTGACGCTGTTCCTCGCGCAGTACTGGGGTGGGCCGACGCGCTACGAGCAGGAGCGCGGACACCCGCGGCTGCGTCTTCGTCACGCGCCGTTCCCGATCGACGCCGACGCCCGCGATCGATGGCTCCGGCACATGCGCGACGCCTTGGACGCGCTGGACCCGCCGGCCGACGTCCGCCGGGCCTTCGACGCCTACTTCGCCCAGGCGGCCGAGGCGATGCGCAACCGCGAGGACCGACCCGGGCTCGCCGCCGGGTAGGATGGCCGCCGCGAGGAGGTGATCGAGGTGCTCGACCCATCGCTGGAGACCGCGCTGAACGAGCAGCTCCATCGGGAGCTCGAGTCCGAGTACCTGTACCTGTCGATCGCCGGCGCGATGGAGCACGCCGGGTTCCCGGGGTTCGCGCGGTTCGGCCAGCCGCGGTTTCTCCGCATAGAAGCCCCGTTCTTCGCTGCGCTGGATACGCCGGTTGGCCCACAGGCCTTCGAGGATGAACTCCGCAGCTGCAGCCACGACGGGCGGCTCGCCCCGGGGTGAGGTGCCCAAGCGTTCGACCTGTTCCAACAGGCCCTGAATCGCGCCGAATCGTTGGACCAGCTCCTGGGCCGGGGCGTTGGCCGGGAGTTTCAGTTCCCCGCCCATCTCGAACCACTGCACCACGGGCTGCAGATTGACGTCGGCGAAATACCGGCCGAACGTTTTTCCCACGGCGGCGCGGATCAGTTCGGCGGCAATGGTTTCCGCCCCTTTCAGCTCGCCCTCGTATTCCAGTTCCAGCTTGCCGGTGATGGCCGGGATAGCGGCGTAGATGTCCGCCACGCGCGCGACCACCTGTGGCTCACGGTTGCGAACGGCGCGCTGTTCGGCGTTGCTGAGCACGCTTTCGAGTGTGGAGATGGGCAGCCGCTGGCTGACGCCCGAGCGCCGGTCCACCCGCTTGTCGCTCCGGGCCAGGAAGGCAATTTCTTCGATGGCCTCGCGGACGAACTCCGGGATGAACATGGGCCGGCCGTCGCGCTCGACCCAGGCCTCCTGGGCGGTAATGGTCATGGCTTCCTGCAGTGTGGTCGGGTAATGGGTACGGATTTCCGAACCGATCCGGTCTTTCAGCGGCGTGATGATTTTTCCGCGTGCGGTGTAATCCTCCGGGTTCGCCGTGAACACCAGCAGGACATCCAGCGGCAGGCGCACCGGATAGCCTTTGATCTGCACGTCGCCTTCCTGCATGATGTTGAACAGGCCCACCTGAATTTTGCCCGCCAGGTCCGGGAGTTCGTTGATGGCAAAGATGCCGCGGTTGGCCCGCGGCAGCAGGCCGTAGTGGATCGTCAGTTCATCGGAGAGATCGCGACCGCCGCGGGCGGCTTTGATCGGGTCCACGTCGCCAATCATGTCGGCGATGGTCACGTCGGGTGTGGCCAATTTCTCGACGTACCGGGCAGCGCGGTCCAGCCAGGCGATCGGGGTGGCGTCACCCAGCGTCGCGATCCGTTCCCGGCAGGCGCGGCAGATCGGACGGTATGGGTTGTCGTTGATCTCGCATCCGGCCACCACCGGAATGGCCTCGTCGAGAAAATTCACCAGGCTGCGCAGGAGGCGGCTTTTGGCCTGCCCGCGCAGGCCGAGCAGGATGAAGTTGTGTCGCGACAGAATGGCATTGACGATCTGCGGCACGACGGTGTCTTCATAGCCATGGATGCCGGGGAAAAGGGGTTCGCCCGCCTCGATCTTCGCCAGCAGGTTTTCGCGCATCTCCTGCTTGACGCTGCGGTTTGCCAGACGGGCTTCGGACCACTGGCTGCGGCGGAGTTCACCCAGAGTAGCGGGACGCTGGCTCATCGGTCTCGAACTTTCTGTGCGCCCCGGCGCGGTGGCCGATGCGGCAGCACCCATTATATGACGTTATCGCCTCGGTCCCAACCGCCCGGTGTGTGACGCGGATCGGGTCGGGCAGATCCGGTTCATTGTGGCCGGCCAAGTACGGCGCCGCGACCGTTGCTGCCCGCCTTCCGGCGCGCCCGGTCGATTTGCTCGAGTTCCGGCAGCCACTGCCACAGTCGCGCGCGAAGCCACTGTTGCCGTTCAGCTTCGCTGCGCGATTCGAGCAGCTTCTGTTTGAAGTCCAGCTCGAGCGGCAGCACCGCGGCCATCTGCATGGATACGGAAAGCTCCGGCTGGGGCCGGGAAAATTCGCTGCGCGCCCCGCTCAACAGGCGAACGCACTTTTCGTACAGCGCAATCAGCTCGGCCTGCCCGGGCGGTTCGAGCGCGGGCTCTTCGTCGTCAAAAAATTCGGGCCAGGCCTGCAGATAGGGCTCGTCTTCAATCACTTGCAGAATGCGAAACCGTTCCATGCCCACGGTCCAGATGTCCAGGCGCCCGTCGGGATGGCGCCGTACGATGCGTTCAATGCGCGCCGAACAACCCACGGCCGCCAGCCGACGGCCCCGGGCCAGCACCACACCGAAATCCGACGATTGTTCCAGGCAGCGACCAATCATCAGTCTGTAGCGTGGCTCGAAGATATGCAGCGGCAGCCCCATCGCGGGGAACAGAACGACTTCCAGTGGAAACAGGGGGAGGGGCTGTGGCTCCATCGTGCCCTGCCGGATTCATCTTACCAGAGCGTTGGCTCGGAACCGGTCTCCGGGGCGATTTTGCCGGCCTGGTGGCTAGTCCGCAAGTTCCTGCAAGGCCTGCTGCATCTCCTCCATCGCCCGCTGCTCGCCGGCGACGCGCGCCAGTGCGACGCCACGAGTGAAAATTTCCCGGGCCTCCTCTTTTTGCCCGAGCCGGGCGAGCAGTTGGCCCAACTGCTGGAAGCCGGGCACATAGTTCGGATTGGTTTCGATCAGTTTGCGGAAGTGGGCCAGGGCGGCTTCGTGATCGCCGGTGCTGGCGCACTCCATGGCCAACCCGTATCGTGCGAAGGCATCCTGTGGATGCTGCGCTACGAATTCTTCCAACCTCTGTCGCCGGCTCTTCTGGATTTGGGTCATCGAGGCAAGCCGCGTATTATATCTGCCTCAGGTGAAATTCCAAAAGTCTGGAGTCCGCTACCGATGGCCAAGCGCAAACCCCGTACCGTTTCTGTGGTTCGTCCCGCCGAGTCGGGTGCAGCCAAACCGGTCCGCTATTCGCGTGCGGAGATGACCGAAGTCGTCCTGCCCAACGACGCCAACCCGCTCGGGAACATTCTCGGCGGACGCGTGATGCATCTGATTGACATCGCCGCAGCAATTGCGGCGCATCGGCATTCGAACAGCTACGTGGTCACCGCTTCGGTGGACTATGTGGATTTTCGCAATCCGATCAAGGTCGGCGAACTGATCATTCTCAAATCCAGCGTGAACCGTGTGTTTCGCACCTCGATGGAGGTGGGCGTGAAGGTCTTCTCGGAAAACGTGCTCACGGGTGAGCGCAAGCACTGCTCGAGTGCCTATGTCACCTTCGTTGCTCTCGACGCGCAGGGTCGACCGCATCCCGTGCCCCCGCTGATTCTGGAAACGGCCGAGGATCGCCGCCGTTGGCGCGAAGCCGCCGCCCGGCGGCGCATCCGCCTGGCCCATCGCTACAAGCGGCCGCATCGCTGACCCCCGGCTTCCCCCGGGTTTCTGGATTTCGTCTCAGTTGGGTTGCTGGGTTGTTGTCTTTGTGCCGAGAAATTCGGCGACCGTGACGGCCGTCCGGAAGGCGACGTCCACGCAGTTGCCGATCGAGGGCCCTTCCAGATAGTTCCCGGCCAGAAACACTCCGGGCCGTCGGCTCAGCTCCTCGCGGACGGCCTGCAGCCGCTGGGTGTGGCCCAGGTTGTACTGTGGCAGCGCGTGTGTGTAGCGTTCCAGGTGCTGCACCACCGGCGCGCCGGTGATGCCCAGCACAGCGGCATTCTCCTGACTCACCGTGGTGAGCAGCTCCTCATCGCTCTGTCGCACGGCCTCCGGGTCGGTGGCTCCCCCCACGAAACTCGCCAACGCCACACGTCCGTGCGGCGCACGGCCAGCGAACAGCGAGGAGGTCCAGACCGTGCCGAGCGTGCGCAGACCTTCACTGCGGGGCACCAGAAAGCCGAATCCTTCCAGCCGGTGCGCGACCTGCTCGCTCCGATAGCCCAGGTTCACAACGCCCACGGCAGCGTACTCGATGCCGGCAAGCTGCTCTGCGGCGCCTGGAGCCACTCCGGCGAGCAGTGCCGCGGCTGCGTAGGCGGGCGTGGCCACGACCACGGCGTCGGCGGTGAGCGCCTCGTGCCGGCCCTCGCTGGCGATGCGTAGGGTGAGGCTCGGCCGGCCGTCAGCCCGTCGCGCTTCGATAGCGTGGACGGTGGTGCGGGTACACACGGCATCGCCCAGCGCGCGGTGCAACGCAGCAGGCAGAGTGCGCAGGCCGTTGCGGAAGTTCGAAAGTACCGGCCGGGTCTTCGGGTTCGCCGGTTTCGCTTGCCGGCGGGATTGGATCGCTCCGCGCACCACGCTGCCGTAGTCCCGCTCCCAGGTGTAGAGCATCGGAAACGCAGCGCGCAGGCTGAGCCGTTCTGGGTCGCCGGCGTAGATGCCGGAGACAAATGGCCCCACCAATCGCTCCAGCAGCTCTGGCCCGAATTTTCGTCGCGTGAAGGCCGCCACGGATTCCTCCGGCTCCGGCGGCGCCGACTTGCGGAAGCCTTCCGTCAGGATGCGCCATCGCGAGCGCGGCGACAGCAACGGGCTGGTCAGCAGCGTGGGGGGCGCCATCGGCACTGGGTGCAGCCGGCCCCGCACGAGCACAAAACGTGGTGCACGCCGGTCCGCTTCCAGCAGCTCGTCGTTCAGTCGAAGTGCGGCAATCAGCTCAAGCAGGTTCGGGTTCGAGAGGAAACTCTGCGGTCCGCGTTCAAACAGGAAGCCATCGGCTTCCAGGCTGTCCATGACACCGCCGACGCGTGCGCTCTGCTCCAGCAGCAGCACCTCGGCTCCCAGGCGCTGCAGCCGCCAGGCACAGGCCAGCCCGCAGATACCGCCACCGATGACCACGACGCGCATGGTTGGCTACCTCCAGGTGAAAGCGGTTTCGTCTTACAGGGTTTTGGAGAACAGGGGGCGGCTGGCGAACTGCTGTTGCTCCAGGTACGGATCGAACACCATGGCTACGTTCCGGATGAAGATGCGTCCCAGCATGGTCACCGAAATCGTGTCGGGCTGCAGTTCGACCAACCCGTCCGCACGGAACGCCTCCAGCCGGGCCAGCTCGGGCGCAAAATATTCATCGAAGCAGATGCCGAACTCCTGTTCGATTTCCCGCTTGGGCACCACGGTGTGGCAAAGCAAACGGCTGATCACGGCCCGCCGCACCAGGTCATCCGCCGAGAGGCGGTAGCCGCGCATGGTGGCCAGCCTGCCGGCCCGGATGCACTGTTGATAGGTGGTCACGTCGCGGTGATTCTGCGCGTAGGTAGGGCCCAGGCTGCTGATGGCGCTGACGCCCATCCCGTACAGGTCGGCTCCGGCTTTCGTCGTGTAGCCCTGGAAATTGCGATGCAGCGTGCGATTGCGTTGCGCTACGGCCAGCTCGTCGTTGGGACGCGCGAAGTGATCCATGCCGATGTAGAGATAGCCGGCGTCCAGAAAGGCCTGCAGGCCGGTGCGAAAGATGCGGAACTTCTCCATTCCTTCCGGCAGCACTTTGGCAAGCGAGCCTTGCTGCTTCTTCAGCCAGGGGACGTGGGCGTAGCTGAACATCGCCACGCGATCGGGCGCGAGCGTAATCACCTGCTCGACCGTCGTGCGGAAGCTTTCTGCGGTTTGGTAGGGCAGGCCGTAGATCAGATCAACGTTGATGCTTTCAAAGCCCAGCGACCGCGCAGCCACGATCAGATCGCGGGTCATCTCGTAGGGCTGGATGCGGTGCACCGTTTTTTGCACGACCGGGTTGAAATCCTGAATGCCCATGCTCAGGCGGTTGAAGCCGAGCCGCCGCACCGTTTCCAGGTGTGCGTGCGTTGTGACCCGCGGATCGACCTCGATGCCGATTTCGGCATCCGGCGCAAATTGGAAGCGTGCACGCGTGTAGCTGAACAGATCTTCGAGCTGCTCGGGCGAAAGATAGGTCGGCGTGCCCCCACCCCAGTGAAACTGAATGACCGGCCGGCAGCGCGAAACGTAGCGGCTGATCTGCTCCACTTCGTGCTTCAGGGCTTCCAGATAGGGCGGGGCGACCTGCTTGTTTTTGCTGATCACCACATTGCAGGCGCAGAACAGGCACAGACGTTCACAGAACGGCAAGTGCTGGTAGAGGGAAACGGGTGTGCCGGCTTCGTCGGCCGCCTGGGCCGCCGCCTCGAAGTCGGTCGGCCCGAAGTCGTCCCGCCACACGGGCGCCGTCGGATAGCTCGTGTAGCGCGGGCCGGGACGGTTGTACCGCGCGAGGAACTCTTCGCTGATCTCGAAGTTCAATCCGCCCGCAACCGAAATCTGTACAGGGATCTCAGACATCGGCTCGACTCCGGGCCATGGGGGTCCAGGCCGCGACAGGCGCCTGCTGGCCGGCACGAACAAAGGCCAGCGCGTTTTCCACCGGCGTCTGGGGCAGGATCCCGTGCCCCAGATTCAGAATATGCCCGGCACCGCCCGTTTTGGCCACTGCGGCACGTACGGCGGCTTCGATTTTTTCTCGTGGGCCCAGCAGCACGCAAGGATCCACATTGCCTTGCAACGCCAGGTGTGGCCAGCGCTGGCGCGCTTCGGCCAGATCCACACGCCAGTCCAGACTCAACACGTCGGCACCGGCCTGGACAGCGCTTTCCAGCAGGTGGTGGGCGGCCTTCAGGTAGAGGATCACTGGTGCGGTGCGCGCACGCGGATCGGCGCGCAGCTCTTCGATCAATCGTCGCAGCGCCGGCAAGGCAAAGGCGTCGAATTCCTCACGCGCCAGCTCTCCGGCCCAGGTGTCGAACAGTTGTACTGCGGTGGCGCCGGCGGCAATTTGCGCCTGCAGGTAGCGCGCTGTGTTGCGCGCCACCCGGTCGAGCAGCGCCTGCAGGAGTCCCGGCTCGGCATACAGCATCTGCTTGATGGTGGCGAAGCCGGCCTTTGTCTGTCCTTCGACCAGATAGCAGGCCACCGTCCAGGGGGCACCGGCAAAGCCCAGCACCGGTACGCGCCCGTCGGTTTCGCGGACGAGTTGCCGGAGAGTTTCCATCAGGAACCCGGTTTCAGTTTCCGGATCGAAGTCGTGCAACCGTGTCAGGTCTGCGAACGAGCGGACGGGCGCCGGCAGGACTGGGCCGTGGTCGCTCAGCTCGAGCGCAAGCCCCATCGCTTCGGCAGGGATCAGGATATCGCTGAATACAATCACAGTGTCCACCCCGAGCCGACGATAGGGCTGCAGGGAAACTTCCACAGCCAGCTCGGGCGTTTTGCACACGTCGAGGAACGAGTACTTCGCACGAATCGCGCGATATTCGGGTAGATAGCGGCCGGCCTGCCGCATCATCCAGACGGGAACCCGTTCGACCGGTTCGCCTCGGCAGGCGCTCAGGAACAGGGTCTTGCGGTCTTCGACGGTCATCGGCAGCGAGCTTATTGCCTTCCGCTGCCATGATAGCAGAGAACGCGGCGCTTGGCACCGCAGGCGGGTCCGCACGCATGCTGCGGTGCGCATCGACTCTGGTTTCCGTTATAATGACGGGCGGCACGGGAAGGGCTTGCCGCCGCCAAAACCTTCCGCCGCCGAGGGCCGGCGGGTTCTGTCCGCAGGCAGGGACACCGGGCCGGCCGACACCGAAACGGCTATGCCCACCAGCACCGCTGCGCTGTTGCTCTACGCCGTCAGTCTGGCGCTGTACCTCTGGTTGCTGTACACGAATCGGTCGTGGATGGGCTTCGGCGCGTCCGCGCTGCTGGCGGGAGGTCTGCTGCTGCATTACTTCAGCCTGATGGAGCGTGCCCGTGCCCTTGATTCCGTCCCCTATCAGGACCTGCCCGGCTCGCTCTCTCTGTTTGCCTGGCTGCTTGCGCTGACCTATCTGGGACTGGAGGTGTTTCACCGGCAGCGGTCGGTGGGAGCGTTTGTGGTGCCGGTGGTTTTCGTGCTGGCGCTGTTCAGCACCCTGTTTGCGCCCCAGCAGCCGCCAGCACCACCAGAGACGCACAGCACCTTGTTCGCGCTGCACGTCACGCTGAACATTCTGGCGTACTCGTCCTTTGCGATTGCCTTTGTGCTCAGCGTGATTTTTCTCCTGCAGAATCGCATGTTGCGCGGCCGGGCACCGGGCCGCACCTTCTGGCGTTTCCCCGCCTTGGAGCTACTCGAGCGGATGAGCCGCAGCAGTGTGGCTGTCGGTCTGCTGGCCCTGCTCGCGGGAATCGGGCTGGGGCTGGTGGTTTCCCGCGATGTGCGCGGACAACTCTGGTCGAACGATCCGAAGGAAATTGTCTCTGTTGTCATTCTGTTGGGGTATGCGGCTTACCTCTGGCTCGGCCGCACGACCACGTGGCGCGGAGCACGCGCCTCGTGGCTGTGCGTGATCAATTTTGTTGTCGTGCTGTTCAGCCTGACGATTGTCAATCTCTACTGGTCGAAGTTTCACCGATATTTTTAGAGAGATGGTTCGCCCGGTCAAACCGCGATCCGCCGAGGAGTGGACAGGGCTGTGCGTATCCTGGTGATGGGCATCAATCACCGCACCGCGCCGGTCGAGCTGCGCGAGCGTGTGGCCTTCGATCCCGAGCAGGCTCGGCGCGCGGCCGCCGAACTGACCCGGCCCACGCACCAGGACCGCCCCTTGCTCCGCGAAGCTGCCGTGCTTTCCACCTGCAATCGCAGCGAACTCTATGCGGTGCCCGACCCGGACGCGACGGAGACGGTCCCCGCCTTGCGGGACTACTTCGCTGCCTTCCACGGGTTGTCACCGGTGGCGCTCGCGTCGAGCCTGTACGTTCATGAAGACGCGGACGCAGTGCGGCACCTGTTCCGCGTGGCGGCGGGACTGGACTCGATGTTGCTGGGCGAGGCGGAAATCCTGGGCCAGGTGCGCACCGCCTACCAGCGCGCCTTTGCCAACGGCACCACTGGCCCGGTGCTGAACCGGATGTTTCAGGGTGCGCTCGAAGCCGGCCGGCGGGTGCGCTCGCAGACCGGTCTGGGAGCCGGGCCGATGTCGGTGGCCTTTGCGGCTGTCAAGCTCGCCGAGCAGATCTTCGGCCGGCTGCGCGAGTGCACGGCCCTGATTGTCGGCGCGGGCACGGTGGGCGAACAGCTCGTCGAGCATCTCCGGAACCGGAAAATCCGGAACCTGCTGGTGGCGAATCGCTCCTGGGAGCGCGCCTGCGCCTTGGCAGCCCGCTTCCACGGTGAGGCGGTGCGTTGGGACGAGCTGTCGCAGATTTGGTCCCGGCCGGACATTGTGGTCACTTCGCTGGCGGTCCGCGAGCCGTGGTTGACCCGCGCGGAACTGGAAACGGCCATGGCCGCCCGCGGCAATCGCCCGCTGTTTGTGATTGACTTGGGCGTGCCGCGGAACGTCGAAGCCGAAGTGGGCACGCTCTACAACGTCTACCTGTACAATCTGGACAGTCTGGCGGAGATCGTGAAGCAGAATCGTCGTGCCCGGCAGCAGGAGATTCCCCGCGCCGAGCAGATTGTCGAAGAGCATGTGGCGCGGTTCGAGGCCTGGCGCGCGGCGGCGGAGATGGTCGAGCTGTTGCGGTCGCTGCGACACCAGGGCACCGCCCCAGATGCGGCGGCGCTCGATCAGCGCCTCGAACGCATGCACGATCTCTCCCCGCAGGAGCGTCGCGATCTGCGAGGCATCGCCGAAGAGCTGCTCGCCCTGGCCCGTCTCGAGCCGGAAGCGCAGCTCCGGCACATGCCGGCTCTGCGCGAACGAGTTCGCCGGATGGACCGGGTGCGCGATCTGCTCGGCATCACGAAAGGCACCGTGTGAAGAGGCTCCGCATCGGCACGCGCGGCAGTGCGCTGGCGCTCTGGCAGGCTCAGCATGTCCGGGCTCGTCTGGCCGACTTGGGCGTCGAGGCTGAGCTCGTCGTCATCAAAACGTCCGGTGATCAGTTCCAGACTTCGCAACTTGCCGCGATCGGCCTGAAAGGCGTATTCATAAAGGAACTGGAAGAAGCGCTGCTCGGCCAGCGCGTTGACCTGGCAGTGCACAGCATGAAAGACGTGCCGACGGAAATCCCCGACGGGCTGGTGCTCGCGGCCATTTGCCAGCGGGAAGACGTTCGCGACGCCCTGGTCTCCCGCAACGGGGCCGGGCTGCGCACGCTGCCTGACGGCGCACGGATCGGAACAAGCAGCTTGCGACGGCAGGCGCAGTTGCTCTGGTTCCGCCGCGACCTGCGTGTGGTGCCCCTCCGCGGCAACGTGGATACGCGCCTGCGCAAACTCTCTGCCGGGGAGGTGGAGGCCATCGTCCTGGCCAAGGCCGGCTTGGATCGGCTCGGGGCCAGCGATCGCATCACGGAAGTTCTTCCCCCGGAAATCAGCCTGCCCGCGGTCGGGCAGGGTGCGCTTGGCATCGAATGCCGTGCCGACGACCGTCCGGTGTGCGAGTTGCTGGCGGCTCTGGATCACCCGGAAACCCGCGCCGCCATCACTGCGGAGCGCGCCCTGCTGTCGGCGTTGCAGGGTGGCTGCCAGGTACCCGTGGGCGCCTGGGGACGCGTCCAGGAGGGTCGTCTGGTGCTGGACGCAGCGGTGTTGGCCTCCGATGGCAGCGCCTGTATCCGCCAGCAAGCCGCAGACCAGCCGGCCAACGCTGTCGCGTTGGGACGTCGCCTGGCGCAGACCCTTCTGGAATCTGGTGCCGACCGGCTGTTGCAGCTTGCGGGCCGGGAGTTCAGGAGCCGCTCATGAACCTCGCCCAGCCGTTGCTCGGTAAACGCGTGGTGGTGACGCGCGCTCCGGAGCAGGCCCAGGAACTAATCACTCGTTTGGCCGAGGCGGGTGCTGAGGTTCTGCTCCTGCCCACGCTTGCATTCCGCCCACCCGAAGATCTAGCACCGCTCGATCAGGCCCTCCGAAACCTGAGCCAATTTGACTGGATTTTGTTCACCAGCCGCAATGCGGTGCGCTTTTTCTGCGACCGTTGCCGCGCCCTGGGTCTGGATCTACCTTCCGGCTACACGACGCGGCCGCAGGTGGCGGCCGTTGGTCCGGCCACTGCCGACGCTGCTCAGCAACAGGGGATTCGAGTGGCCCGGGTGGCCTCGCGGTTCCTGGGGGCCGGCCTGGCAGAGGAGCTGCGCCTCGAGGTCGCCGGAGCGAAGATTCTATTGCCGCGCAGCGATCGCGCGCGGGAAGAGTTGCCGGTGGCCCTGCGCGCGCTGGGCGCGGTGGTGACCGAAGTGATCGCCTACCAGACCGGCGCACCGGTGGGAGCGGACCGCCGGGTGCTGGATCGGATTCTGGTGGGCGAGGTGGACGCGATCACGTTCACCAGTCCCACCGCATTCGAGCATTTTCTGGAGCTGAGCGGCGGGGATCGCCTCCGGAGACTTTCCGACTCGGTGGTGCTGGCGGCGATCGGTCCGGTGACCGCCGCTGCCATCCGGGACGCCGGCTTTCCCGTGGCCATCGAAGCCGAAACCTCTACGGCCGAAGGGCTGGTTGCAGCCTTGATCGCCTATTTTTCTGGAAGCCTGTCCACAGGAGCAAAAGCGCCATGAGTTTTCCTACGCACCGACCCCGACGACTGCGCCGGAATGAGCTACTCCGCAGCTTTGTCCGAGAGACGCGCCTGGGCACGGAAGGCCTCGTTTATCCGATGTTTGTCGGCCCGGGAACCCGCGTGCGCAACGAAGTCCGCTCGATGCCCGGCATCTATCAGCAGTCGGTGGACCAACTGCTGGAGGAATGCCGCGAGGTCGAACAGCTCGGCATTCCCGCAGTGATTT
>JAIMBE010000072.1 GCA_023511565.1 Bacillota bacterium
CTACACGATTGTCCGCTTCAACGGTGTGCGCACGCCGGAACGCACCCTGACCGGTTTCCGCTTCCATTTTGATAGCTGGCGCGTGAATGCCGCGCCCGGCCTGTGGGTGCCGGCGTACGTCTACACGGCCGAATCCGATTTGAAAGACACGCTCTGGATGCGCGTTCGCTTCAAGGCACAAACGCGCCTGTGGGGCTACAGCCTGAAGACGAAACGGCAGGCCGATGAATTCAGTGCGATCCGCGTCGAAACCGCTGTCCCCTTGGTGGATCAGAGCGAAACCTCGCCGGATGTCTCCCCGATCGAAGCGCAGCGGCTCTGGCAGCGTGAGGCGGAAATCAACGTTGTCCATCGCCTGGAAACGATCGGTCTGGTGGCGCCACGGGGCGACGTGGACAAAATCTTGGAAACCGTCGTGAACAACCTCCAGGTAACCAACAACCTCGATATCCAGCCGGAAGTGCAGTGTCGCGTGCTGCTGACCTCCACACTGGAATCGTTCAGCTTTGGCCACACCATCGTCGTCAGTCGCGGTCTGCTCGATGTGCTGCCGGACGAAGCCAGCCTGGCGGCGGTCCTGGCCCACGAACTGGCTCACATCTTGATCGAGCCGCGCGTGGATGCCGATCGCTGGGGCTTTGTGGATCGGCTGCTGTTCCCCAGCGAAGAGGTCTTCCGCCGGTTCTCGTTTGCCTCGCACACCAGCGACGACAAGGTCGCGGCCAAGGCCAGCGAGCTGCTTCACAACTCGCCCTACAAGGACAAGTTGCACAGCGCCGGCCTCTTCCTGCGTCAGCTTCAGCAGCGGGCCCAGGTTCAGCGGCGGCTGGTCAGCCCGCATCTGGGCAACAGTGTGCTGATCAATCGCGATCTGCTCGCGGCGGCCCCGCAGCTCGAACCGGGCCAGTTGGACCAGATCGCCGCGCTGCCGCTCGGCTCCCGCATCAAGCTGAATCCCTGGAGCAACGAAGTGTCGTTGTTGAACGCGCGTCCGGTGGCGTTGATCTCTGCGCGCGAAAAAATGCCGCTTGAGGTCACACCGTTCCGGCCGTACCTGACGCGCTACGTGGCGCAGCCGGCCGATGCCGTGGCCGCGCAGTCGCCCCGGTCCGTCCAGCCGCCGCAGCCGCCGCAACCACCCCAGCACTAGCGCGACAAGACCCCTGCTCAACCCGAGCGTCCCGACCCTGTCGGTCGGGACGCTCTGTTTTTTTTCGAGGGTAGCTGCCTACTTTGTTCCTCCTGGCCCGTCCAAGACAGCAGCCGCGCAGGGTCCCGGCCTTGGAGGGACCTGGGAACATTTCGCGCATCCGTGCGTATTTCTTTGTGGAGTGCACGCGTTCGTTGGAGGATGGGGAGAATGCGAAACCAGGCTCGACGACGCCGTCGGTGGCTCTGGGTCTCTGCGGCGGCCCTGCTGCTTCTTGCGGCGGTATTTGGCACTACGCACGTCTTCAGCTCCAACGCCACCATCGATCCTTCCCGGTTGGCCGTCGTCGAACGCGGTGATATTGCCCGCTCCGTGGTGGCCACCGGCAAGGTGCAGCCGCTCGCCAAGGTGGAGGTGAAGTCCAAGGCCAGTGGCATCGTCAAGCGCATCTACGTGGACTATGGAGACCGCGTCCGGCAAGGCCAGGTGCTCGTCGAACTGGACCGGGAAGAACTGGCCGCCCGTGTTCGCGAAGCCCGTGCGCAACTGCAGGCCGCCCAGGCCGCGGAACAGGCCGCGCTCGCCATCTTGGAACGCAATCAGGTGGAAGCCGAAGGCCCCGACCTGCCGTTCCTGAAGGCCAGTTGGGAACGGGCCCGCAACCTGTACGAAGAGGGCCTGATCGCCAAAAGCACGCTGGAAGAGGCGGAAAAGAACTATCAGCTTGCGCTGAACCGCCAGCAGGCCGCGTTGCGCAACCTGGGTGTGAGCCGCGCCGAAGTGGCCCGCGCACGGGCCCAGGTCGCGCAGGCCCAGGCTGCGCTCGAACGCTCCGAGGAAGATCTGCGCAATGCCACCATCACCAGCCCGATGGACGGCCTGGTGCTTTCGCGCGACGTGGAAGTGGGCGACGCCGTCAGTTCCATCCTCGTGCTCGGCTCTCAGGCCACCCTGGTGATGACGCTGGGTGACGTAAGCGACGTCTACGTGCTCGGCAAGGTGGACGAGGCCGACATTGGCAAAGTCTATCTGAATCAGCCGGCGCGCATCGTCGTCGAATCCTTCAAGGACAAAACGTTCCAGGGGCACGTGACCAAAATTTCCCCGCTGGGCGTGGAACGGGACAACGTCACCACGTTCGAGGTCCGGGTTTCGATTCACAACCCGGGCGGCGAGCTGAAGGCCAATATGACCGCCAACGCAGAGATCATTCTCGAGGAGCGGAAAGGTGTACTGCTGGTACCGGAATCCGCAGTCATCTACGACCGCGAGCGCAACACCTTCCTCGAAGTGCCTGACCCGAAAGCCGAGCGCGGCCGCCGCCGCGTGGCAGTGAAATTGGGCATCTCGAACGGCGTGAAGACCGAGCTGCTCGATGGCCTCGCCGAGGGCCAGCAGGTCATCCTGCAATGAATCTCGAGGCTGCGCGAGGAAACCGGCAATGCCAGGTTGTAGATTTTTGTCCGCCGCGCTGCTGATTGCCTCTGCCATGCTGGCAGTCACGCCGCAGTCAGCGCCGCGCGAGCTGCCTCTCGAAGTCCGCATGGTCACCGACGAGGCCGACGCGTTGCTCACGATTCTGGCCAAGCGTCAGCGCGGTGAAACCGTTAGCGAAGCCGACTGGAAACGGCTCTTTTCGAGTGAAGGGTATCAACGGCTGAAAAAGCGGGGGCTTCGCTGCAACGCGAATTTACCGATTCGGATTTTCAGAAGTTCGTGTTCTCGGCGGAATTGCTCGAACGTGCGGATGCCCACTCGCGTACACTTAAAAGCTGGAAGCAGGCGGACCTGACCGCAGCCGCGCAGCGCGCACTGGCTTACCTGCCCGCCAGGACACGCCTGCGCGCAAAGATCTATCCGGTCATCAAACCTAAGACGAACAGTTTCGTATTTGAACTGGAAACCGACCCGGCAATTTTTCTCTACCTGGACCCGGAACTTACTCCAGCGCAGTTTGAAAACACCGTCGCCCATGAGCTGCACCACGTCGGCCTGAGCACCGCATGCCTGCCCTGGTTCGAATCTGCCGAGTTCAAGCAACAGCCCGAGGAAGTGCGCACGGTTCTGGAATGGGTCGGGGCGTTCGGCGAAGGCCTTGCCATGCTGGCTGCGGCCGGCGGCCCGGATGTCCATCCGCACGCCACGAGTCCTGCCGAGGACCGCGCACGCTGGGACCGCGACGTCGCCAACTTCAATGCCGATCTTCGCAAGATCGAGCAGTCTTTCCTGGATGTGCTGAATCGCCGTCTGAAGACGGAGGAGGAGATCCGCAACGTGGCATTCTCGTTCTTTGGTGTGCAAGGCCCCTGGTACACGGTGGGCTGGAAAATGGCGGTCACCATCGAACAGGGGTTGGGCCGGGACGAACTGATCGCCCGCCTGTGCAATCCGGCTGAGCTCCTGATTGCCTATAACGAAGCCGGCGCGCGCCACAACGCCGCCACCGGCGAATCGCTGGCGCTCTGGTCGCCAGAACTGCTCAGCCGGCTGGGTGCGAAAACCGTGAATCCGGCAGAGCCTCAGGTCTGGTTTCCCTGTGCGGAACACAAAACTGCGGGCTGTGGGCTCAGGCCGGATGACTTGCGACCACCGACGACACCATGAACCTCCGCGACCTGTTTTCGGACACTTTTCGCACGCTGTGGGCGCACAAGCTGCGCACGCTGCTGACCATGTTCGGCATCGCCTGGGGCATCGTCTCCATCACGCTGATGGTAGCGGCGAGCGAAGGCCTGCGCGTCGGCCAGCAGCGTGCGGCAGAAACGCTCGGCAAGGACCTCCTGATTGTCTTTGCCGGGCGCACCAGCCTGCAGGCCGGTGGCCTGCGCGCCGGCCGGCGCGTCATCTGGCGTGCCGAAGATCATCAGCGCGTGGCCGAACAGGCTCCCGCCTGCCGCCTAGTGCTGCCTGAGCTCGGCCAGGAAAATCTGTCGGTGCGCAGCGCGCACAATTCCGCCGCGCTGCTCGTTACCGGTTCGCTGCCGCCTTTTGCGGAGCTCCGCAATTTGGAGGTGGCCGAGGGTCGCTTCTACAACGATGAAGATGTGGCGGCGGCACGCCGCGTCGCTTTCCTCGGCAGCGACACCCGCAAACAGCTCTTTGCCGGCCACCCGGCCCTCGGCCAGACCGTCTACATCGGAGATTTCCCTTACACCGTGATCGGGGTGATGCGCGCGAAAGACCAGGACTCCTCCTACGATGGTTTCGATGTGCGCAAGATTTTTGTTCCGTTCACCACCCTGTTGCGTGATTTCCCCAATCGCCCGCCGTTGCCGCCCGACTCCGTGGATCGCCTGCTCGTTCAGCCGCAGTCGCTGGAGCAGCACGAAGCCTGCAAGGGGCAGGTGCGTCGGGCCCTCGCCCAGCTCCACCAGTTCGATCCCCGGGATGAAGAAGCGGCCAGCATCTGGGACACCGTCGAGAACGCTAAGCAATTCCGGATGATGACCGACGGGATGAAGTATTTTCTTGGCGCAGTAGGCATCACGACGCTGTTTCTGGGCGGCATCGGGGTGATGAACATCATGCTGGTGGCGGTGCGCGAACGCACCCGTGAGATCGGCGTGCGCAAGGCGGTCGGGGCCACCCACCGGGCCATCCTGCGGCAGTTTTTTGTCGAAACGACTTTGGTTGTCCTCACGAGCGGTCTGCTGGGCTTGAGCGTCGCCTACGGACTGTGCCTGCTGGTCAACGCCACCCTGTTCCGGAACCCGTCTCCCCAATCCTACTTTGCGGGTTTGCTGCCGACGCTCGAGTCCGGTTTGCTGGCCTTTGCTCTGTTGGGCAGTGTGGCCGTGTGTTCCGCGCTCTATCCCGCGCGGCGTGCCGCCTCGGTGGATCCAATCGAAGCGTTGCGCTATGAGCCGGGCGGCTGAGGGGGCAGAGCAGCCATGTGGCGCGAGATGTTGCGAGAGTCCTGGGAGGCGTTGCGGCGCAGTCCGCTCCGCAGCACGCTGACCATGCTCGGCATCGTCTGGGGCATCGTGGCGGTCACCGTGCTGCTCGCCTACGGCAGTGGCTTCCGCGACGTACTGGTGCGCGCGTTTGACGCCTTCGGCAAAAGCACCGTCATCTGCTGGCCCGGCCAGACCAGCGAGCAGGCCGGCGGCGAACGTGCCGGTCGTCGCGTCCGGCTCGAACGGGCCGATCTGGAGGCCATCCGCAGCGAAGCCACCCTGGTGCGTGCGGCGAGCCTCGAAACGGTGCGCTGGGTGCCGGTCACCTATGGCGACCGGCTGCAGAACGCTGCGGTGCGTGGCGTCGACCCCGAATATGGCGAGTTGCGCAACGAAGTCCCCGCGGAAGGTCGCTGGCTCAACTCCGATGACCTGCATCAGCGTCGCCGCGTCATTTTCCTCGGCGGTCGTCTGAAGGAGAAACTCTTCAGCGGTCGCCCTGCGGTCGGCGAAATCGTACGCGTCAGCGGGGTGGCCTTCACCGTCGTGGGCGTGATGGATCGAAAAATTCAGCTCAGCAACTATTTCGGCAGCGACGACGAATCCGCCTGGATTCCCTACAGCAGCGCGGGCGATCTGTGGGACAACCGCTACGCGAGTGTGCTGGTCTTCGGCAGCCTGACGCCACAACTGGAAGCACAAGCCATGCGCCAGGTGCGGGAGATCCTCGCTCGTCGGCAGCGCTTCTCGCCCACCGACGAGCGCGCCCTCGTGATGTTTGGCCGGGAGACGTTCCGGCCGATCATTGACGGCATCACCATCGGTTTGCAGGTGTTGCTGCTGTTCATCGGCGCGCTCACCCTCGGCATCGGCGGGGTCGGGGTGATGAACATCATGCTCGTCTCGGTGGACGAGCGTACCCGGGAGATTGGACTGCGCCGGGCCCTGGGGGCGCGCCGCTGGCACATCCAGCTTCAGTTTCTCGCCGAAGCCTTGTTGTTGACGCTGGCCGGCGGGCTGGCCGGTATCTTGCTCGCCCAGGCCATCGCGTTCGGCATCGGCACGCTCCCGCTGCTCGGGCCGCTGTTTGAAGATGACTCCGGCCGCGGGGACATCACCCTGCAGATTTCTTGGACGAACCTGATGATTTCCAGCGCGGTGCTGGTCGGGGTGGGCGTGGCGAGCGGCTGGGTGCCGGCCGTGCGCGCCGCACGGCTGGACCCGGTCATGGCCCTGCGCTACGAATAGTCAGCGGCGCTCCAGCAGGCTGCGGAGGTAGCCGATCTGCTCGGCACTCATCCAGTCCTGGGCTCCGATGACTTTCTTCGCGATGCGTCCGTTTGGGTCGAGGATGTAGGTTTCCGGAAACATCGCGGTGCCGTACTTCGCTGCAAGCTGGCGGCTCGGATCGCGATGATTGGGGAAGGTGATCTGGAGCCGCTGCAGGAATTCTTCATAGGCCTGTGCGTCCTCATCGACACTGATGCCGAGCACCAGGCCGCCTTCGTCGGCGAGCTCCCGGTGCAGCGCTTCCAGCGAGGGCATCTCCTCCACGCAGGGCGGACACCAGGTCGCCCAGAAGTTCAGCACCACCACTTTGCCTCGCAGCTCGGAAAGCCGCTGGGTTTTGCCCGCGTGCGTAAAGGAAAAATCTGGGGCGCGCCGGCCGACCATGCTGGGTTCACCTTGGCGGTAACTCGGACTGGCGAACAGCAAGAGCAATCCCAGCGCGCCGGCGACGACGATCCCACTTACGACTTTCCGCAGCATGAGAGTTTCCTTCCGCCTATACTATACTGTGGTTCGGACGCCGGTGGCGAGTTTTCCGTTGGTCCGTCCCACAAAGGATTCCACGCCCGGGCATCATGCATCCCACGGCACCCATCTCCGCGGTCGTGCCGGCGCGCAACGAGGCGGACAATTTGGAACGCGTGGTGCGTTCCCTGGCCCGCCAGCCGGAAATCGCTGAAATTCTCGTGGTGAACGACCAGTCCACCGATCGGAGCGGTGAAGTCCTGGCTCGACTGGCCGCCGAGATTCGCCAGTTGCGCGTGCTCGAAACCACCGAGCTGCCGGCCGGCTGGGTCGGGAAAAATTATGCCGCCAGTCTGGGCGCGGCCGCGGCACGCGGAGACTGGTTGCTGTTCACCGATGCCGATACGGAACATCTGCCCGGCGCAGCCGCACGTGCGTTGGAACAGGCCCAGCGCAGCGGTGCCGCGCTGGTTTCCTACTCACCCGAACAGCAGACGCCCACCTGGTGGGAGCAGGCCCTGATCCCGTTCCTCTATTGTCGGCTCGCGCAGCTCTATTCGTTCGCTGAAGTGAGCGACCCCGACTCGTCTGTCGCCGCCGCCAACGGCCAGTTCCTGCTGATTCGTCGCGATGTCTACGAGCAGATCGGCGGCCATGCTGCAGTTTCCGGTGAGCTGCTGGAAGATGTGGCGCTGGCCGAACGCGTCAAGCGCGCAGGACATCGGCTGTGGTTTGCTCCGGGGGCCGGCGTGGTGCGCACGCGGATGTACACGAATTTTGCCGCGATGTGGCAGGGCTGGACGAAAAACCTGCTGCCGCTGCTGGGGCGGCGCTCGGTGGCTGTGGAACTGGCTGTCGTGGTGCCGTGGGTGCCGCTCGCCCTGCTCGGCCTGGGCGGTCTGCATCCGGCCTTTTTCGTGCTCGGGCTGGTGTTGCTGGCCGGGCGCCATGCGGCCTATGCGGCGTTGCTGCGGCGGAATCGTTGTCCGGTCCACCCCGTCGTATACTATCTGGTTGCGGTGCTGCTGTACGCGGCCGTGCTGCTGAACTCGGCGCGGCGGTACGCGCAGGGCCGGGTGGTTTGGAAGGGAAGGGAATATCCGGTTGAGGTGCCATGATTTATCTGACGCGGAAAATGGAATTTTCAGCTGCGCACTTCTACTACAATCCCGAATGGTCGGAGGAGCAGAACCAGCGCGTCTTCGGCAAGTGTGCGAATCGACATGGCCACGGCCACAATTACATCCTTGAAGTCACTGTGGCCGGCACACCGGACCCGCAGACCGGCATGGTGCTCGACCTGGCTGAGCTGAAACAACTGCTGGAGCGCGAAATCACCGATCGCTTCGACCATCGCCACCTGAATTTCGAAGTGCCGGAGCTGGCCGGGTGTCAGCCCACGACCGAAAATCTGGCGGTGACCATCTGGCGACTGCTCGCGCCCAAGATCCGGCAGGGTCGCCTGCATCGCGTCCGTCTGTACGAATCTCCGGATCTGTTCGTGGATTGTTATGGAGATACCCAGTGAGAATCGAGCTGACGCGCCGGTATTCCTTTGCCGCCTCGCACCGCCTGGCCCAACCGCAGCTCAGCGAGGAAGACAATCGCCGCCTCTACGGTAAGTGCGCCAACCCGTATGGCCACGGCCACAACTATGTGTTGGAGGTCACCGTCACCGGTCCGCTGGATCCTGCCACCGGGATGGTCGCCAACCTGGCCGATCTGGATCGGTTTGTGCACCGGGAGGTCCTGGCCGCCCTGGATCACGTCTACCTGAACGAGCAGGTCGAAGCGTTTCACCCGGCGTGTGGTGGGCAGGTGCCCACCACCGAAAATCTGTGCATCGAAATTTTCCGGCGCCTGGAACCGTTCCTGTCGGCCCGGCTTTGCCGGGTCCGGTTGGAGGAAACCGGACGCAACAGTTTCGAATACGCTGGCGAATCCAGCAGGAGACCCTGATGGGCAAACCAGAAGAAACCCTCGTGCTCGGCGAGTCCAAATCGCCTCAGGAAACCATTGCCGACCTAGTCCGCCGCATTCTGGTGTTGCTGGGCGAAGATCCGCAGCGCGAAGGCTTGCGGCAAACACCCCAACGCGTGGAACGAGCCCTGCGCTTCCTCACGGCCGGCTATCACCAGGACCCGGCAATGATGCTGAACGGCGCCATCTTCCGCGTCTGCTACGACGAGATGGTGGTCGTCAAGGACATTGAACTCTACAGCCTGTGCGAACATCACCTGCTGCCTTTTTTCGGCAAATGTCATGTCGCCTACATCCCACGGGAGAAGGTGGTGGGCCTGAGCAAGCTGGCCCGGCTCGTGAACATGTATGCCCGCCGGCTGCAGATTCAGGAACGACTCACTCAGCAGATTGCCCGTGCGATTCAGGAACGGCTCGACCCGGTGGGCGTCGGTGTCGTGATCGAAGCGCGTCACCTGTGCATGGTGATGCGCGGCGTGGAAAAGCAGCATTCGCGGGCCGTCACCAGCGCGATGCTGGGGGCCTTCCGCGACAACCAGCAAACCCGCGGAGAATTTCTCTCCCTGATCACCAAGAAAAGCTGAGGGCAGTGGGCCTCGGCTTGGTCCTCGGCAAGCAGGTCAACGCTCAGGTCAGCAGGCTCAGAAACGTGTACCCGAGCGTGACTCCGATGCCGCAGCCGGCGACGACATCGCTGAGGAAGTGCATGCCGAGTACGATGCGTGAGGCAGCCACACTCGCCGCCAGAAACAACAGGGGCAGAAGAAGCGCCGGGTACAAACACCCGAGTGGCACGGCCACCGCGAAGGCCGTGATCGAATGGCCTGAGGGGAAAGAGAATTGGTCGGGAGGAAGCAGCCGGGCCCAGCAGTGCGGTTCAAGCGCGCACGGCCGCTTGCGTCCGCTGGCGCGCTTCAGCACGAGGAACAAGCCGACCCCGGTGAGTGCAGCCAGCCCCGCCGCAGTCACGGCCACGTACCGTGCTTCGCCGCCGAACAGCAGCACGAGCGGAGCCAGCGCGTACCACAACCAACCGTCGCCGCAGCGCGTGGCCGCGATCATCCAGATGCGGAACCACCGCGGCGGCTGCCAGCGGTGAATATGGCGCATCAAGCGGTAGTCGTGCGCTTCAACAAAACCCCACATCATCCGGGCTAGGGTCATGCCGGGGTCTCCTCAAACCACCGCACCGTGTCCCATGTCGGCGTCAGCGGCGGACGCGCGTGCAGATAGCGCCGGGGATCACCCAGCCTGTGCCTCCAGTGCCGCGCGAACCAGAGTTCCACCAGATGATTGGCCAGGGTGACAAAAGGCACCAGCGGGGCCAGGGGCAGCAACGCTGCCGTCCACTTCCGCTCGCGTAGCATCCCGCCGGCAATGGCGAAGACGTCGCGCGTCAGCTTCCAGTACCCGCCGGATTGGCCATGGGCACGACCCAGACCCTGACGCAGCCCGGCGAGGAATTCTTCTTTATTTCGCGCACTCGGGACTTCCGTGTAGGCGCTCCCGGCCGAACGCAATGTATGAGCGTCGCTGCCGGCCGTGGCCGCTTTGCCCAGCGCACGGGCCAGTTGCGCCGCGGCGAGGTTGTTCGGCCCGAGCATTTGCGCGTTGCGGGTTTCTAAGGCCGGGAAGAACTCTTCGATCCAGTCGAAATCTTCGAGCGCGCGCCTGCCGGTCAGCGCCGAGAAGATGTGGTTGACACTGAAAAACAGTCGCTGTTCGCTGAGATAGGCAAGCAGACGCGGCAGGTCGTTGCGCCGCTCCGCCAGCGCAATGTGTTGCCGCTCGGTGATGTCGTAGACGCCAACGTGAATCTCGGTCCCACTCGGCATCCGGCAGGTGACTTCCTCGCTGGCGAAAAAGTCCGGGAAACGCCGCAGAGTCTCGGCCGCGTCGAGCGTGTCATGGTCGGTGACCGTCACCAGGTCCATGCCGAGCTGCTTCAAGCGCGCGTACAGCTCGAGCGGGTCCGTGTAGCTTTCGCGGCAGAACCGGCCGAGCACCGGCACCGAACACAGGCCAGAGTGCCGCGTGTGCACATGCAGATCACAAATCACACCACGAGCTTAGAAAAATCGTGTTACACATACATGAAACCCGTGCAAAATTCTGATAAACGGAAAGATAGGGCCTTTTCCGAAGATCGACTTGGGAACACAATATGGAACGGATGGTGAATTGCCTGAACACCAGAATAATCGACCGATGATCACCACCCTATGATCAACATTGATTTCCTCTACTTCGATGCTGGGGGTGGGCATCGCGCTTCGGCCACAGCGCTGAAACTGGTCTGCGAGCAGCAGCAGCGGCCGTGGACAGTGCGCTTGGTCAACCTGCAGGAAGTGCTCGACTCGATTGACGTCTTCCGGAAATGGACCGGCCGGCGGATGCAGGACTGGTACAACTTGCTGCTGCGCAGCGGTTGGACGCTGGGTTCGGCCGAACTGTTGCCGCTGATGCACTGGATTATCCGTCGCTTTGGCGAGCAGGTGGTCAGGGAGATGGCGCTGCACTGGAACCGGACGCAGCCGGCGATGGTCGTTTCCCTGATTCCTAACTTCAACCGCTACTTGCGGCAGGCGCTGTCACGGGCCTGTCCCGCCGCTCCGTTTGTCGTTTTGTTGACCGATTTTGCCGACTACCCGCCGAATTTCTGGATGGAGCCGCAGGACGAGTACGTCCTCTGTGGCAGCGAACGTGCCGTCGAGCAGGCCCGGGAAATGGGACACGGCGAAGACCACATTTTCCGGACGCCGGGAATGATTCTTCATCCGCGGTTCTATGAACCGTTTACGGCCAACCGGGCCGACGAGCGGCGAAAACTGGGACTCGATCCGGAAAAGCCGACCGGGTTGGTGCTGTTTGGCGGGCAGGGCGCGTGGGTGATGAAGTCCATCGCGGAGCGGCTCGAGCGCAGTGGGCTTGACCTGCAGTTGATCCTGATTTGCGGGCGAAACGAAAGACTGGCGGCCGAACTGCGCCGGCGCGCGTGGCGCATTCCGGTGTTCGTTGAAGGCTTCACCCACGAGGTGCCCTACTACATGTTCCTGTCGGATTTTTTTATCGGCAAGCCGGGCCCGGGGAGCGTGGCGGAAGCGCTGCAGATGAAGCTGCCGGTGATCGTTGAACGCAACGCGTGGACGCTGCCCCAAGAACGCTACAATACGGAGTTCGTGAGGGAAAAGCAGGTCGGACTGGTGGTCCGCAGCTTTCGCAGCCGGGAACTTGTAGAGGCCGTGGCCGAGCTGTTGAAACCGGGCGTGTTGGTACAGTACCGCCGCAATGCGGCGGCGCTCGAGAATGATGCCGTCTTTATGATTCCCGATATCCTCTCTGAGATCTTGGCCCGCCACGCGTCGCGCGCAGCTGCCGGGTAAGATTCGACGGCGATGTGCTGAAGGCTGGCGCGGCGGCTAAGCCGAACTGTTACAATTTCTTTACAGCCAGGGCCGGGGTGTGCTAGCATTTTTCCGACGAAGAGAAGACGAATCGTAGAGAACAGGGTGCGACGATCCAAGGGAGGGCGAATTGAGAGACGGGAAGTCAGCGTTGATCGAACAATTCCGACAGCATGCGAAGGACACCGGATCGCCGGAAGTGCAGATCGCACTGCTGAGCGAACGGATCAACTATCTGACCTCACACCTCAAAAC
>JAIMBE010000073.1 GCA_023511565.1 Bacillota bacterium
GGTCTTGACCGTCGGTGGCCCTTGGGCCGTAGGCAAACGACCACGGGGTGCGGCGGCGCGCATAGAGCGCCGCGTACAGGACGTTCGGGTTGGAAGGATCCAGGGCCAGGTCGCCGCAGCCCACACGGGTGTCGTAGGGGGGCACCGCAGCGAGGACTTTCCGCCAAGTTTTGCCCCCGTCCGTGGTTTTGTAGCAGCCGCGCTCCTCGTTCCAATTCCAGAGATCCCCCATGGCCGCCACCCAGACGGTGTTGGGATCGGTGGGGTGCACCAGGATCCGGGCGATCGTCTTGCTGTTCTTCAGGCCGACGTGCTGCCAGGTTTCACCGCCATCGGTCGAGCGATAGACACCGTTGCCCCACGACGAGCTGTTCCGGTCGTTGGCTTCGCCAGTGCCCACCCAGACGATGCGGGGGTCCGATGCAGCCACCGCGATGTCGCCGATCGCCGCAACCGGCTGATTTTCAAAAATGGCTTCCCAACTGGTGCCTCCATCCGAAGTCTTCATGACGCCGCCGGTGCCGAGCGCCACATAGAACACGGCCGGCTGGGTGGGATCCAAAGCGATGTCCGAAACGCGCCCCGACATCACCGCCGGGCCGATGCTGCGCGCTTTCATCCCGCGCAGGTGCGCGGCCTCCACCTCCGGCAGCAGGCGCGCTTCCGGGGCCAGCGCAGCCTCGGCAGGCTGCGGCTGAGGACGCTGCCGTTGCTGCCGTTGCGCGGACAGCGGAACGCCCAACGAAACTGCGATCAGCAGACAGAAGGCTCGGCGCATCGGAACCTCACCCGCTTCGTGACGCGGGCGGCCATCTTAGGTTTGTGACCTCGCGTTGTCAACGCTGCGCGCGCTTGCCTTGCCACCGCGGCCCGCAGATAATGCGCCCGGTGGGGTTCAAGGAGGAGTCATGTCGCATCGCAAGCTTTCCCGCCGGGAATTTGGCCGCGCCGTCAGCGCTGCGTTCGGCGCCGCCGTGCTGGCACCGAGACTAGTAGAAGCCGCGCGCCGGCCGCGTGGCGTGCCGGAGAACGTCATCCAACTGAATTCCAACGAGAACCCCTACGGTCCTTCCCCGCACGCGCTGGATGCCATGACGGAAGCCCAGCAGGTGGCGGCGCGCTATCCGGATGCGCTGGAAGACCTCGTGGTGGAGGCGATCGCGAAGGGGCACGGGGTACAACCGGAAAACGTCATTCTGGGCTGCGGCTCTGGCGAGATCCTGCGCATGGCGGATCTGGCCTTCCTGGGCCCGGAAAAGAATCTCGTTGTGGCCGAACCCACCTTCGAGGCGGTGCTCAGCTATGCCGAAGTGACCCGGGCCAAGCCCGTAAAAATTCCGCTGACCGCGGACCACCGGCATGACCTGCCCCGGATGGCCGCTGCGTGCAACGAGAACACAGGGCTGGTCTATCTCTGCAATCCGAACAATCCGACCGGCACGATCGTGACTCGGGACGAGATGGAAAGCTTTTTTGCCCGCGTGCCCCGCACGGCTATCGTGCTCGTCGACGAAGCCTATCACCATTTCGTGGAAGACCCGCGCTATACCAGCGCATTGGCCTGGTGGGGCCGGGTGCCGAACCTGGTGATTGTCCGCACCTTTTCGAAGATTTACGGCATGGCGGGCATGCGACTGGGCTATGCGGTGGCCGCCCGTGAGCACATCGCCGCGCTGCGTCGCCACCGCCTGTTCAACAATGCCAACGCCGCCGTGCTCCAAGCCGCGCTGGCCAGCCTGGAGGACACCAAACATGTCGAACGCCACCGCAAACTGAACAACGAAACGCGCCGCTGGGTCTGTGCCGAGCTGGAACGCGACGGCCGGCGGTACATTCCCTCAGAGACCAACTTCGTCATGGTGCACGTCGGGCAAGACGTCACGCCGGTGATTGAGGCCTTTCGCAAGCGCCACATTCTGGTCGGACGAAAATTCCCGTCGCTACCGGACTGGCTGCGTGTTTCGATCGGCACGAGGAAAGAGATGGAGGTGTTTCTGGCCGCGTTGCGCGAAATCGTGCCGAGCCGGGCCGCAGCGGCGTGATCGTTTTTTGACTGGCGCCACCCGCCTGTCGCGGTCGACCCGACACACCTCGGGCCGGGTCCGCGACGGCACCGGTCGGGTCGGAGGGAGGCCACCATGGAGACCCGCCTGCTCGGCAACACAGACATGAACATTACGCGGATCGGCCTGGGAACCTGGTCCATCGGCGGCGGAGACAACGAGTACGGCTGGGGGCCACGCGACGACGAAGCCGCCGTAGCCACCCTTCTCCGTGCGCTGGAACTGGGCCTGAACTGGATCGACACGGCGGCCATCTACGGACTCGGCCATGCGGAACGGCTCGTCGGCCGTGCCCTGAGTACCTGGCGCGGGCCGCGGCCCTACCTCTTCACCAAGTGCGGCCTGGTATGGGACGACTGGGGCCGAACGGCGCACAACCTGAAACGCGAATCCATTCGGCGAGAATGCGAAGCCAGTCTGGAACGATTGTGCGTGGAAACGATCGACCTCTACCAAATTCACTGGCCGGCATTTCCCCCGGGCGGGTCGGACCGCGACATCGAAGAGGCCTGGCAAACCCTGGTCGAGCTGAAACAGTCCGGCAAGGTGCGACACATCGGCGTTTCGAACTTCAGCGTGGCGCAGATGGAACGCGTCCGCGCGATTGCGCCCATCAGTTCGCTGCAACCCCCTTACTCGGCGCTGCGACGCGAGATCGAACGCGACATTCTGCCCTACTGCCAGCGCCACGGCATCGGGGTGATCGTCTACTCCCCGCTCGAATCCGGCCTGCTCACCGGCAAAATGACGTACGAGCGGATCGCCGCGCTGCCCGCCAACGACTGGCGCCGGCGCAATCCGGACTTTCAGCCACCGCGGCTTTCCCGCAATCTCGAGCTGGTCGAAATCCTGCGCGGCATTGCGCGTCGTCACAGTTGTTCGGTGTCGGAGGTCGCGATTGCGTGGACGCTGCAGCACCCAGCCGTGACCGGTGCGATCGTCGGCGCGCGACGCCCCGAGCAGATCGAAGAATCGGCACCGGCAGCCGACCTTCGATTGACCCAGGCGGACTTGGCCGAAATAGACGCCTGGCATGCTCGCGCCACGTCCGCCTGACCGGATGCGGCCGCCGCCTCTGTGCGGCGCAGGGCGGTTCGATTCGGATGGCAGCGGCTTCAGAACAGCCTGCCCAGACGCACCGTCGCAAACCGGATTCCACGCTTCTCCAGCTCCGCCCGGGTGGTCTGGTCGTGGGTTTCGCGGTCATACACCAGGATCAGCGCGCCGCAGCCGGCACAGCGGACCACCTGTCCGTGGCGTTTCAGGTGGCGCCTGGCTTCGTTGGCACACCATGCGTTGGCGGAAACGACATGGCCTCGGCCAGAACCGGCTACTTTTTCGGACGATAGATATGCGTGCTGGTGCCGTAGAGCGCTTCGGCCGCTTCCATCAGTGTCTCGGAGAGCGTCGGGTGCGGGTGGATGCACAGGGCCAGGTCTTTTGCCAGTGCGCCCATCTCGACCGCCAGCACACCTTCGGCGATCAGTTCTCCCGCGCTCGGACCTGCGAGGCCCACACCGAGGATCTGCTCGGTTTCCGCATCGAGTACGAGCTTGGTAACGCCATCGGAGCGGTTGAGCGTCGTGGCCCGTCCTGAAGCAGCCCAAGGAAAGCGCGCAATCTTCACGTCGCGGTTCTGCTCTTTGGCCTGGGTTTCCGTCAGTCCACACCAGGCGATTTCCGGGTCGGTGAAGACAACGGCCGGGATGGCCAGTGGCTCAAACTGCGCCTTGCTGCCGCGGATGACCTCCACCGCCAGCCGGCCCTCGTGCGACGCCTTGTGCGCCAGCATGGGCTCGCCGGCCACATCGCCGATGGCAAAGAGGGACGGTTCCGCAGTGCGCCGCTGCGGGTCCACTTCGATGTACCCCCGGGACGTCTTTTTGACCCTGGTGTTCTCCAGGCCCGGGACCTCACTGTTCGGCTTGCGCCCGACAGCGACCAGCACGGCCTCAAACGTCTGTTCTTTGCCGGCCCCTTCCCCTTCGAACCGCACCTGGATACCGCTTTTCGTTTCTTTGGCGCTGCCGACCTTGGTGTTCAGGTGGATCGCGGCGAACTGCTTTTCCAGCCGCTTGTGCAGGGGTTGCACCAGGTCCGCGTCCACGCCGGGCAGCAGCGTGGGCATCATCTCCACCACGGTGACCTTGGTCCCGAGGGCAGCGTACACCTGGCCGAGCTCCAGACCAATGTAGCCACCGCCGACCACCAGCAGCGACTTGGGCACCCAGGGCAGCTCTAAAGCGGCCGTAGAGTCCCAGACCCGCTGGCTGTTCAGGTCGAAATTCGGCAGCGTGGCCGGACGCGAACCTGTAGCGAGGATGGCATGCTCGAAGGCAATCTTTCGAGCCTCCTGAGCGTTGCGGACTTCCAGAGTGTGCGCATCCAGCAGTGCGGCGCGGCCCTGCACGTAGCGGACCTTGCGCGCCTTGGAAAGCTGTCCCAGGCCGCTCGTCATCTTCGCGACCACGGAATCTTTCCAACTCCGCAGCCGGTCGAGATCAATTTTCGGCTCGCCGAACTGGACGCCGAAGTGGTCGGCTTCGCGCGCCTCGGTGATGACCTTGGCGGCATGGAGCAGCGCCTTCGAGGGAATGCATCCACGATACAGGCAGACGCCGCCCGGATTCGGTTGCTCGTCAATCAGCGTCACATCGAGGCCCAGATCCGCGGCCAGGAACGCCGCGGCATAGCCGCCCGGTCCGCCCCCGACAACGGCCAGTCCCGTTTTGTTTGCTTCTGCCATCCGCACACTCCTCAGCGTGATCTGCGTGCGCGCGGCACGCACCGGCGCGGCATTGTACCCTGCCTCACTCCAGATACGGTGCTGGTTTTTCGAAGGCCTGAGCCACCCAGCGCAGGAAACGGGCCGCATCGGCACCGTCAATGACCCGGTGATCGTACGACAGCGACAGGGGCAACACCAGTCGAGGAATGAACTGGCCGGCAATGTGGACGGGTTCCCAGTTGGCCCGGGACATCCCCAGAATGGCCACTTCCGGGGCATTCACAATCGGGGTGAACAGCGTGCCGCCAATGCCGCCCAGATTCGTGATGCTGAAGACACCGCCTGAGATTTCCTCGCGCGAAAGCTTTCGCTGGCGGGCCTTTTCGGCCAACTCGGCGAGTTCGACCGCGACCTCGAAAACGTTCTTCCGATCCACATTGCGCACAACCGGCACCAGCAGACCGCGCGGGGTGTCCACCGCCACGCCGATGTGGACGTACTTTTTGTAGATGATCTCCTGCCGGGCCATATCCACGCTGGTGGCGAACTGTGGAAACTCCTTCAGCGCAGCCGCTACGATTTTCAGCGCGATGGCGGTCAGCGTAATTTTGCCCGCACGAGCCTGCGCGCGGCCATTCAACTGCTTCCGTAACTCTTCGGTATCGGTGATATCGGCGCGGTCGTGCTGGGTGACGTGCGGGATGCTCCTCCACGCGTAGGTGAGATGCTCGGCCGTCTTCCTTCGCACATTCGACATCGGCTGCCGCTCGATCGCCCCCCAGCGGGCAAAATCCGGCAGCGGCTCGACCACCGGCGCCGCCGGTGTCCCTGTGCGACTGCGTCCGGCGAGCAGGGCCTTGGCGTGTGCCTTCACATCCTCCATCGTGATCCGCCCGCCCGGGCCGGAGCCGGAAACCTCAGCGATGTCCACGCCGATTTCCCGGGCCAGCCGACGCACCGAAGGGGCTGCCGGCACCAGTACGCGCTTGTCCTCCGTCGGCCGGAAGGGCATACGGATCACTGCGCCGGTGCGGTCGGTCTCTTCGCGCTGCGGGGTTGGCCAGCTGGTCTCCTCGGCGGGAGCGGCCGGCTCGCCTTGCTGGGCGCCGGCGGCGGGCGCAGAACTGGAGGCACGCGGCTCGGCTTCGGGCACCGGGGCGGCAACCGGCGGCTCCGGAACAGCAGAGCCGGACTCAGCCGACGCGGGCGTTTCCGCGGACGGTGCGCCGACGCCGTCTTCGACGGTGAAGATCAACTGACCGACCTTGATCTTTGTGCCTTCCCGAACATGAATTTGCTTTACCGTGCCGCTGACGGGCGAAGGCACCTCGATGGTGGCTTTGTCGGTTTCCAGCTCCAGTACCGCTTGATCTTTTTCGATCCGGTCTCCTTCGGCGACCAGGATGCGGATCAAGTCACCGGAGTCAATGTTTTCACCCAGTTCCGGGAGATGGAATTCTATCGCCATGGCCGTGCCCTTTCCCGAACGTTCCGCCCCAGTTGGTTGCCGCACGGCAGTGCTTGCCGTGCTGGAAAGGCTGAAGGGTTCCGGCACCCTCTGCGCGTGGGTTTGCGTGCGACAGACGCGCTCTTCGCTCCGGCTCAGGAAATGGCGGGATCCGCCTTTTCCGGATCGATGTCCAAATCCCGAATCGCCTGGACCGCCACCTTCAGATCGAGCTGTCCTTTACGAGCCAGGGCCGTGAGTGTCGCCAGGGTGATGAAGCGTGCATCCACCTCGAAAAAATTGCGCAAGGCCGCGCGCGTATCGCTGCGGCCGAAGCCGTCCGTTCCCAACGCGAACAGCGGGCGTGGGAGCCAGCGCTGAATCAGATTGGGCAGCACCTTCAGGTAATCGGTTGCGGCGACGAAAACGCCCTGCGCGTTTCGCGTGATTTCAGTCACATACGGGACGCGGGGTTTTTTGTCCGGGTGCAGCATGTTCCAGCGTTCGGTGGCCTGGCCATCGCGGTAGAGTTCTTTGTAGCTGGTCACGCTCCAGACGTCAGCCGCGACCCCATAGTTTTCGGCGAGAATCCCCTGGGCCTTGAGGGCTTCGGGCAGGATCGCACCACTACCCAGCAACTGGGCGCGCAACGGCGCGCGGCGATCCTCCGACGGGCGGAACAGGTACATCCCTTTCAAGATGCCTTCGCGTGCGTTTTTCGGCATCGGCGGCTGCGCGTAGGGCTCGTTCATCACGGTCAGGTAGTAGAAGAGGCTCTCCTGGTCGCGGTACATGCGCTGGATGCCGTCCTCGATGATCACGGCGATCTCATAGGCAAAGGCCGGGTCGTAGCAGCGGAGGTTGGGAACCGCGAGCGCCAGCACGTGGCTGTGGCCATCCTGGTGCTGCAAGCCTTCGCCGGCCAGTGTGGTGCGACCCGCGGTGCCGCCGATCAGGAATCCCCGCGCGCGACTGTCGGCCGCGGCCCAGATCAGGTCGCCGATCCGCTGGAAGCCGAACATGGAATAGAAGATGAAAAAGGGAATCGTGTTGATGCCGTGGGTGGCATAGGCCGTGCCCGCCGCGATGAACGAAGACATCGAACCGGCTTCCGTGATCCCCTCTTCGAGGATCTGTCCGTCGGTGGCCTCCTTGTAGTAGAGCAGCGTATCCATGTCCACGGGTTCGTAGAGCTGGCCCACATGGCTGTAGATGCCCACCTGACGGAACAGCGCCTCCATGCCGAAGGTGCGCGCTTCATCGGGAACGATGGGCACGATCAGCTTGCCAATGTTTTTGTTGCGGAGCAGCTTGGAGAGCAAGCGCACGAAGGCCATCGTGGTCGAGACCTCGCGCCCCTCGGTGCCCTGGTGGAATTCGGCAAACAGGTCATCGGCACACGACTCCAGCGGATTGGAGACCACCACCCGACGCGGCACGTAACCGCCCAGCGCGGCACGCCGCTCGCGCAGGTACTGCATTTCCGGACTGTCCTCCGGGGGGCGGTAGAAAGGTGCTTCGGCAATGCGATCGTCGCTGATGGGAATGCCAAAGCGGCTGCGGAACTCGCGCAGTTCCTCTTCGTTCAGCTTCTTCTGCTGGTGGGTAATGTTCTTGCCTTCGCCGGCTTCGCCGAGTCCGTAGCCTTTGATCGTGCGCGCCAAAATCACCGTGGGCTGACCCTGGTGATGGACCGCCGCGTGATAGGCGGCATACACCTTGCGCGGATCATGCCCACCCAGGCGCAGTTTCTTCAACTGATCGTCGGAGAGGTGGCTGACCAGATTGAGCAGTTGCGGATACTTCCCGTAGAAATGCTCGCGGATGTAGGCACCCGACTCGACCGCATACTTCTGATACTCCCCGTCAAGGACCTCGCCCATGCGGCGCACCAACCAGCCCTCGTGGTCTTTGGCCAGCAGCGGATCCCAGTCTGAGCCCCAGATCACCTTGATGACGTTCCATCCCGCACCCCGGAAAACGGCTTCCAGCTCCTGGATGATGTTTCCATTGCCGCGCACCGGGCCATCGAGCCGCTGCAGGTTGCAGTTGACGACGAAAATCAGGTTATCGAGCTTTTCCCGCGCCGCTAGGGTGATCGCCCCCAGCGCTTCGGGCTCGTCGGTTTCACCGTCGCCGATAAAGGCCCACACCTTGGCATCGGATTTCGGTTTCAGTCCGCGGTCTTCCAGATAGCGGTTGAAGCGGGCCTGGTAGATGGCCATGATCGGACTCAGGCCCATGGAAACGGTCGGAAACTGCCAGAAGTCGGGCATCAGCCACGGGTGCGGATAGGAGGAAAGCCCACCGCCGGCGTGGAGTTCGCGACGGAAATTTTCAAGCTGTGTTTCCGTCAGCCGCCCTTCCAGATAGGCACGCGCATAGACGCCGGGAGCGGCGTGACCTTGGAAATAGATGATGTCGCCCTCAAAATCTTCCGTGCGCGCACGGAAGAAATGGTTGAAGCCCACCTCGAACAGGGTCGCAGCCGAGGCATAGGTGGAGATATGCCCGCCGATGCCGCTTTCCAGCCGGTTGGCTCGCACGACCATCGCCAGCGCGTTCCAGCGCACCAGCGACTTGATCCTGCGCTCAATTTCCTGGCTGCCCGGAAAGGGAGCCTGTTCATCGGCGGGGATGGTGTTGATGTAAGGGGTGTTGGCGCTGAACGGGAGCTTGATATTGTGCTGCTGGGCATGTACACGGAGCTGCTCGAGCAGGGTGATCGTTCGGCGCGGCCCGCGGCGCTTGATGACGTAATCCAGCGACTCCACCCACTCCTGGGTTTCGATGGCGTCCAGGTCTTCTTGTTCCCGCCGTTCGGGATCAGCGATCTGGCTCATACCGACTCAGACTCCGCGGTGGCTTCCGATTCCGCTCTCGCGCACAAAGCGGCGCGCTTCTGCAGATTCTTCCTTCCCTGCGGCCGATGCCCGGATGCGATGAGCTTCGAACGGGCCCGCCAATGTCCGAATCACATGCAAATCTATTATACGCCTGTCCCGCTGCGCTGAGGAATCCCGCATGGACAGGCGTGCCTGCTGCAACCTCCTGAAGTGGAGGCAGTGGACCGAATGAGGGATTCGAGGTCCGTCAGGGAAGCGAACTGTTTCGCGTGGTCTCCAGGCAGCGACGAACGAAACTTACTGAGCGGGGAACCCCAGCGAGCGCCGCTGCTGGTAGCATTCGCGGCAGAAAACGGGTCGGCCCTGCGTGGGTTTGAAGGGAACCGTCGTCTCCTTCCCGCACTGCGAACAGGTCGTACGCGTCTCGATGCGTCGCCCCGCACTTGGGGCAGTGCCTTGCGTCCGTTTGGCCTTGCACGCTTTGCAGCGCTTGGGCTCGTTGCGGAATCCCTTGTCCGCGAAAAACATCTGTTCGCCGGCAGTGAAGACGAACTCAGCCCCGCACTCCACGCACTTCAGGACCTTATCGCGATACTCCATGACCCGCTCCAAGTCTCTCGGCAGCAGGCAACGGCAAACCAAACACACCCTGCAGGCAAGAGAGGGGAGAAACGAGAAGAAGGACTCCTGACCCGGGACACCCATCTGCAGACTTCGTCGCCTGACCGCGACGCGCCGTTGTCGAAACGCCTTGCAGAGGACAGGGTCCGAAGCTGCTCTGAACGATGCAAAGGCTTGGCCGAGTTCAGCTCTGCTCGCGCCGCATCTTCTTCCGCAGCCGTTTGCGCGACAGGGCCTCTTTTGCCCGACGGCGTTCCCCGGGCTTCATATAAAAGCTGTGCTTCTTAATCTCTTTGATGATGTCCGCCTGTTGCACTTTCCGCTTGAAGCGACGGAGGGCACTTTCCAAAGATTCTCCCTCTTGTACGATCACCTCAACCAAACTGATTCACCCCCCATCCTGTCGGAGAATAACCGTTGCACCCTGAGAGGAACCACTCGGTCCCAGAAGGGGCATGTTAGTCTTCTAATCTTTCCTGCTTCCCTTGTCAAGGGATTTAAAAAACAGAGGGTTAGAGAAATCCGAGACAATCAAAATGTCTAAAAAACCCGTCGAGTTCAAAGCTTTCCGGCCCCCGCGCACCGCGTGCCTGACGCAGCCAGCCTGGGGCCGACACAGTCCAGACGCGTCGCAGCCGAAGTCGCGCCTGCGGCAAAAAGTCATGCTCAGGTGCGCAGAAACCCAACCGCGAACTGCACTCCGGCTGCTGTGGCCATGGCATCCACGATGACCCGGTTGGCGGTGAACACTGCCGCTGCTCTGCAGAGCTAGCCAAGACAACAAGGCCATTGCTGGCCTGGGAGCGTGCCTGCATGGTCCCAATTGACAGCTACCGAACATTTTGCTAAATAAAGGCAGCATGCTGATGCCAGGGCGCGTCATCTCAGCAACCCGACCAAAAGGTAAAACAAGAACTCACAATGAATTGGAAACGATTGGGGCTGGCTGCCACCACTGGAGCTGCAGGGATGGCGACTTGTGCCCCGGCCAGCAGGGGTGCTAGGCGCTGGGGATACCGCCGGCCGGAAACGCTGTTCTCCACGGCCTCTGTTTCGGCCGGTGGTATCGAGAACTGGCCTGCCCCAACACCAATCTGTACCAGAAAGGAGCACCCATGGTACGTCGAATCTCGATCTATCTAATTGCGGTTTTGGTAGGACTCTTCTCCACCGCTCCCTTCCTTGCTGGAGTCGCACAGCGACCGGCCCCAGATTCGCAGGAGGCTAATCGCGGACAAGAAGCACTCCGAGGAATCGAGAAAAAGGACATTCGTCGGGGTGGTGGTCAGAGGGTTGTCATCGCGCCGGCGACGGTGTCGATCCCCGACGAACGCACCCTTGTCCGGACGCTTCTACCGTACAGCACACCGCCAGACTCGGTGGCCGTGATTTTAAACGATGAAACAGCTGTAACGGTCGAAAACTTGGAATGGATTGAGAACCCGGGGACAGGTACGATGCGCTACCGGTTGTGTATGTGCACCTGCATCGCGGGTAAAACATTTACATGTGCAGCACCCGATAAGATGACGTATGAACAATGCTGCGACCGATGCTGCAAGATGAGACTGGAAGGCCCACGGCCAGAGCCAATGCCATATGACAGAGTATCAGGCCCGCGCCTCGCAGAAGTCGAGGCTTCCCTCGCCCAAGTCGGCTTAAAGAGAGCGTCGGGGCGGAAAAAAGCGTACCCGGTTGCTCTCCCCCTGTTCGGATCCGATTCGAACCCACAGCTGACGATAACCTGCATGCAGAAAGATGCACAAGGCAACTGCATCCGTTGGCGGATTTGCGGGACGACGACGAGCGGCGTATACAAGTGCTATGATGTTGTAAAAGACCCAGCGTTCGGTTGGGTAGTGACGTGGTAGTCGCTTCGTCCCCTTTGCCAGGGGCAGGTGCACAGGCCGACGGAGTCCCATCTGCGCGGGATCCGCTCCCGGAGAGGCGGACTCGCCGGGGTCCGGGAGGGTCCCGTTCGGCCCACGTCTGTGCAGAACAGCGCCACAGGCCACACACCGTATCTCTGATCCAGCCGAGCGAGTCCATCTAACCAGCTAAGCAGGCCCGGCATCGAAATGGCGAAAATCTCGATGCCGGGCCAAATTCCGAACCGCGATGTCACAGGCCGCGATAGAGGGGCGGTTGAAGCGAGGCGGGCCGTTTTCTTCCATGGAAGACTCGCACCCATCCAGTCGGTCGGACCCTCGACGCGGTGCAAAGAATTTCCTCCCGGAAAGCCATTCCGTTAGGGTCTGGTGTGCAATGCTGTTACAATAAGCGGCTGTTGTGATGCCCCGAGTCGAGCGACTCACTTCCGGTCCACGTCGCGCCCAGGAACGAAACCATCGCCATGAGCCTGATGAAACAGACGCTGGGTGTTCTGCTGGCCGGCGGCCAAGGCGAGCGGCTCTGGCCGCTGACGCGCGACCGCGCCAAGCCGGCCGTGCCGTTCGGCGGTATCTACCGCATCATTGACGTGACCCTGTCGAACTGCATCAACAGCGATCTGCGGCGCGTTTTTGTCCTGACCCAGTACAAGGCGCTCAGTCTGAACCGGCACATCCGCCAGGCCTGGTCGCCGCTGGTCGGTCTGGGAGAATTCATCGAAGTGCTTCCGCCGCAGATGCGGGTGTCGACGAACTGGTATCTGGGCACCGCCGACGCGGTGTATCAGAACATCTACTCGATCGGCAGCGAGCCTTCGAACTACGTGCTGATTCTTTC
>JAIMBE010000074.1 GCA_023511565.1 Bacillota bacterium
GCAGCCGATTCGTAATCGGCAGGTCACCGGTTCGATCCCGGTCCTCGGCTCCAGCTTTGCATCTTCCCTTGCACCGCAATCAGTGAGCTACGCCATGGCCATTCCCGCTTGGCCCTCGCGGACCATGATTGTGAGAACGGGGCAGAGGAAGTCTTGTCTGCCAGGCACGAAGCCAAGCGATTGTCTCGACGCCGAAGAGGCTCTGCTGCGGTGCGTGTATGACTTCCTCTTCATCGAGTCTACCTGTTCCGTAAGGACGTTCGATCTCCAAGAGGAAGGGATCCAGTTTCCAGGAGCAGGTCAGAGACCTTCCTGGGGTCGGGGAAAATGGTATCTTGTAGAGCCCGTTCCTGTTGAGTGAGGTCGAACGAGAAGCCCTTTCTGCCGTGCCCGCTTTCGGAAGTCTGGAACACGGAGGAGAGCCGATGAATTCTAACGAGAAGCAAAAGAAATCGCAGGACAGCTACCGGCTGCGCACGCGACTAATCCACGGCAGCTTCGCCACCGGGAAGTGGGATTACGACCATCATGTGGTGCCGCCGGAGTCACGTTCGACCACCTACCGGTTGAGCTCGGTGCACCGCGGTGCAGCCGGTTTCGTCGAATTCGCCACCCCGGCGGCCCAGCGGGCGCCCATCTACATCTACGACCGCCTGGATGAGCCAACGCGGGGGATGCTGGAGGAGAATCTTGCTGTAGCCGAGGGCGCGGAAATGGCAGTGACGTTCGCCTCGGGCATGGCGGCGATCAGCGCGGCCCTCTGCTCGCTGCTTTCCGCCGGAGAGTGCGTGGTGGCCCACCGCGTGCTCTACGGCTGTACCCACGAGCTGCTCACCCACTGGCTCCCCCGCTGGAATATCACTACGCATTTCGTGGATCTCACCCGGCCGGAGTCTGTCGCCGAAGCTGCCACCGAAAACACCCGGGTGGTCTATTTCGAGACGCCAGTGAACCCCACAATGGAGTTGATTGACATCGCTGCAGTGCGGCAGGTGGTGGACCAGCTGAACGAAGGCCGCCCCGAGAACGCGCGCATCCGCATCATCGTGGACAACACCTTTGCCACCCCGTTCTGCCAGCACCCGCTCGAGCTGGGCGCCGATCTGGTGGTCAACAGCCTGACAAAGGCCATCGGGGGCTTCGGCACCGATATGGGCGGCATGGTGGCCGGTCCGAACTCTTATTACAACAAGCTGATGCTCTACCGGAAAGACTTCGGCGGAGTGCTTTCCCCCCGCGCCGCGTGGACAATCCTGGTTTATGGCCTGCCCACGCTGGCGACGCGGATGGTGAACCAGCAGAAGGCGGCACAGCATGTGGCTAACTTCCTGCTTCAACACCCCAAGGTGGCCCGTGTGGTCTATCCCGGACTGCCCTGCCATCCGCAACACGAGCTGGCGCGTCGGCAGATGAGAAGTTACGACGGGAAATTCGCCCCGGGCAGCCTGCTGTATTTCGAACTGCGGCCCACCTCCGGCAGCCCGGCCGCAGCCGCCGAACGCTTCGAGGACTACATTGCCGAAAATGCCTACACGATCACCTTGGCGGTCAGTCTGGGGCAGATCAAAACGCTGATCGAAAGCCCGTACTCGATGACTCACGCAGCGGTGCCCGAAGAAGAGAAAATCCGGAGCGGCCTGCACCCCGGCGGCATTCGCCTCTCGCTGGGTCTGGAGGATTGGCACGACATCGTCGCTGACCTCGAAGCCGCCTTCTCGGTCGTCTGAAGGGCTCGGTGGGACGTAATGTACTGGAAATGAAAGGCGAACGCGGCCTCGAGGGTCAGGAGCTTCGGTAGGTCACCGGTTCGATCCCGGTCCTCGGCGCCAGCCACCTTTCCGCTGGGTTCTTTTGGGAGAGCATTGCCCGTTGAGCCGATTTGCTGTGCGGCCTGGGTTGCACTACGCGGGAGGGGAGGGGTCACCTAGCGAAGCTTCCAGTTGGCGCAGGTAGTCCTGACGCAACTGGGCCAGATCGGTTTTGACCAAGTTCAACGCCACTACGCATTGCTCGAAGTGTTCCGAAAGCCGGCGAAACAAAGGGGCCTCTTGGCGGAATTCGAACTGGTCGAAGGACGCCACAATGAAATACGACTCCTTGCCGGCCTGCACGTAGTCCACAAAAGCGTCGGCACGGCCCAACTGCCGGCGTCGCGGTCCTGCCACATACTCGGGGAACAGGCCGGTCATAAACAGCGTGTAGTCGCCGATGTGCTTGCGGATCTCACGCTCCTTGAAGACGTTGCGTTGCTCGAGCAGGGGGTTCGATTCGAGCAACATCACCCCGACGTCGTCCAGCGGGCGGCCGCGTGCGTCCCGCAGCAGGTAGAGATTGTCGGCGTGGGTGAAATCGGTGAGCAGGGCCGTCACGTACTGCGCGACATCGGCGTCGTACAGTTGCAAGTCGCCAAAGAAGTGGCGCCAGACCAGCTCCAGAAACAGTTGCCGCAGTGGATGATTCGCAGGAATGCTCATAGGCACTCCTCACCCTCCGGCAGAATTATTTTAACGAGAATACGGTACGGGTGAAGAGCATCGTCGCCGTGCGATGTCCGTTCGCACAACAGATCCAGACGACAGCAACACCGCGGCACAGCAAACTGGTTTGCTGAATATTCCCCCAGCACAACGCTTGGCCGGAATTCCTCGACTCCCAGACAAAAAGAAAGCCCACCAGAGAAGGTGGGCTTCCGAGGGGAACAGAAGTTCTAGAGCCAATGCGCGGAAGGCACCAGAACTTTATCCTCAAGCGAAGTCTAGTCAAGCGCCACAAACGAAGTCAAGACTGGAAAGTGTGAGAAACGAAAAATCACAAGGCATTTATTATCAATAAATTGCTGAAGATTCTCGGCTGCTGCCTCCCTCCGCAAGCCCGTCGGGGAGCTGTTCGGAGGGCCGGATTAGAACAGGTCGGTTCCCTGTATGGGTTTCGAGGAAAGGCCGAGTTGGAGGATTTCTACCCGGTTTGGACGGTCAAACACTCGATTGGGCAGCATCTTCTTGACGAGGAGCCGCACGCCGGCAAACGCCAGCCCTGTCAGGATGCAGAACAGCACAATAAGGCCGGTGCCGACAAACACTCCGAACAGCATGGTCGAAAACGGTGGCTCTTCAGCCAAGAAGCCCGGCTCGTTCCAAGTGACGTGGGTTTCGACTTGAACTTGGTCGAGCAGCTGGTCAGCCATCCGGCTGGATTCCGCGTTGGCCACAACAGCCACGAGGGCACTCGACCGCCGTGCATAGAGGGTTGGGCGCTTGTCGCTGACTGCGGCCGGTGGGTTCAGATTGAACCGCTGCTGCAAGAGCCCGAGCCAGCGCTGGGCGATCTGCGGCGTCGGGTAATTGATGAGCAGCAGGATCAGCTCGCGCCCGTCCAGTCGGTATCGGGCCAGTTGTGCCTCGGCGCCGTTGCCGAAACCCACCCAATCGCCTTCGGAGATGGGCAGCAGTCGGTTCAGGGCCGCAGGTCCGAGCAGGTAGCATTCTGAGCCGAACACGCGCCCCCTGTTGGGCAGATAGCGTTCGAGCGCGGGGAACGGGATTTTATTGGCGCGCGGTTCCAGTTGGACCACCAGCAGTTTCAGTTCGTCGGCCACCGCCAGCGGATCAGCTCCGGTCGCTTCGATCAGCAGATTTCCGGTGACGGCCAATGTGCGTCCTTCGGCCACTGCGGAGAGCGGAGCAAGATCGGCGCTGATCATCTGATGGTTGCCGCGCAGGAAGTGGAAGGCGCCATAGGCAGCGCTGGAGTCGAGCATCCGGTACAAGGTCAGGGTGAATGACTGGCCGGCGCGCGCATACTGGCGCCGCTCGGTTCGGCGGACGCCGTATTCGCGCAGCACCGCGGCATCGGCGCCAAGAATCGTTTCCAGCGCTGCCGGTTCGTAGGTGGTCAGCGCCGAACCTGTCCAGCCGCCAAGTTCTGCGGGAAGTAGTTCCTGTGCCGAAGCAGGCCAGGCTGCCAGCGCAATCAGGAAAGCGAAGCCGAGGCCGACGCTGCGCATCTTTATTTTACCGGCCGAGGGGTTCGCCCCTCGTCGTCGGCCAGCGTTCCGCGCTGGCCGCCCTGTACTCACTCTTCACCAACACTTTGTTAGACGCCCCCATTCTACGCCGGGTTCCCCGCGAGCGCCAGCTTCGGGCCGTGCCAGTCCGCCAGAGCCGTGGGTCGCGGTGGGTCATTCCGCAGAGGCTCAGCGGCTGCCGTTGCCCGGTTCTCCATCTGCTGTGAGGATGGCCAGGCTGTTCAGTCCTTCCAGATAGCTCCGCACGCCGTTGAACAGTCCTTCGGCAATTCGGTCGCGGTGGTCGCTCTGTTTGAGGATTTTCTCGTCGGTGGGGTTCGAAAGATAGGACACTTCGGCCAGCACCGAAGGCATCTTGGCCCCGACCAACACAACGAAGGGAGCCTTGCGCACACCCCGGTCGGGCAACGATTTGCTGTACCGCCGCAGCCGCTTGGCCAGTTCGGTTTGCACGGCAGTGGCCAGCTCGCGCGATTCTTCGATTTTTTCGTTGTTGACGATTTTCAGCATCAGCTCCTGCAACTCGTGCATCGAGGCTTGGTTCATGCGGTTTTCCTGTGCGGCGACCTCCAGTGCCTCCGGGGAGCTGGCGAAGCTCAGATAATAGGTTTCCACACCCCGGAGCTGTGGGTTGCGGTGGGAGTTGGCGTGGATGGAAAGGAACAGGTCGGCCTTGGCTTCATTGGCCATTTGCGTGCGCTGCGCGAGTGGAACATAGACGTCGCTAGTGCGCGTGTAGATCACCTCGACTCCGGGCAATTTGTCCTGGAGCCTGCGGCCAAGCCGCAGCGCCAGATCCAGGCACAGCTCCTTTTCGAGCAGCCCGGTCGGGCCAATCGCACCCGTGTCGTGACCGCCATGGCCCGGGTCGATCACAATGCGATTGACCTTTACACCCAGCGCCCGGGTCATGTTATAGCTGCCCCGGCGGGTGGGCTCCGGTGTTTTGTCCGGGGTCGGACGGGCGGCAGCCTCATTCGGAGCCGTCGTGCGGATCGCGGTTTCCGATCCGGCGGGAGTGGGCGGACTCGTGGGCGGGGCTTTTTCTGCGAGTTGAATTTTTTCGCTGAAAGCATCCACCACAAGACGGAACGGATTTTCCAGCAGGAAGATCGAGTAGTCTTGCACCTGATCCACTTCCAGCACGACGCGCACGACCCCCGCCTGGTTCGGCGCCACCCGGATCCGGTGCAGGAAGCCGCCCGGGATTTCTAGGGTGCGCTCGGTGACGTTGCGGCTCAGGCGCGCTGGGTACAGGTCGAAGTAGATGCGGTCTGGATTCGAGATGCGCTGGGAATGAAATTCCACGGCCGCACTCAGGTCCACGACTACGCGGGTGTAGTTCTTCGCGTTCCAGTGGCGGATGCCGGTCACCTCAGCCGCCGGCCCGCTGCGCTGGGCGGCTTCGCGACGTGGTGGCGGTTGTTGCGTGGCGCGCGCGGCACTGATTTTTTGCAGGGCCTGCTGGGCTTCGGCGGCGCCAGGCGTGCGACCATATTCCTTCAGGTAGCCTTCAAAGGTCCGCTGGGCGGCTTCCGGCTGGCCGAGCGCGTCCATCTGGAGCCGCCCGACACGCAGCCAAGCTTCGGCCCGGTGCTTGCTGCCCGGGTATTCGTGAATCAGGAACTGGTAGGCGTCGATGGCGGACTGAAAGTACTTGCGGTCGTACAGCCGGCCCATCGCTTCGTTCAGCTCGCCGACTGCAAGAAGCGCTGCCGTGGCTTCGACCGCATGCGGCGTGATGCGGTAGACGCGGCGGAAGCTGGTCACCGCCGCTTGGTAGTCTTTCAGCGTGCGCTGCGCTTCCGGACGCGCTTCGAGCGCCGCGCGGATTGACTGGGCGCGCGTGAACTGTTCGGCGGCGAGCTTGCGGCGTTCAGCAGGTGATTGGGCAGAGACGGGCGCCACCAACTCGCACAGCAGAACAGCAGCGACCCACACGCGCAACCCGGCAGTCCCGGTTTTCTTCGGCTTGCTGTACATTGCCTCACGCCCGCTCCGAGGCGGGCCTCCACTCCAGCCGAACTACTGGTTCATGAACACCACTTTGCCAGATTCGTCTCGGATCCGGTAGATCGGCCGCGCCCGCCGCAGGATCTGCGGCTGGCGGCTGACCTCCGGGCGGAAATACGCCTCGGTGATTTTCCGAACGTAGTCCTGGGTTTCCGGGATGTTCGGCACACGACCGTTTCGATCCACCGCACCCGGCCCAGCGTTGTACGCGGCCAAGGCCAGTTCCAGGTTGCCGTCGTAGCGTTCCAGCAGCTCACGCAGGTGTCGCACGCCAGCATCCAGGTTCTGCTCCGGGTCGAACGGATCGCTCACGCCCAGCCGGGCGGCCCGCTCCGGCATCAGTTGCATCAGCCCCATGGCGCCTTTCGGAGAAACGGCCCGCGGATCCCAGGCCGACTCCACCGCCACCACGGCGCGGACGAGTGCCGGGTCGATCTGGTGCCGCTCGGCCGTCTGTTCCAGCAGGCGCTCCAGTTCTGGTCTGTTTGGGTGCAGCACCGGCCCGTTGCCTCCGCCGGGTTTGACCGGTGCAGCCAGGGAGACCCCTCGGCCCCGCGAGGTGGTTCGCACCCAGGTCGGGGGTTCCGCGTTCACATACACCCTTTTGCCGCTCGGATCCTGCACCGCCATGATCTGCGCTTCGGCCGGAGCGGTCAGCGCCAGCAGGCTCACCGCTGCAGCAAACGGCCAGCCACGCCGGCGGCAACGGAAATGCGCGTACGCACGGATTGGCGTCAGCTCGTGCATCGGCAACACGATGTCGCAGACAGAACCGACGTTGGAGGGGAAACAGTCAGGCTGTCCCGGACAAAACTTCTGGCGCGAGGCAGATTATAGCATCCGCGCGACGATTTCGTACACATGCGCGATGGCTTTTTCCAGCGCCTGTGTGTCTTTACCGCCAGCCTCGGCCAGATCCGGCCGGCCGCCGCCTGAGCCGCCCACCTCGCGGGCCAGCTCCTGGACGATGCGCCCAGCGTGCAGCCGTGGAGTGAGGTCGCGCGTCACGCCGGTGACCAGCGCCACTTTGCCGTTTTCTGTCGTGCCCAGCACGACCACTCCGGAACCCAGCTTCTGCCGAAGCGTGTCCACCAACTGGCGCATCGCGGCGCGGTCGACATCGGCCACCTGTGCTGCAATCACCCGCACGTCCTTCACCAGGCGGACAGCTTCCAGCAACTGATCGGCCTGCGACTGCGCCGTCTTCCGTTTCAGCATATCCAGTTGTTTTTCCAGATGCCGGATTTGTTCACTCAGCCGTTCCACCGCTGCAACAACCTGGTCGTCGGGCACGCCCAGCGCGGTGGCCAACTGCTGCAGCGTGGCCAACGCCTGCTGGTAACGCGCCAGCGCCTGCTCGCCGCTGAGGGCTTCGACACGCCGGATGCCTGCAGCAGCCGATTGCTCGCTCAGAATCTTGACCACGCCGATCTCTCCGGTGCGCCGCACATGCGTGCCGCCGCACAGCTCCTTGCTGTAGAAGCCGCCAGGCCAGGCGGGGTCGGGAATGGTGACCACGCGGACGTTTTTTTCCGGGTACTTGTCGCCGAAGAACGCCAGCGCGCCCGAAGCCAGCGCGTCGTCCAGGGCCATCAGGTCGGTCTGCAGCTCGAGGTTTTTCAGTACCTCTTCGTTCACCTGCTGTTCGATATCGCGTAGCTCGGTCGGATCCACGCTGGTGAAGTGCGTGAAATCGAAGCGCAACCGGTCCGGGGCCACCAGCGAGCCGGATTGCTTGACCTGCGTGCCCAGGATGTTCCGCAGGGCCGCGTGCAGCAGATGGGTAGCCGTGTGGTTCCGCTTGATGTGTTCGCGCCGTTCGGCGTCGGCGAAGCCGCTGATGCGATCCCCCACCCGCAGCGTTTCTTTCGCTACGATGCGGTGGGCAATCAAGCCCGCCACCGGGTAGTAGGCACCGCGGACTTCGGCCAGCTCCAGGCTGCCGGAGTTGTCGCGCAGCACGCCGGTATCCGCCACTTGTCCCCCCGCTTCGGCGTAGAAGGGCGTGCGGTCCAGCACGAGTTCTGCCTGCTGGCCGGCGCGCACTTCAGCGACGGCGGTGCTGCTTTCAGGCAGGATGATGGCTTCGATCTTCAGGTCCCGTCCGCTGGTGCCAAAGTAGAAATCCGGTTCGGTGCGAAACGTCTCGGCCAGTCGGGCGTAGACCGGGCTGGCCACATCTTTGCCCGTTCCTTTCCAGGAGGCCTTGGCGCGTTCGCGTTGTTTTTCCATCTCGCGGGCAAAGCCAGCGTGATCGACCGCGAAGCCGCGCCAGGAGCCCTCGTCCTCCAACAGGTCGAGCGAGAGCCCGTAGGTGTCGTAGAGCCGGAAGGCGACTTCGCCCGGCAGCACCAAGCTGCCGCGGATCACCTGGGGCGAGCCATCGCTGCGTGGCTGCAGCACCACGCCGGGCGTGCGCCGGGCTGCGGCCTCGAGTTCTTCGTCCAGTCTGCGAAGCGCCAGCGTCAGGGTGTGTTCGTAGCGTTCCTCTTCGTGGAGGACGACGGTGGCCACGCGCGCGATCTGTTCACGGACTTCCGGATAGGTGTCGCCCATCAGCGCGGCCACGCGATGGGCCATCTGGTGCAGGAACGGCTGCGCCAGGCCCAGCATCCGCCCGTGCCGCACCGCGCGGCGAACGATTTTGCGGAGCACGTAGCCGCGACCTTCGTTTGCCGGCAGCACGCCGTCGGCAATCAGAAATGTAACCGCGCGGCTGTGGTCAGCCAGAATGCGCAGGGAAACATCGGTCTCCGGAGTCCTCCCATACGGTTTGCCGGACAGTTCGCAGGCGTACTGGATCAGCGGCAGCAGCAGGTCGGTGTCGTAGTTGGAAAATTTTTGCGGGTCGTGCCGGTTTAGTTGCGCTGCCGTCATGCGCTCCAGACCTGCGCCGGTGTCCACGCAGGGGCGAGGCAGCGGGCTGAGCCGGCCACTGGCGTCGCGATTGAATTGCATGAATACAAGGTTCCAGATCTCCACGTAGCGACCACAGTCACAGGGAAAGGCACAGTGCGTGTGGCCCCGCTCGCTCGCCAACGGCCCAAAATCGTAGAAAATCTCGGAACATGGCCCGCACGGGCCGGTGTCACCCATGGCCCAGAAGTTTTCCTTCAGGCCCGGGATGGCCACGATGCGTTCTTGTGGCACGCCGGTTCGCCGCCAGATTTCCGCCGCTTCTTCGTCGGCTGCCAGCCGGTTTCCTGGGGCAATTTCGGCACCGCCGAAAACGGTCACGTACAGCTTGTCCAGGGGAAAGCCGAACCAGGTCGGCGCCGTCACCAGCTCCCAGGCAAAAGCGATGGCCTCTGTTTTGAAATAGTCGCCGAAGGAGAAATTCCCCAGCATTTCGAAGAAGGTGTGGTGTCGTGCCGTGCGGCCCACGTTTTCAAGGTCGTTGTGTTTGCCGCCGGCGCGGACGCACTTCTGCACGGTGACGGCGCGCGTATAGTCGCGCTGTTCCAGGCCCAGGAAGACATCTTTGAACTGGTTCATCCCCGCATTGGTGAACAGCAGGGTGGGGTCGTTGGCCGGCACCAGCGATGAGCTGCGCACCGACCGGTGACCCTGGCGCACAAAATAGTCCACAAACTTTTGGCGGACTTCGTTGCCGGTCATCTCAAGCTGTTGCCGACCTCACGTTTGCCGTGACCCGTTCGCGTTGACGGGCCGAGCCGGTCGGACCAACCCGCTCGCATTATCGCACTGCCCTGTCCCGCGCGCCAGTTCCAGACTGGGGTCGTCGAACAGACGGGCGGGCCGTGCGGCCCGCCCGGGTCGGTTCGTGGGTGGGAGGTGTAGGGAGAGACCCTGGGGAATCAGTTCCAGCGCAACGCCAGCGCGAGGCCGTAGCTGCGCCGTGTGGGCCGTACGCGGTGGACCAGGCGCCATGCGCCCTCGCCCGTGCAATCGGGCCCACACAACGTCGCCGCCGGCTGGCGCGCTTCGAAGGCTGCAATCTGTACCGGACCGAGGCCCATCAGATGCAGCTTCACTTCGCGGTGGAAGGAATTCGCTGTTTTCTCCATACGAAACTGCTCGCGCAGAGCGTCGAGCCGGCTGGCCGCCTCGCTCCACTGGCGCGTTCTGAGCTGTGCGGCCAGCGGAGTCATGAGCGTCGGGCGCCGGCGGTCGTGTTTCCAGCGCACTGCTGGTTTTGGTCCGGCGGTGGTGACTCGGGCCGCGCGCGGGTCCTCTGCAGCGGCGGACGCGGAGTCAAACCGGCCGGGCTCGACGGTCGCGCGTTCCTGCGCCGAACAAGCCAGCGCACCGGCCAGCAGCGCCCCAACTCCGAACCGTGTAATGCGAAATCTCATGGTGATCTCCTTGTTGCCCGGCCGGGGGCGGGGCGACTGAGCGGGGAGAGCATACGGGGTTCAGAAGCCGCGCGCGACTGGTGAAGGGAACAAACGAAGTACAGGGGGTCGGACTGTCCCTTCGGGTCTACCAAAATGAAACAGTGCGGTGGGATTGCGCGCCTCCGTTGTCGAGGCCGCGGGGGCATCTTCTGTTCAGTCTTCTTCCGCGAAGTTCGCCGCGACTTCTCGGGCTACTCTGCGCAGCTCGTCGCGAATCAGCTCAGCCGGGAAGCCGGCGCGGAGCAGACTGCGGTAGAGGGCCGCCAGCCGTTTCCGGTCCAGCGGGCCGTGTATCCCCCTCAGGCGTCGTTCGAGGCGCGCGCGAAGGGCCACAGCTTCGTCGGTGGCCGTGAAGATTTCCTGCAGCGCAGCCTCGATGTGTCGGTCAGCCACGCCCCGGGCACGCAGTTCCCGTGCGATGCGGTAGCGGCCCTGGCGGCGCACTTCGGCGCGGTAGCGAGCAAACTGGCGGGCATAGCGCGCATCGTCGAGCAGGGTTTGTTGTCGCAGGCGTGCCAGCACAGCGCGCACGATTGGTTTGTGGTCGGTGCGGGCTTCCAGATACTGCCGCATCTCGTGGACCGAATAGCTGCGGCGTGCCAGCGCGCGCAGCGCTGCGGCGTAGAGTTCCGCTTCGGTGCTGACGTTGCGCCGGTGTCGGGCCATCGCCTGTCAGCATAGCAGGGAAGTGCCGGGTCGGATTCGGTTTCCAAAGCTCGGAACGAACACGCGCCAGCGGCTCATCCCGTCGGCAGGGCCGTCCGCCCTCGGACGCTGCGTTGTTGGAATCGCGCGGCCAACCACCGCCCCACTCCATAGGCCAGCACGGTCAGGGTGGCACCGACCAGCATCACGCCGATCAGGAAGGTTCCCAGAACATTGCCGAGCACAGCCGTCAAACCCTGTTCGATCAGGCTGGGTGCGATGCGCCGCTCTTCGATGACCAGCAGGTTGCCCACCACCGCCGCAGCGGTCCACAGCAGCGGCATGAGCGGACCGGTGGCGGCCATCGCGGCGAGGGCCGCAGCACGATTGGCCCGCAGCGGACCGGCCAGCAACACTGCGATCAGCGGCCCGAACCAAAGGGTGGGCAGGATGCCAATGAACACACCCAGCCCGGCACCGCGACCAATGCGTTGCGGAGAATCATTCTCGCGAACCAGTTTCAGGTAGGCATACCGATAGAGGCGGGCCAGCCGGCTGCGGCGGCGTCCGGCAATTCTGCGGGTTTTGGTGATCATCCCTCTCCAGCATAGCCGAACCTGCCCTGCACACCAACCGCGGGCTGGATTGACATTTCGTAGCCCCTTGCATAGGTTTCTCCCCTCTGCGCAACACAGGGTTGGTCAGGGGGGACTATGGTCAAGGTGCTACGCTGCCGGGACGTCGGCATTGACTGTGATTTCGAAGTGCGCGCGGCCAGCGAAGAAGAAATTCTGGAAAAAACGCGGGAGCACGCACGCCGGGTGCACGGCATGGAAGAGATACCTGCAGCACTCGTGACCCGGGTGTGTGCCGCCATCCACGACGAATAGCCCTGGCCCGAGCGTCGCCGCAGGGCGGGCCTGAAGGGTCGGACCGGGTCGCCGTTCAGCGGTGGAAGCGCTCGAATTCGGAGATGGCGCGCTCCATTTCTTCTCGCGCTGCATCGGCGGCCGAGCGGACGCCTTGCACGCGCAGGCGGAAATCGTCCGGGTTGGATGCCCGCAGCAAGGCTTCCTCGTAGGTGATCAGGCCGCGGTTGTAGAGCTCGTAGAGGGACTGATCGAACGTCTGCATGCCGTACTGGCTGGTGCCGGCGGCGATGGCGTCGCGGATCAGCCGGGTTTTGTCCGGGTTGATGACGCAGTCGCGGATGTAGGC
>JAIMBE010000075.1 GCA_023511565.1 Bacillota bacterium
CTGTATTTCTCGCGCACCAAGGCAGAATTTGTGTCATAAATGTAAACTTTTCAGATCACAACGGTAGTTTGCAGATCAAGGATGCCCTTTTCCTGTGCTGGGCGAATTCAGCGACAACCGAGCAGCGCCGGGACATCCTGGGAACACACGAGTTCAGGGCTGAAGGGGCAACTGGACGGTAGCCAGCAAGCAAGCGCGCGCATGATACTGTTGCCACATTACGCTAGGATAGCAGTTGATGGCGAAACTCCTGCAAATGCCGGACCCACCCGGTGCCGATGAGAGCATCCACCTGAACCCGGAGCAGCGCGCCGCGGTATTTCATGGCGAGGGCCCGCTGCTGGTGGTGGCCGGAGCCGGCACGGGCAAGACGCGTGTGATCACGGAGCGGATTCGGCATCTGTTGCACTCGCAACCTGATCTCCCTGGGGAAGCGATCCTGGGGCTGACCTTCACAGAAAAGGCTGCGGCCGAGATGAAGCAGCGCGTGGTGCGCACCGTGGGCGAGCGGGGCGAACACGTCTGGCTGGGAACCTACCACGCGTTCTGCCGCGATCTCCTGGTGCAACTCAACCCGGCACTTCGCGTGCTGGACGAGGTGGACTACTGGATCCTGCTGCGGAGGAATCTGCCGCGATTGCAGCTGAAGCACTATTTCAAGCTGGCCGACCCGGGGCGGTTTCTGAGCGACTTCACGCAGTTTTTTTCGCGCTGTCAGGACGAGCTCGTGACACCGGAGCAGTACCAGCAGTACGTAGACGGACTGGTCGAAAGCTTTGTCCGGGAACAGGCCCGTCTGGACGGCGAAGAACGCGTCGCGCGCCAGGCCGAGTTGGCCCGTCAGCAAGAGGTCGCCCGCGCGTTTCTCGAAAGCGAGCGGATGTTGCGCGAACGGAACCTGGTGACCTTTGGCGGGCTGCTGCTGCGCACCGTACTGGAGCTGCGCTCCAATCCCGATCTGCTCGAACGGCTGCAGCAGCGTTACCGCTACATCCTGGTAGACGAATTCCAGGACAGCAACATCGCGCAGATCGAGTTGCTTTGGCTGCTGGCCGGCGACCGCCGCAATATTGTTGCCGTCGGCGACGACGACCAGGCCATCTACCGGTTCCGCGGTGCTTCCTTCGGGAGCTTCAAGCTGTTCATGGAGAAGTTCGCTGCAGGGAATCCGCGACCCGCCGCGAAACACATTGCCCTGCGACAAAACTACCGCTCGACGCAACGCATTCTGCGCGTAGCCAGCGCGGTCATCGGCCACAACCGCGATCGCTACCTGCCCGACAAGGCGCTGTTCTCCCGGAATCCGCCCGGGGTGCCCGTCCGCATCGTCGAATTCGAAGACGCCGAAAAGGAAGCGGTGTGGGTGGCCAACGAACTGGAGCGGCTGCACGCGACAAAGTGTCCCTGGAGCGCGATGGCTGTGCTCTATCGGATGCACACGCACCGCGAGGCCCTAGTCGGCGAGCTGCGCCGGCGTGGCCTTCCCTTTGTGATCCGCAATCTCTCCATTCTGGAGAATCCGCTGGTGCGCGATGTGATCGCCTACCTGCGTCTGGTCGACAACCCGGCCGACGATGTCGCCTGTGCGCGGGTGCTGGCCGCCCCCGCCTGGGGGCTGCAGCCGGTCGATCTCGTCCGGTTCGTGCAACGCACCGACCGCAGCCGCGGACACAGTCTGTGGGCCGTGCTGGCCGAAGCACAACGCGGGTTGCTGGACGTCCGAGTGAGCGCGCGCATCGCCGAGCTGCAGCAGTGGATCGGCGCGCTGCACACCCGCGCCGACATGGTTCCCGCCAGCGACATCGTCGAGGCGCTGCTGGACGGTCTGCAACTGAACCTGTTGCCCACCGACCCGGATTGCCGCTATCTCGACCGACTGCTGCGTTTCATCACCGAGTGGGAGCGCAAAAGCGAAACGAAGAAACTGGCGGAGCTGATCGAATACCTCGGGTACGTCGAAGAGGCCCAAGAGATCATTGCGCTCGAAGAAGAATCCCCGGGCGACGCCGTGCAGTTGATGACCGTCCACTCTGCCAAGGGATTGGAATTTCCGTATGTATTCCTCCTGCGGCTTTCCGCGGGCGCCTTCCCGACCCGGCCGCGCCAGCCGGTGCTGGAATTCCCGGTCGCCCTGATGAAAGAGGCTCGGCCGGAAGGCGACGTGCACATCCAGGAGGAGCGACGCCTGTTTTACGTGGCACTGACGCGCGCGCAGCGCGAGCTGACGCTGACCACGGTGGTCAATCGGCGCACCAAGCCCTCGCTGTTTCTGGAGGACATCCTGATGAACACAGAGCTGGTGCACCGGAACGATGTCACACGCCTGGCGCCGGAGGTGACCCCGGTGCCGTCGCGTCAGACGCAACTGTTCCCGCGCCGCGGGGCCGAGTCTCGCGTGGATTCGCGAATTGGGGAGTGGGCGCAGCAATTTCATCCGCTCGCGCCCGAACCGCTGCGGTTGAGCGCTTCGGCGATCGACACCTACGACCGCTGTCCGATGAAGTACCTATTCGGCCAGCTGTGGGGGCTTTCCGGTGGGCCGCAGGCTGCGGTGACGTTCGGCAATCTGATGCACACGACGATCAAGGAATTCGTGGCCATCGTGCACCAGGGATACCGCCCCGACGTTGCGGACCTAGAAGCGATCTACGAGCGGAACTGGTCCGATGCCGGCTTCCGCGACGCCTACCAGCGCGACGAGTACAAAAAAGCCGGGCTCGAACAGTTGCGCGCCTTCTGCCAGAGCTACCTGGCTACACCGCCGCAGGTGGTGGCGCAGGAGCGCCGCTTTGAACTGGCTTTGGATTGCAACGTCGTCGTCACGGGACGAATCGACCAGATCAACCGCGCGGGCGACAACAAACAGGTCGAAATCGTGGACTACAAAACGGGTCATCCCCAGGACCAGAAGACCGCCGACCGGAGTCTACAGCTCAGCCTGTATGCGCTCGGCGCCCGCGACGTGCTGGGCTACGAGCCGGTGCGGTTGACCTTCTACAATCTGGCGACGAACGAAGCGGTCTCCACCACACGCAGCGCGAGCGCGCTGGCCGAAGCCGAACAGCGCGTGCTCGAAGTCGCCGACGAGATTCGAGCCCGGCATTTTCCCGCGCGGCCCGGCTTTGCCTGTCGCACCTGCGAATTTCAATCCATCTGCCCGGAGCACGAGCAGCCGGAGTGGCCGGCCCCGGCGCCCGGTCCCCAGCAGGCGACTGAGTAGCGACGACCCGCGAAAAAAAAGCGGGGCGCGCGGAACGCCCCGCTGGAGGTGCACTGCCGAAGGCTGCTCAGCTCTTGCTGCCCTTCTTCGCCGACTTGGCAGCCTTCTTTGCTTTCTTAGCCATCGCGCATTGTCTCCTTTGGTCTGTTCCCCTCGGAACGCGATCAGCTCTCGGACGTTCCGCGAGCGCGCGCTCCGGCTTTTTCTATACGGTCAGCCCCGAGTGATGTCAAGAAAAAATTGCGTGCCAGCGGCGAGAAATCTCTTCAGGGCCCGCTGCGTTCGGGCGCGCCACTAAGGAAGTAGCCTTCGCGGGCGCGCACGATCAGATTCGGGCGGCGCACGCGGACTTCGATCGTGTGGTAGTCGCGCGCGCGATCGGTGTTGCGGGGAATGTAGCCGAGTGTGTAGGCGTAGCGGGCCTGTTCGGTCATCCGACTGTAGGCGCTTTCCAACTGGGCCCGGGTTTCGGCATAGAAGACCTCACCCCCGGTGCGCGTGGCGTACTGTTCCAGTGTTTCGGCTCGACCGCGCAGAAAGCCCAGGGGGATGCCGACTGCGTACACGGTCACCCCCAGATAGAGCAGCTCGCGTAAGACGTGCTCGAACGGCCTCTGGTTCGCGCGCGAAATGGTGCCGTCGGTAATCACCAGAATGATCTTGCGTTGCTCGGCGGCGGGTTCGTGCAACAGCCGCGCCGCTTCGTAGAGGGCGTCGTGAAGGTTTTTCCCGTCTCTGCCCAGGACGCCAATCCGCCGGGGGGGTGGGCCGGCGGCCGGTGTGGTGTCCACACGGGGTGGATGGGCCTGCGACCCGCCGCGTTCCGATGCTTCGGCAGAAAGTTTCAGGGCGCGGAGCCGTTCATAGAGCTGGTCGTTGTCAGAAAGAAATTCAGACTCCTGGCGAAAGAAGAACTCGAACGTGGCCAGCGCCACTTGATCGAACGGGCCAAAGCCCCCTGCGATGGCTCCAAGTGACTGTTGCACCAATTCCGCTTGCCGTGGGCGCAACGCGTTATCGATCAGCACGACGGCTTTCAACGGCCGCGGCTCGGTACTGAACAGTTCGATCGTCTGCTCGACCTCGTCTTCCAGGATGCGGAATTCTTCCCGGCGCAGTTCGTTCAGAAATTCCCCTTCGGCGGTTTTCACAGTGACGGGCACAAGCACCAGCTTCGGTTCCGCCCGGGCGGCGGGCGGATTCTGGACCTCGGCGGTTGAGCCAGCCAGCAGCGCCACCAGCACCAGAGTCCCGAAACCAGTCCAGCTTTGCATAAAATTAGGAGGCGACCGTGAAGCCGACGTGCCGTCGACGTCGATCGCGTGCCCGGACGATCCGTCGGTTCCGAGCATCTAAACCAGCGGGATCGGCCTCGTGTCGGTTCCCGGAGGGGATTATACCGTGCGCGCCGGAAAATCTTCGTTCCAACTGACCCAAGCGATCCTGGCCGCGGCGCTGTGCGCAGCCCTGGTCGGACCGGCGCCCGGCACACAGGACGGGCCCCAGTCCGCACAGGAACCGCAGGAACCGATTCGCGTCGAAACGCGTCTGGTGAATCTGTTTGTCACGGTTCGCGACCGGAACCGGCGGATCGTGACCGACCTCACTGCCAAGGATTTTCGTGTTTTCGAGGACGGCCAGGAACAGAAAATTGAATTTTTCTCGCGCGAGCTTTCCCTGCCGATCACCCTGGGGCTTTTGCTGGACGCCAGCATCAGTGTCGAACGCATTCTGGAAGGAGAGAAGCAGGCGGCGATGCGGTTCCTCGAGCGGGTGCTACGCCGCGGCGACCTGGCGATGGTGATCAGCTTCGACGTGAACGTCGATCTGCTGAGCGATTTCACCGACTCGCTCCCGCAGCTCGAATCCGCCATTCAGCGGGTACAGATCAACGCGCCGTTGCCCGGCGGCCCGGTGCCGCGATCAGGTCCGCTGGGCACGTGTCTGTACGATGCCATCTGGCTGGCCTGCGAAGAAAAACTGCGTCGGGAAGCTGGGCGCAAAGCTTTGCTGATCCTTTCCGATGCGGTGGATGCGGGCAGTCGGGTACGGCTCGAGCAGGCCCTCGAAGCAGCTCAACGCAGCGACACCGTGATTCACTTCGTGGTCATCGCCGACCCGGGCTTCTACGGCTTCGGGGGACCGAATGGTGCGGGCGTGGCGCGCAGGCTGGCCGAGCAAACCGGCGGCCGGGCCATCTTCCTGCGCGACGAGAAGCAGCTCGACGAAGCCTTCGAGCAGATCGCTCAGGAGCTGCGCCAGCAGTACACGCTCGGCTACTATTCGTCGAACACCCGGCGCGACGGCGCGTTCCGCCGCGTGGAAGTGCGGGTGAACCGCAGCGGGCTGAAGGCGCTGACGCGGAAAGGCTATTACGCCCCAGCCGCAGGCCATTGAGTCCGGCGTCGGCTAGGATCCGGAGGAGCCGCCGGTGCCGATGCGACGCGGCTGCACCGGCCGCGGCGCGTAGTACCCTTTGCGGGCGCGGACTGCCAGATTTTTGTCTCGAACCTTGATCTGCACTGTCCGGAAGCGGCCGTCGGCGATGCGGTTGGTGGGGACATAGGCGAGCGAGTACTGACTGCGCAGCTCGTCGCCGATATCCGTGAACGACTGCGCCAGGTCATCGCGGCGGTAGGGATAGAACGCGCGGCCGCCGGTTTCTTCGGCCAACTGGGCCAGCACTTGATCGCCTTCGGTGAAGTGATATTTCTCCGGAGGCTTGTCCTTGTCGCTGCCCCGGAAGGCCATCCAATCGGTGCTGGTGCTGATGGCATAGATGGCGACTTCGGCGCGTTGGCAGGCGTCGAGGGCTTCGCGCAACGACTTACCGTAGATCATGCTGTCCTTGCCATCGCTGAACAAAACGAGCACCCGGCGAACTTCGAGATTGTCGCCAGTGGGCAGCGGGGGCTGCATCAGGCGCTGGCTGCAAGCAAAATGGATGGCATCATAGAGCGCGGTCGCGCCGCCGGCCCGCTGACGCAGAATCGCCTCCTGCAGCGTGCCGACGTCATCGGTGAAGTCTTCCACGACGGCCGGCTCATTATCAAAGGTCATCAGAAATGCCTGGTCTTTGCGGCGTCGGATCACAAAGTGCAGGAAATCAATCGCGGCTTCCTGCTGGAACTGCAAACGGTTGCGGATACTGTTGGACGTGTCCAGCAGCAACCCGATCCGCAGGGGGAGATCGGTTTCCTGGCTGAAGAACTCGATCTTTTGCTCCTGCCCTTCCTCGAACACCTGGAAATCTTCCTTGGTAAGGTTGGTGACAAATTTGCCCTGGCGGTCTGTGACGGTAAAGACCATGTTCACCAGGTCCACAGTGGTCACGATGGGCCGCTGCGGGGAGGCCGAATCAGGGGGCGATGGTGCCGGGCGTTGCGCCGCCACAACGCCAGCTGCCCCGAGGAGCAAGATCGCTCGTGCCAGAAACCTTCGCACTGGTACGCTCCAACGAAAATTATAGGTAGTCGGAAATCGCCCGGTCAACGGAATCAGCCGGAACCTCGCAGGCGGCAGCGAGTTGTGCCAGGAATTGCCGCAACGGCTCCGGCAACGGCGCCCGGATGCAGATGCGCTCGGCTCGTCCGGGGTGCTGAAAAGTGATGCGCGCCGCATGCAAGAAGTACCGGCCGAGCCCCGGGAGCGTCTGCTGACCGACGCGCACCTGCCGCGGCGCACCGTACAACGTATCGCCGACAACCGGGCGACCCAACGCTGCAAAATGGACGCGAATCTGATGCGTACGTCCGGTATGCGGGAAGGCTTCCAGCAGCGTGAACGCCGGAAAGCGGAACCGCACGCGCCAGTCGGTGCGCGCCGCGCGGCCTTCCCGGCGGCGAGTGGTCATGCGGATGCGACGGCGTAAGTCACGCGCCACCGGCAACTCGATGCGGCCTGCCGCCGGACTCAGACTGCCGTGGACCAAAACCAGATAGGTCTTCTCCACTTCGTGGCGGCGGAACTGCTCGGCCAGGACACGGTGAGCCGCGTCGTGGCGGGCAACCAAGATCACACCCGAGGTGAGCTTGTCGAGTCGGTGCACAATGCCCGGCCGGAGTGCACCGGCAGCTTCGGAAAGCCGTCCATAACGATGCAGCAGCGCGTTGACCAAGGTTCCTGTGCCCAGACCAGCACCGGCGTGCACGGCCATGCCGGCCGGCTTGTTCACCGCAACCACGTCTTCATCTTCGTAGAGGATTTCAATCGGAATCGGCTCTGGCTCAGCGCCCAGCGGAGGCCGGGGAACGATTTCGACCGCAATCTGCTGTCCAGCGCAGACCTTTGTCGAGGGCCGGGCCGGCGCGCCGGCCAGCCACACGTGGCCCCGCGCAATCAGCTCCTGGATGCGCGTGCGGCTCAGTTCGGGTAGGCGCCCGGCCAGATAGCGGTCGAGCCGCTGACCAGCCGCTTCGGGTTCGACGAAAAACGTGCGGACTGGTTGCGCTGGCAAAGCGGTGAAGGGTTCCGTCGAAATGGAATTCGCAGCCACACCTTTACGGTAGCGCAACTGTCGGTGCACCGCCAGCACAACCGATGCGCTCAGCGGTCGCCCACCGGTACGCGTCCCCGCCGGCGCCACCACAACCACAGGCCCAGCAAGACCAGAGCGGCGCTGACAATTTGCATCAGCGAAAGCCGTCCGTCGAACAGCAGCGTGCGATCCGGATCCCCTCGAAAGATCTCGATCCCACCGCGCGCCAGCCCGTAGAGTACGAGGTAAGCGGCAAACACCTGACCCGGGAACTGCCGGCGGCGGCCAAGTGGCCACAGCAGGCAAAAAATCAGGAAATTGGCCAGGGCCTCGTAAAGCTGTGTCGGGTGCAGACTCTGATGCAGCGGTACGCCGACCAGTGCCGCGGCCTGTGGATCGGTGAAGGTCACGGCCCAGGCCGCCCCCGTCGGCTTGCCCCAGCAGCAGCCGGCGGCGAAGCAGCCCAACCGCCCAATCGCATGGCCCAGAGCCAGCGGCGCGGCGTAGACATCGGCCAAGGCCAGAAAGTCGAGTCGGGCGACGCGCACATACACCGCGGCCACAACCAGCGCAGCGAGCAGGCCGCCATAAAACACGCCGGCGGCCTGCAGCGTGGCCATGCGGAACAGTTCGCGCCAGTCCGCCGCGTAGTATTCCCAGCGCACGACGATCTGCCAGAGCTTGGCACCCACCAGCGCCGCCAGGACCATGTAGATGCCCAGGTTCCAGACGCGATCGGCCTCCAGCCCGGCCGCAGCGGCCTGTCGCCGCGCCAGCCACAGCCCGACCAACACGCCGAGGGCCACCAGCACGCCATAGGTGTACAGGGTCACGCCACCCAGTTGGAACAGCACAGGATGCATGGTTGTGGGTCCGACCACTGCGGTTACCGGGTGAGGAAAACAAGCCCGACCGGGCCCGCGAAACTCTCTCTCTCCTTGTCTGGCGCTAGCGCGCCGTTCAATCCATCCGTCCGGGCCGGCTAGGACGCGCTGGGCTCCGGTTTGCTGCGCAAGAACAGCTCCACGCCAACCAGCACCGCACCGACCGTGATGGCGGAATCGGCCAGGTTGAACGCCGGCCAGTGAAAATTGCCCACATAAAGTTCCACGAAATCCACGACGCTGCCCCGCACCAGCCGGTCCGTCAGGTTGCCGGCGGCACCACCGAACATCAGGGCCAAACCGACACGGCCCGGCTGGTGGCCGGCGCGACCCGTGACCAGCAGCCAACCCAGAAAAGCAATTGCTGCGAAGGAAAAAACAATCAGTGCTGTGTTCAGCCAGGGCGCACCGGCATCGGACAGCAGTCCAAAGGCGATGCCTCGATTTCGGATGTGAACGAGATTGAAACATCCGGGAAGGACTTCCCGGCTGGTGTGTTCCGGCAGACGAGCCAGTACGACCGCTTTGGCCAGTTGGTCCGCCAGCAGGACAGCCGCGGCCCACCAGAACCAGCCGGCCTGGAAGAGCCGAGCCATTTTAGGAAGCCGCGCTCCGTTCGAGCGCGCTGACCACCGGGATGCAGCGCTCGCACAGCGTAGGGAATTCGCTGTCCTGGCCGACATGGACTGAATAGTTCCAGCACCGTTCGCACTTGCTGCCTTCTGCGCGCAGGACGGCGAGGTAGAGCTCCGGCATTCGCTCCGAGCGCTGCGCCGGCGGGCCCGGAGCGATCAGCTCCACCTGCGAGACGATGAACAGCGCCGGCAAGACAGCGGCGTAGTCACGAAGCCGTTCGGCCAGCGTCCCTTCAGCGCCGAGCACGACGCGGGCCTCGAGAGACGCGTTCAGCCGTTTCGCCTGCCGTGCTTGCTCGAGGGCGCGGAGCACTTCGTCGCGCACCTGCAGCAACTGTTCCCAGTGGGTCCGCTGCGCTTCGGTGAGCGGCGGGCGAAGCGCCGCGGCCTCCGGGAACAGGGCCATGTGGACACTGTCCGGGTCGTCGGCCTGGCGCGGCAGGTGCTTCCAGATTTCTTCGGCGGTGAAGACCAGCACCGGCGCAATCAGCCGGACCAGTGCGTGCGCGATGCGGTACACGGCGGTCTGCGCCGAACGCCGACGCGGGTCGCTGGCGGCGAAGGTATAGAGCCGATCTTTCAGCACATCAAAGTAGAACGCGCTCAATTCGGTCACACAGAAATCATGGATGGCATGGAAGACGCGGTGGAATTCGTAGGCCTCGTACCAGGAGCGGCAGCGCGCCACCAGCTCGGCGGTGCGGTGGAGCATCCAGCGATCCAGCTCTTCCAGGGCGGGGTCGGGGACGGTGTGCCGTGCGGGATCGAAATCGTGCAGGTTGCCGAGAGCGAAGCGGAACGTGTTGCGGATCTTGCGATAGGTTTCCGACAGTTGCGCGAGCATCCGTTCCGACATGCGCAGGTCCGCATGGTAGTCTTGCGAAGCCACCCAGACACGAAGCAGATCCGCGCCCCATTTCTCACAGATCTCGCGCGGGAGGATGACGTTGCCGAGCGATTTCGACATCGGCCGGCCCTGCTCATCGAGTGTCCAGCCGTGGGTCAACACGGCGCGATACGGTGCCGCATTGCGTACTCCGATGGCCACCAGCAGCGAACTGTGGAACCAACCGCGATACTGATCCGGCCCCTCCAGATAGAGATCGGCCGGCCATTCCTTCCGCGCCGGGTCGAGCACGGCCAGGTGCGAAGAACCAGACTCGAACCAGACGTCGAGGATGTCGCGTTCTTTGCGCCAGCGTGTAGCGCCGCACCGGCAGCGCGTGCCCGGGGGCAACAACTCTTCGGCCGAGCGGGTGTACCAAGCATCCGCGCCTTCCCGTTCGAACCAGCGCACCACGTTGGCCAGGGCCGGGTAGTCCTGCAGCCGCGCGCCGCACTGTTCGCACCAGAACACGACTAGCGGCACGCCCCAGACGCGCTGGCGCGAGATGCACCAGTCCGGCCGGGTCGCAATCATCGCGTGGATGCGTTCCTCGCCCCACGCAGGGATCCAGCGGACTTTGCGAATATCCTCCAGGGCGCGCTGGCGCAGTCCGGCATGCTCCAGGTTGATGAACCACTGTTCGGTCGCGCGGAAAATCACCGGTCGGTGACAGCGCCAGCAGTGGGGATAACTGTGGCGCAGGGTGCCTTCGGCCAGCAGCGCCCCGCGACGGCGCAACAGTTCGATGATGGGCTGATTCGCCTCGAAGACGGTCTTGCCGAGATAGTCGGGCAGCCCTTCGAGGAAGCGGCCGTCGTCGTCCTGGGGCGCATAGGTTTCCAGGCCGTACTTCTGTCCGGTGTAGAAATCTTCGGCGCCGTGACCCGGAGCGGTGTGAACAATCCCGCTGCCCTGCTCGAGCGTCACATAGTCAGCCAGTACTGCCGGCACTCGCAGATCGAGGAACGGGTGGCGGAATTCGATCCCTTCCAGTTCCCTGCCCTTCCAGGAACCCCGCTGAGCCCGGACCTGCAAACCGAGGGTGGCCGCCACTTGAGCCGCGAGTGCCGTGGCCACCAGCAGCGCACCCTGATCGGTTTCGAGAACCGTGTAGTCGAATTCCGGGTGGAAGGCGAGCGCGCGATTGGCCGGCAACGTCCACGGCGTGGTCGTCCAGATCAGGGCACTGGTGTCCGGTCCGAACGGTGCGGTCACTCCGTCCCGCACCACGGGGAAGCGGACCCAGATGGAAGGACTGGTATGGTCTTCGTACTCGACTTCGGCTTCCGCCAGTGCGGTGCGGTCATAGATGCACCAGTAGACCGGTTTGCGGCCGCGATAGACATAGCCCTGGGCGTCAAAGGTCAGAAACGCTTCGGCGATGCGCGCTTCAAAATCGGGGCTCATCGTCAGATACGGTTCTTCCCAGCGACCGAACACGCCCAGCCGCTTGAAATCGCGCCGGTGAAATTCCACATAGCGGGCCGCGAACTCGCGACACAGCGCGCGGAACTGCTGCACAGAGATGGAGGCCTTCTGCGGCCCCAGTTCTTTTTCGACCTGCGTTTCAATCGGCAAACCGTGGCAATCCCAGCCCGGCACGTAGGGCGCCCGGAAGCCCGCCATGGTGCGCGACTTGACGACCATGTCCTTCAAGATTTTGTTCAGCGCCGTGCCCAGATGGATTTCGCCGGTGGGGTACGGCGGGCCGTCGTGCAGCACAAACAGCGGCGCATCGCGGCGCGCCTGCTGGATGCGTTCATAAAGGCGCATCCGCTCCCAGGTGTCGAGCTGCCGCGGCTCGGATTCCGGCAGATTCGCCTTCATCGGGAAACTGGTCTGGGGCAGATTCAGCGTGGACTTGAAGTCGCGCAGTTTGTTCATCGAATCGCTCTGTGGCACTTGACGGCGCTGTTCGCCGG
>JAIMBE010000076.1 GCA_023511565.1 Bacillota bacterium
CCATGTTTGTCTGCACAAGATGCTGAGCAATCCCCCGCTCCTCATGCAAAACACCCTTGGGGCGCAGAACCACGACGGAAAGGTGCCGGGACGGATCGACGATCGTGCTTACCAGGAAGAGCATCTCGCTCGCCCACGCGCAGGCAGACACCACGGCCAGCGTGGAAGAAGAAGGTCTGCGCAGCACGACCATGCCGTCCCAGTCTCCCTCCCAGGACGGGTAAGGCGTTGGGAGCATCCGCACGGCCAATTCCGCCGCCCGCTCCGCGCCCCGCAGCGCCTCGGCTTGCTCGATGGTGTCCACTCCTTCGAACTTGAACACCACCCGGCCGCGGTGTTCGCGAACGGCCTCGACGGCATAGGGACGCCCCGTCTCGCCGCCGGGTGCAAACAGGAAAACCTCCCGCAGTTGCCGCAGCCGCTCGCTCCGGCTCGTCAAAGCCGTGGCGATCAGCTCGCCTCGATGCCCCCACGGGCGTACCACCAAGGCCACCGTAACCCACGGCCCGCTGGGGCGATCCGCGGAAGCCAGTGGCTTACTCCAGAATCTCCAGCGTGAACCGCCGGTTCAGCTTCATCCCGGCGGCGCCTAAGATGGTGCGGATTGACCGGGCGGTCCGTCCTTGCTTGCCAATCACTTTGCCCAAATCGCTCGGGGCGACCTTCAGCTCAAGGACGGTCACCTGTTCTCCTTGCACTTCCCGCACGGAGACCTGCTCCGGGATGTCTACGAGCGCTTTCGCGATCTCTTCCACCAACTCCTTCATCCCAGCCATCCCTGCGCCTCCTGTTCTGCTTCGATCATACCACCCGCCTTCGGGCGGACGACCACGCCCCAGGGGGCCGCAAACCCGCCCCTCGGCTTCAGGCAGCAGGCTCTGCGACCGGGACCGGGTGGCTCTTCAGCAGGCGCGCGACCGTGTCCGAAGGCTTGGCCCCCACGCCGATCCAGTAAGCGATGCGCTCCTGATTCAGGCGCACCACAGGCGGATCCTTGCGCGGATCGTAAAAGCCCACCACTTCCACGGCGCGGCCGTCCCGCGCCCGCTCCTTCTCGATCACCACCACACGGTAGGTCGGTTTCTTCTTGGCGCCGAACCGCGCCAGCCGGATCATCAACATGGCTTCGCTTCCATTTCCCTCGAACTGCCGGACGATGTCCGCCTCAGAGCCCGGGAAGACTGAACTTGCTCAGCCGCCGGCCCAGCGAACCGCTCGTCAGACTTTTCATCATCTTGCGCATCTGCGCATACTGCTTGAGTAACTGGTTGACTTCCTGGACCGTGGTCCCGCTGCCCCGCGCAATCCGCCGCCGCCGGGACCCGTTAATGATCATGTGGTTGGCCCGCTCCTTGGGCGTCATGGAATCAATGATCGCCACCACCCGCGTGATCTCCTTCTCGTCAATCTGCACATCCTTGAGGCCCTTCAACGGACCGATCCCCGGCATCATTTTCAGAAGCGAATCGAGCGGCCCCAGCTTCTTGAGCTGCTTGAGCTGGTCCCGGAAATCCTCCAGCGTAAACTCGTTGTCCAGCAGCTTCCGCTGCATCTCCTCGGCCTTCTTTTGATCGACCGCCTGCTCGACCTTCTCGATGAAGGAAAGCACATCCCCCATGCCCAGAATGCGCGAGGCGGCCCGCTCGGGATGGAACGGCTCGAGCGCGTCGAACTTTTCGCCCACGCCGATGAACTTCAGCGGCTGCCCGGTCACCTGGCGAATCGAAAGCGCCGCCCCGCCCCGCGCGTCGCCGTCCATCTTGGTGAGGATGACCCCCGTGATGCCCAGCCGCCGGTGGAACTCCTCCGCCGATTTGACGGCATCCTGCCCCGTCATCGCGTCGGCTACGAAAAGGATCTCCGTCGGCGACAGAGCCTGCTTGAGCCGCTCGAGCTCCTCCATGAGCTCGTCGTCAATGTGCAGCCGGCCGGCGGTGTCCACCAGCACCACGTCGCTGGCAGAAAGCCGCGCCTCGCGCAGCGCCGCGCGGGCGATTTCGAGCGGCTGCAGCAGACCTTCGGCCGCGAAGCAGCGCACCCCGGCCGCACGCGCCACCTGCGCGAGCTGCTCCCGTGCCGCTGGGCGATAGACGTCGGTGGAGACCACCAGAGGCCGGTGCCCATTGCGGCTCAGCCAGCGGGCCAGTTTGCCCGTCGTGGTGGTTTTGCCCGAGCCCTGCAAGCCGACGAGCAGCCACACCGAAGGCGGTCGCGAGGCAAAATTCGGCCGGGCGGTCTGACTGAGCAGAGCCGTCAGCTCGTCGCGAACAATTTTGATGACCTGCTGATCCGGCGAAAGCTGCAGCAGCACTTCCTGCCCCAGGGCTTTTTCTCCGATGCGGGCCAGCAGTGCGTCGGCGACTTCGACATGGACGTCGGCCTCGAGCAGGGCTTCGCGGATTTGGGCGAGCGCGCCGCGCAGGTGCTCTTCGCTCAGCTTGCCCTGCCCGCGCAGGTTCTTGAACGCCCGCTGCAGCTTTTCTGTGAGGGCCTCGAACATGGCGATTCGATTCTAGGGGCGCGGTTGTTGCCGGTCAACGCGGCGGGTTCCTTGACCCAACTGAGGGGCTCGCTTACACTACCGCCTCGAGTGGAACGAGCTCCGCAACCGCAGGGGCAGTCTGCGGGAGGCAGAGGCAAAGCGCAAGAGAGGATCCGTTGCCGAAACGCACGTTTCAACCGCACGTCCGCAAGCGCCGGAAGACCCACGGGTTCCGGGCGCGCATGAAGTCGCAGGGTGGACGCAAAGTTCTTGCCCGACGCCGGAAAAAAGGACGCCATCGGCTCACGGTCTCCTAGGGTTCGCTCCGACCAGCGCTTTCCGCGCGCGGTGCGGCTGGTGCGCCGGTCGGAGTTCGAAGCCGTCTATCGCAGCGGGCGGCGGCGTGCGTCGGAGCACTTCGTGGTGTTCGGTCTACCCAACGCGCTGCCGCACTGCCGGTTCGGCATCAGCGTGAAGCGTGCGCTCGGCAGTGCCGTCCGCCGCAATCGCATTCGGCGGCGGACGCGAGAAATTCTGCGTCGGCTTCGCCCGGAGATGCAAACCGGATGGGACATCGTTGTACATCCACGCGGTCCGGTGGCCACCGAAGATTTCACCGTGCTCTACCGCGAACTGCATGCACTGCTGCGCGAGCTGACGCTGCGCCGGTGAGTGCGAGCCTCCCACCTCGGCTTGGCGGGCTGGCCGGGTGGATGCTCTTCGTGCTGCGCGGGTACCAGGTGTTTCTGGCACCGCTGGTGGGCTCGGGCTGCCGGTTCTATCCCTCCTGTTCGCACTATGCGATGGAAGCCGTCGCGCGCCACGGGGCGCGGCGGGGTGGCTGGCTGGCGCTGCGGCGACTGCTCCGCTGTCATCCGTTCTCACCGGGCGGCTACGACCCGGTGCCGGATTCCTCTCTGCGGCCCGCGGCCGCGCACTCGGCCGGAGCGGAGGAGCGGCCGTGAGGGAAGTTTCGGACCAGGCCCGGCTTCTACTCGCCTTCCTGCTCTCGGTAGCGATTTTGTTTGTCTGGTCGTACTTCTTTGCCCCGAAGCCGCCGGTGCGACCGCCCGCGGCGCCCGTGTCGGAAACACCCCCAGCGCAGGCCGCCGTGTCCCCAGCCCCGAGCGCGGCCCCCGTGTCGGTTGTGGCCGCCACCGAGGAGCGCCAGATCGTCGTGGAAAGTGATCTGTACCGCGTCATACTGTCCAATCGCGGTGCCACGGTGCGAAGCTGGCGGCTCAAACAGTACCGCGACAACCGCCAGCCGCCGGGCACTCTCGATCTGGTCTACGCCGAGGCGGCCCAGCAACTGGGCGAATGGCCGCTGGCGCTGCTGTTGGAAGATACGGACCTGGAAGCGCGCGCCAATCAGGCCCTTTATGCAGTCGAATCTGCTGCGGACGAGCTGCGTTCGCCGGCCGAGGTCCTGTTCCGCTGGAGCGACGGCCGTCTGGCCGTGACCAAGCGGTTGCAGTTTGCGTCGGATTATGTCGTCGCGCTGGAGACCTCGGTGCTGCTGGATGGCCAACCCGTGTTGCACGCGGTGGCCTGGCGCGGCGGCTTTGGCGACAGCAGTGCTCCGGATTACTCGACGCAGGCGCGGATTTTCTTCCGCACCGATCGTCGCCTGGAAGCGCTCAGCGCCGACAAGCTCGGGCAGCCCGGAAATGCCGGTCGGCCTCTCCGTCACGACGTGCCCGTGCGGTTTGCCGGTATCGAAGACCGTTACTTTGCCGCAGCGTTCCTCCCACCGGAAAACACCACCGGTGCGCTCGCCGTATGGCACTGGCAGTGGGAACGGGAGTTCGTGCAAGACAATCAGACCCACCGGCAGCCGATTGCCGCGGTTGCCGTGGGTGCGCCGTTGCCCGGGCCGTTCCGCGGGCGGCTCTACGTGGGCCCAAAGCAGCTCGACGCGCTGAATGCGCTGCGGCCGCCGCTTGGCGAACTGGTCAATTTCGGCTGGTTCGGCTTCCTCTCCGTACCCTTGTTCTATTTTCTCCAGTGGCTCCACCGTTTCCTGCCCAACTACGGCTGGGCGATCGTCGCGATGACCGTGCTGATCAACATGCTCCTGTTCCCGCTGAAGGTAAAAAGCTTCCGCTCGATGCAGAAAATGCAGAAGCTGATGCCCCAGATGCGCGCCATCAAGGAGAAATACAAGAAGTTCTCGCTGCGCGATCCACGCCGTCAGCAGGAACAGCAGGAGATGATGGCGCTGTTCAAGCGGGAAGGCGTGAGTCCGATGAGCGGCTGCCTGCCGATGCTGTTGCAGATGCCCATCTGGATTGCCCTGTTTCAGATGCTGAACACCGCCATTGAGCTGCGCCACGCGCCCTGGGTGGGCTGGATTCGTGACCTTTCCGCACACGACCCGTACTACATCCTGCCCGTGGCCATGACGCTCACCATGTATTTGATGATGGCCACCACGCCGGCGACCTCGCCCGATCCAGTCCAGCAGCGCATGATGAAGCTGATGCCGCTGCTCATGGGGGTTTTCTTCCTCCGCATCTCGAGTGGTCTGGTGCTCTACATTCTGACCAGCAATCTGGTGGGCATGGCCCAGCAGTGGTATCTCAGCCGGACTGCGCCGCCGCCCCGCGAGAAAGGCCCGCGGCGCCGCCGGGAGCGTGAACGACCGGCGACGGCGCAGTAGCCTGGAAGTGGAGTAGAATCCGGTTCACTGAGCCGGGCGTGCAGGTTGTGCAATGACCGACCGCTTCATTGTAGATGGCCGACTGGACCGCGAAGGCGTCATCGCTGCGCTCGACGGCTTCCTGCGCCGCCTGCTGCGGGCCACTGGGCTGCAGCTCCGTTACGAATTTCGCACGCTCGAGCCGCTTCCGGACGAAGTCGAACAACCTGAACTGCTGGTCAACTTCTACGGGCGCGACGAAAACCTGCTGACCGAGCGAGGCGCCGAGCTGCTGAAAGCCATCGAATATGTGGCCCACCGATGGCTCCGGCTGGACCCGCAGTATTACGACCGCGTGCTGTTCGAGTGCGGCGAATGGCGCCAGATGCGTCTGGAGGAGCTGAAGCTCGCTGCGCGGGTGGCCGCTCAGCGCGTCCGCGAGACCCGGCAGCCGTTCCGCTTCAACCCCATGCCCGCGCGGGAACGTCGCGTGCTCCACCTGGCACTGAAAGACGAGCCCGGCGTGCGCACCTCGAGCGAAGGCACCGGCCCGCAGCGCCAGGTGATTGTCTTTCCGGCATGAACAGGATTGGCTTCCTGTGCGGCCGGCTTCCCGTCGGGCTGCAGCGCTGAGGTACGGCGTGTACGCGGAAGCCTGAGCACGGGCGTGGCTTGCCCGGAGCGACTCCTTTTGATATATCCCGCCCGTTCTCGGATGGTTCAGCCGAATGTTCGACTATGTCCTTGTCGGCGCTGGCTCGGCGGGTTGTGTGCTGGCCGGTCGGCTCAGCGAAGACCCGCAGGCGCGCGTGTTGCTGCTGGAGGCGGGCGGGCCGGACACGGCCCGCGAAATCCGGATTCCTGCTGCGTTTTCGAAAAACTTCAAGACTGAACGCGACTGGGCCTACTTTACCGAGCCCGAGCCCCAGCTCGCCGGTCGCCGCCTGTACTGGCCACGCGGGAAGGTGCTGGGCGGGTCGAGCTCGATCAACGCCATGATCTACATCCGCGGCAATCCCGGCGACTACGATGGTTGGGCTGCGGCTGGTTGTGTGGGCTGGAACTGGGCCAGCGTGCTGCCCTTCTTCAAGCGGAGTGAAGCAAATGTCCGTGGCGCGTCGGACAACCACGGTGCGGATGGGCCGCTGCACGTCGAGGACCTCCGTTGCACGCACCCGCTGAGCGAACTGTTCATCGCGGCTGCCGTGGCACGCGGCCAGCCGCGCAATCCCGACTTCAACGGTTTGCGGCAGGAGGGTTTCGGCTACTACCAGGTGACGCAAAAAAATGGTCGCCGGTGGAGTGCGGCTGATGCCTGGCTGAAACCCGCGCTCAGCCGGCCGAACCTGCACGTCAAGACCGGTGCGCTGGCCACCCGGGTGCTGTTCGAGGGACGACGCGCCGTGGGCGTTGAATACCTCCATCAGGGCCAGCTTCACACCGCACGTGCCGAGCGCGAGGTCCTGCTGTGCGGCGGCGCCATCAATTCCCCACAGCTGCTGTTGTTGAGCGGTGTCGGCCCGGCCGAGGAGTTGCGTGCAGTAGGCCTTGGGGTTCTCCACGACCTGTCCGGCGTGGGGCGCAACCTGCAGGACCACCTGCTGGTCGTCATCGGCTTCAGTTCAAAGCGGCCCGGCACGCTCGACGATGCGGCCACGCTGGGCAACCTGCTGCGCTGGGAGCTGTTTCGCAGCGGGCCGCTCACCTCCAACGTTGCCGAGGCGGGCGGGTTTGTGCGCTTCCGCGACCCGGCCTGGCCAGATGTGCAGTTTCTGTTCGGGCCGGCGGAGTACATCGAGCACGGGTTGGTCCGCCGCGCCGGCCGAGGTTTTGGCATCGCCACCTGCGTGCTCCGGCCGCGCAGCCGCGGGCGCATTCGGCTGCGTTCGGCCGATCCGACGGTGCCGCCGATCATCGAGGCGAACTACCTGGCCGAGCCGGAAGATCTTGCGTTGATGGTGGAGGGGGCCAAGCTTGGTCACGAATTGCTGCTCGCGAACGTCTTCGACGCGTATCGTGGCGACTACCTGCAGCCTGAGCGCCCGCTGCGGAGCGACGCCGAATGGGTCGAATGTATCCGCCACAAGGCAGAGACCAACTACCATCCCGTGGGCACGTGCAAGATGGGCGTGGACGAACTGGCGGTCGTGGACCCCGCCCTGCGCGTCCGTGGTCTGGAGGGGCTGCGCGTGGTGGACGCTTCAGTGATGCCTGCGATTCCGAGCGGCAATACCAATGCCCCCACCATGATGATCGCCGAGCGCGCCGCCGAGTTGATCCGCGCCGCATAGCGTTTCGTAACATCCATCTCGACCTCCTACCCCCGCTGGGAAGTGCAGGGTCTGTGAACGAGTCGAGCCTGCATAGCCACCGTGGCCCGACCCAGGTGCAGCGCCCCATTGTCGGGAATCGGCAACTGAGGTTTCTGTTTCAGAGGAGGACGAGATGGCCGGTCTTGCCGACGTTGAAGCACTCGGTGACGCCGAGCCGGTCGCTGCGCCCGGCGCATTCGTGGATGTGGCCGCAGAACAGTTGCCGCGGCTGCCATCGTTCCACCCACTCGCGGAGCGCGCGACTGCCTGCGTGCCGTCCGCGCGCCACCTCGTCGAGCCGCGTCCCGTGCGGCGGCGCGTGCGCGACCAGGTAGAACGCGCCGGTCTGCGCTGCGTCGGTAAAGCCGGCCAGGGCTTCGGCAAGTTCCTCCTCGGTGTACTCGCCGGGGGTATCGAACGGCGTGGGATTGCTGTAGCCGAGTCCGGCCCAGTACGTCACCCCGTGGCTGGCTTCCAGCGTTTGCACCTGGCGATGAAACGCCACCAGTCCGTAGCGGCCGCAGAAGTCGCGGATCTCCTGCTCGGTTTCGTGATTGCCGGGCAGCACCCAGCAGCGCTGTCCAAGCGGGCGCAGGATCTCGCCGATCCGCGCTAGGCCGCGGCCAAAGGTGGAAAGGTCGCCGGCCGCAATGTAGAGGTCGGCCGGCTGCGCCACCAGCCGTTCGAGCGCGCGGACATCCCCGTGGATGTCGCTGAAGAGGAGGACACGCATGGCGCAGACTAGTATAGAGGAAGGTGGGGCGTCCGACGAGGGCGGCACAAAGCGCTGGACAGATGAAATCTGATATGCGAATATGTGAATATATGGAATCCAGCGCCCGCCCCTACGAAGACCTCTTCGCCGCACTGGGCGAACGCACACGACTCCACCTGTGCTGCTTGCTCGCTGTTCCCGGAGGGCTCGCGGTGACGGAACTTGCCGCGGCGCTGGCCGAATCCCAGCCGAACATCAGCCGCCATCTGAAGTGGCTCCGCGCCGCCGGCCTGGTCGAGCCGCACCGCGAAGGTCGCTGGGTCTACTACCGCCTGCGCGAGGGCAACCACCCCTTCTTCCGCGCCCTGCGCAACTGTCTGCAGTGGGTTTGTTGCTGCGCCGACGTGCAGGAGGACCTGCGCCGCCTGCCCCTCAAACAGCGCAACCGGGGGCGAGGTGGGGTCGGACGTGTCCGTACGTACGGCTCTGTCGGAGGTGGAGCCGGGAAAGGAGGGAGGCGATGAAGCCCTGTTGTCCATGGCCGTGCTGCCCGGGTGGTGCGTAAGCGAGCCCGGGCCGGAAGCGCCGCGGCGTTGTTTGCGCGTGGCGCGGTGGTTGAGGGCGGGCAGTCCCACGTCCTGAGCCATTCCCGCTGAACAGACCGACCTGCGAGTGGAGCGGCCGATCCACTCGGCGGGTCGGTTGGACACGCCACCGGCAACTCAATCCTCCAGCCAGTCGGAGCTGAGCACGTTGCCCTGGGCATCAAGCACGACCCGGTAGGTGAACGCTGAAGGATTGTCGTTGTCCCCGAGGCCAAAGCGCAGGTCGGCCAAGTCCACCACGTGCCGGCCACGCGCTTCATGATGCCGCAGCACCGGAAAGCGGGCGAACCAGAGGAACGTCTGCACCTCGGGCAGTTGCCGCACACGCGCAGCAAGCTCCGCGGGCACCGTCTGTGGGAAGAACCGCGGCTGCAGATGGCCGCGGTGGGGCAGACGGAACGTGGCGCGAAACACGCCTTCCGGGGTTTGCACCAGCGCCGTCCAGTTCAGCAGCGAGGGCGGTGCCGGCAGGGCCGCCAGGTTGATCACCGTGAGATTTTGCTCGGCTGCGAAGCGGCGTACCTCGGCCAGCGCCAGCCGATGCGCCATCGCGCAGCCGCCCACATACAGCGCGAGAGCCGCCACTCCCGCCCGGCACCACTGCGCGCGGCTCCAGCGCTGGCCCAAGCCGCGCCACAGCGGTGCGATGCAGAGCAGGAAGAACAGCGCGCCAGCCACCGCCACGGCAGAGATCGAAATGGGTCGGCCCACGGTCTGCGCCAGCCACCAGACGCCCACCGCACCGCTGCTCAGCAGCAGCCAGACAAAGACCGCCCGTCGCACGGCTCCCTCACGCCGCTGATGGGCCCAGGCGGCCAACTGCGGTCCCAGCAGAATCGCGGTGAAGACAAAATCGATGATGAACACCAGGTCCCACGCCACGCGCGTCCACGCCACCGGACTCCAGATCATCGTGCCGAACGAGGTGATCAGGTCTGTCCAGATGTGAAACGCCAGCGCCACCGCATACAGCCCGAACAGCGCACGGAACGATGGTGCAGCCACGCGCAGGCGTCGCGACCCCCACCAGGTCAGCGCAGCCAGCAGCAGTGCCCAGCCAGGCAGGCCAACCAGCGAATGCGTCACTCCCCGATGGAGCACCAGGGAAGCCACCGGGCTCGACTGGAAGGTGTCGAAGAAAACGTCCACGTCGGGAAACACCGAACCAAGCACGAACACCCACAGCGCCGACCGCCCGGCATGCCAGCGTGCGTGCAGGTTCGCTGTTTTCGGCGCGGCAGTGTCGGCCGTGACAGCCGCCAGCGTGACAGGCGCTGCGCCCTCCCGTAGAGCCGGATTCTTCGAGTGTCCCGGTTCGGGCGCAAAGTGGTCCGTGAAGAACGCCTTGGCCAGCAGCGCCCCGCCAATACCGGTGGTGATGGTGTCCATGGTTTTGGGTGTCCCACGGAAGAATACGTGGTGGCCAGGCTCAGGTTACACGAATCAGCGGCGAGCGTTTTTCCACCACGCGGCCGATGCGGCGGACAGCCACGCCCCGCCTGTGCAGCGCCGCAAGCGCGGCTTCAGCGACCTCTTCGGCAATGGCCACGAGCAGCCCGCCGGAGGTTTGCGGGTCGTAGAACAGCAGCCGCCAAGGCTCGGCGACCTGCGCGTCGAATTCCACGCAGCCTTCAAGCCACATGCGATTGTTCTTCAGCCCGCCGGCAATGTGTCCGGCGCGAGCCGCGTCCAGTGCGCCCGGCAGGGCTTCAATCTGCCGGTGATCGAGCTCGAAGGAGACCCGACTGCCGGCCGCCATCTCCCGGGCGTGCCCGAGCAGCCCGAAGCCGGTCACATCGGTGACCGCATGCACCGTGGTTCCGTTGCGGTCCATCTCGAGCAAGGCCTCGCTGGCGGCGCGGTTCAGCGAGGTCATCGTGGCTACGGCCGCTGCCACAGCCGCCGCATCGGCCTGTCCGGCCTTGAGCGCGGTGGCAATCAGTCCGGTGCCGAGCGGTTTTGTCAGCAGCAGGGCGTCCCCGGGGCGCGCGCCCACGTTGCGCCAGATGCGCTCGGGATGGATTTGCCCAGTGACCGCGTAGCCAAACTTCAGCTCGTCGTCGCGGATCGAATGCCCGCCAATCACCGGGCAGCGTGCCTCGGCCATTTTCTCGAGCCCGCCGCGCAGGATTTGCTCGAGCACGTCCGGGCTACCCTGCGCCGGATAGGCCACGATGGAAAGCGCCGAGAGCGGACGCCCGCCCATGGCATAGACGTCGCTCAGCGCATTGGCGGCGGCGATGGCGCCGAAAGTGACTGGGTCGTCGACAATCGGCGTGAAGAAGTCTACCGTCTGCACCAACGCCAGTTCGTCGCTGATCCGATACACCCCGGCGTCGTCGCTGGTATCGAAGCCCACCAGCACGTTCGGGTCCGATGGCCGCGGCAGGCGGCGAAGCACAGAGTCCAACAGACCGGGACTCAACTTGGCCGCTCAACCGGCAGCCTTCGCCTGCGCCGTCAGCTTCGCGTTTGCGGCGTCTGCCAAGGCAGTACCCTCCCCATGATCTTCGCCTGGCCTTGTGGTTCAGCCGGTCGAGAACTCTGGTCGATAAAAGAAATTATAACTGTTTCGTGTACTCCGTCACAGAAATGACTGCAGAACGGGTCCTTCTGCGCTAGCATGCCTCGACACGGCGGATCGCACTGCGGAGTGGTTCCTGATGCACACTCGTCGCGCAAGAGTCTGGCTGTGGGCTGCATTGGCAGCCGTTCTCGTTGTTCTGTTGCTTTCGCCCGTGCTCTATCCGCTGTGTTGGCGATTGTTTCACCCCACACGCTTCGAACAGTTCGGCTGGCAGGTACAAGTGCCCGCCGGCTGGTATGTGGTCGAGCGGGAACCGAACTTGGTGCTCGCACGCCTGCCCTGGCTCTATCCGTTGCGCAATGCGCCGGCCAGCTACATTGTGATCGTCGAAAATCTCCTCGGCGACCGCTTATCGGCCGAAGTGCACTGGGCGCGCTGGCGGGAAATCTCCATTCAACGCGAGCGCGCCAGCGGCTCCCAGCTTGTCGGGGAACGCGAGCTGACCGCTGGAGTCCGACTGGTGCGTTGCTTGGAATTTGTTGCCGCGGGCGAGACGGACCGCGTACGTGTGGAG
>JAIMBE010000077.1 GCA_023511565.1 Bacillota bacterium
AGCTGGCGGTGCTGGCGGTGGCCGTACAACTGAACATGAAATACATCCGCTACTCTCGCTACGTGGGTGAGCCGGCCGACACGGTGGATCTTTCGGAGCTGATGAGCCGGCTGGCGGATTTCTTTCTCTACAGCGGCTTCCCTTCCCCGGACTACGGCATCTATGAACTCGATCCGGAGCGCTCGCTCGAAGCCCTCCGCCAGGCCATCCTGCGCGCGATCGAAGCAGGCGAGCTGCTCCCCGAAGAACTGCTGCAGACTCCGGACCTCAACCAGAATCCGGCGCTGCGCGAACTGATTGACCGGCTGATCGAGCGGCTGGTCGAAGAAGGCTACCTGAATGCTCCCTTGCCGCAGGTGACGCCACCGCCGGAGCAGACTCCCGGACGCCAGCTCGGCGCCGCCGGCCCGCCGTCACCCCCAGTCCGGTTCGAAATCACGGACAAAGCGCTGGACTTCCTGGGTTTCAAGACGTTGAAAGATCTGCTCGGTTCGCTCGGGCGTTCCAGTTTCGGGCGGCACGACACACGCGACCTCGCCACGGGAATCGAATCGGGCGGGGCCACCAAGCCCTATGAATTCGGCGACACGTTGAATCTGGACGTCAGCGCCACCCTGTTCAGTGCCGTGCGTCGGCAGGGGGCACGCGTGCCCATCGAGCTTGATTATCCCGACCTCGCCGTCCATCAGTGCGAATACCAGAGCTCGTGCGCGACGGTGCTGCTGCTCGACTGCAGCCACTCCATGATTCTCTACGGCGAAGACCGCTTCACTCCGGCGAAAAAAGTGGCCCTGGCGCTTGCGCACCTGATTCACACGCAGTTCCCAGGCGACACACTCTCCCTGGTGCTGTTTCATGATTCGGCCGAAGAAGTGCCGCTCAGCCAGCTCGTCCGTGTGCAGGTAGGGCCTTACTACACAAACACCCGCGAAGGTCTCCGACTGGCCCGCCGACTGCTGCTGCGGCAGAAGAAAGACATGCGACAGATCGTCATGATCACGGACGGCAAACCTTCTGCCCTGACGCTGGAAGACAACCGCATCTACAAAAACGCCTTCGGGCTCGACCCGCTGGTTGTGAGCGAGACCCTGCGCGAAGTGGCCCTCTGCCGGCGCGCGGGTATTCTGATCAACACTTTCATGCTCGCCTCCGACTACACCCTGGTGCACTTCGTGCAGAAGGTGACGGAAATCTGCCGCGGGAAGGCGTACTTCACCACCCCGCACAATCTGGGCCACTATCTGCTGCTCGATTACCTGAATCGCAAAACCCGCCACATCCACTGAAACGAAAACAGTGCGCCAGCCAAACGGCGGCGCCTGTCGCACCGCCCAACCGGATTCGACCAAGCCGCCCTCGCCGACGCTTTGCGTGCAGGGGCGTTTCGCTTAAGATGGCCCGCGAGGAGTCCCGATGCCGGAACGACTGGTGGTCATCGGAGGCGTGGCTGCAGGAATGAGCGCGGCCAGCCGTGCACGCAAACTGCGCCCGGAAATGGAAATCGTCGTTCTGGAGAAGGGCCGCGAGGTTTCCTACGGCGCTTGTGGTCTGCCGTACTTTGTCGCCGGACTGGTGGCGCGGCCGGAAGAGCTGGTCGTCTATGACGCACAGTTCTTTCGTGAAAAGCGCAACATTGACGTTCGGCTGGAACACGAAGCCGTGGCCATCGAACCCGGACGGAAACTCGTGCAGGCGCTGCGTGGCGGCTCGCAACCCGTGGACGTGCGCTACGACAGGCTGATCCTCGCCACCGGTGCGGCGCCGGTCCAGGAGCTGCCTGGTAGCCAGCGGCCGAATGTGTTTCATTGCCACACGCTCGCGGAAGCAGTCCGGCTGCGGCGATTCATCGAAGAACACCGACCCCAGCGGGCCGTGATCGTCGGCTCGGGCTACATTGGACTGGAGGTCGCAGAAGCGCTGGTCCGGCGCGGGCTCGAAGTGACGATTCTGGAACGCTCGAACGCGGTGCTCGACGGAATCGAACCGGAAATCGAACAGAAGCTGGAGCAGGCACTGGCCACCCACGGTGTCAAGCTGCGCAAAGGTGCCGAAGCAAAAAGTATTCTCGGCGCCAACGAAGGACTCGCGAGCAGTGTTGTCTATGGACTGAGTGGCAGAGAAGCCGCGGACCTGGTCGTGCTTTCGGCCGGCATCCGCCCGCGCACCGAACTGGCCGAAGCGGCCGGCATCCAGCTCGGCCCCACCGGCGCGATCGCGACGGACGAACGGATGCAAACCAACCTGCCGGGCCACTACGCCGCGGGCGACTGCGCCGAAGTCCGCCATCTGGTCACCGGCAAACCGGCCTACCTGCCGCTGGGCACCACGGCGAACAAGCAGGGCCGCGTCGCCGGCGAAAATGCCGCAGGCTACGCAGCGCGCCTGGAAGGCGTGGTGGGCACGCTGGTGACCCGGTTCTTTGAGCTGGAACTGGCCCGCACGGGGCTGAGCGTTGCCCAGGCACGGGCGCATGGCTTTGCCGCTGCGCAGGTGACTGTGAGTGCCTACACACGGGCAAAATATTTCGGCGGAAAAAAATTTCTACTTACGCTCGTCTGGGATCAGGATTCCGAACGAGTGCTCGGTTGCCAGATCGCCGGCGAAGATGGTGCGGCGAAACGGATTGACGCTGCAGCAATGGCTCTGCATGCGCGGATGCGCATCCGCGACCTGCTCTACGCCGATCTGAGCTATGCGCCCCCGTTCGCCCCGGTCTGGGAGGCGTTGCTGGTGGCCGCCAACGAAGCCCGCAAGCAGGGACGTCGTTAGCGGGTGTGCCGCACTGCGGTGCCGGGCTCCCGCGAGTTCGGCTACCCTTCGATTGCGGCACAGAAAACAGGCAGGCCCATCGGGAGGAAAGAATGACTACCGTCGCGGCCGGAACAAAAGCTCCGGCGTTTGTACTGCGCGGTCTGGACGGCCGCGAATACGCGCTGCGGGAAGCGTTGAAGCACGGCCCCGTGCTGGTCGCGTTTTTCAAAGTCAGTTGTCCAACCTGCCAGCTCGCACTGCCCTTTTTGAACCGGCTGCACGAAGGCTACGGCCACGCCGCCAGCCTCTGGGGCATCTCGCAAGACGAGGCTCGCGACACGGAAGAATTCCGCGAAGAATTCGGCCTGGACTTCCCGCTGCTGCTGGACGAGGAAGGCTACCCGGTATCGAATCTCTACGGCTTGACCAACGTGCCCACGCTGATCCTGATCGCACCGGACGGCACGGCCACGATCAGTTTCCACGGCTTCGTGAAAGCGGGCCTCGAACAAATCGCTGCAGAACTGGCGCAGTGGACCGCCAGCAAGCCTGTCACCGTCTTCCATCCGCACGAGCTGGTACCGGACTTCAAACCCGGTTGAGGCTCCAAGAACTAGGTTCCGTGCGAACCTGCGGACCGGTGCGGAACAGCAACAGTGCATGTGCCACCGTCGATGCACTCTGCAGGACGCGGCTTCTGTATAGCCCGGCAAAATCAGGCGAGCTGTTCGTCCAAGACTTGCTTTTTGTGCTTGGGGGGCCTGCGGCGCTTGTCAGCGAGGATCCGTTCGCTGGGTGGCATCCCGAGTTTTTCGCGGGAGCGGCGACGCGCTTCACGAGCTGGATCGAACTTCCGTGCTTTTCTTCCGGCCACTTTGGCTCCAGCAAAGATTCTGCAATCCGGCACATGCAACCGACGCGCGTGGCTCCGCGTGGGCTGGCGGAAGCGTGTGGGAGTCGAACCCACCACCCCGACTGAGTCGGAGTCACCGGCTTTGAAGGCCGGGCAGGTCACCGGACCCGTTTCGCCTCCACTTTGTACTCTCTGCAAGATAGCACAAAATTTACGTTGCACCAATGGTACTGCTGCCTTCGCACCCAGACAGGGGCGAACCGCTGGAGTGGGAATTCCGCCGGGGATGAAAACCCGGGCGTACTGTGCAGGGAAACGGCTGTGCTGCGCTAGCCGAGGCGGGCTACCGCGTGCTTCGAATTCAGCGACAGGCCCGCGGGCGGCAACAAGACCATCCAGCAAAACTACAGGTGGCACGGCGAAGGTCCGGTCTGGGCCGGCCAGCGGCTCCACGAGGGACTGGCAAAGCCAGTGCCCCCTATAGTACGCTCGCGCGCGACCGTGTTGGGAAAGCGTAAAATCTGGCTGTCGGTTGTGGGCGTGCTGTTCGTCCTTCGCCTCACATTTTCTCTCTTACCCGGAACCGAGCTGCATCCCGTGTGGTCCGGGGGGGCGATACCGAACGCTACGTCACGCTCGCAGAAAATGTCCTAGCAGGCCGCGGACTCACATATAGCGACCGGCCGACCGCCTTCCGTTCGCCAGCGTATGTGGCCGTGTTAGCCGGCGCGATGCACGTTACCCCGGATACCTGGCCCCTGACAGTACGTTTACTGCAATTCCTGGCTGGTCTGGGTACGGCGCTGCTTATGGCTTGGGCGGGCCATCGTGCCTGGGGCGCAGACAAAACGCTGGTTACTGCGTTTGTTCTTGCATGTCCCACACTTATCTATGTCACCTCCACAATCCAGACCGAAGCTCTCGGTTCGCTGGTTCTGGCCGCCTATTTTCTGACCTGTCTCGCAACCCTAAAAAGTGACCGTCTGAGTACTTGGGGATTTGCCAATGGTGCGCTGCTGGGTTTGGCGACGCTGTTTCGTTGGGCCGCACCGGCTCTCGCACCCGTCTCGCTATTCGTATTGTGGAGGCGCAAGAACCCGGGTGCTGCGCTTTGGTTTGCTTTGGGGAGCCTTCTCGTGCTGGGTCCCTGGGTCGGCCGGAATTGGATCGTGTTCGGCCAGCCGCGTCTGTCAACGTTCGGTAGCTTGAGTCTCGTGGCAGGGCTGCTGGATCCACAGGGGCGAACACAACCGGGCACTAGTGAAAGAATGATAGCGGCGCTCGGATGGAGTCTCTCCGATTACGAGCGCAATGATCGTGACCCCGCCCTGCCCAATGAGACCGAGGCAGAGCGTCATGCCTTCCGTGTGTGGCGCAAGCTCATCGCGCAAGAACGCTTGGCCCACCTGGTGGCGCTCCAGGTTCACAAATTGGGCTGGTATTGGCTCAGTACGGAAATGATCTCCAACACGCAATCGTTGTCGTCGACGGTGCGGCTGGCCCGCACGGTGATGGTGGGGATCTGGTGGGGTTACTTAGTCCTGGCTGGGGTCGGTTTTGCTGCACTCCTGCACAGGAAGGAAACGAACCTTGCGACGGTCTTGGGCCTCTGGTTCCTGCTGGCCACGCTGAGTCACTGGCCGTTCTGTATGAACACCCGTTTGCGCATCCCGTTCGTGGACGCTCCTCTCGCGCTGCTGGCAGCTTACGGTTTCGAGCGCGCGGGGCACTTCCGGCTCCGTCGTTCATCCCAGGTCCAAGACTAGCTTGGTGCGGTACCACCTGCCCTAGCGAGGAGAAGAGCAGCTGCCCGAACCGCCCGGAGCGACACTGTCGTCCAGAACCGACTCGCTGCACTTCAGAAGTTGGCGCTCGTTCGATCCGCTCAGCATGGTGGCTCGAAATGGAAAAATTCCAGATGTCCGGCAGGGATGAGAGATTTCTCTTGCAGTTTGTGATCGGTGAGTTTCAAGAAAACACGCGCGTGATTCGCACTCGCAAAACAGCTGCCCTGCAGACATCGGCCATCTCGATCAACTGTGCGATCGCTAACTCGCAGGCGTGTGCAGTCCGACAGTCAACGACCACCGAGCCGAATTCCAGTGTAGCCGCGTTCAACCGCTCAGTCCCCTCTTCATCTGGGATCGGCAGCGGGAACGAGTTTGACAAAGCCGGGTGCGTCGGCTAGGCTAACGTTTCGCTACGAAGCAACGAACGGGAAAGGGACATGCCTGCGGGGACTCCAGTCAAGGCCAAGAAAAAGAAACCCTCGGTGCTGAAGCGCATCCGTCAGACCGAGCGTCGCACGGCGGTGAACCGCGCCAACAAGACACGCTTCCGGAATGCAGTGAAGCGGTTCCGCGCTGCGCTCGCCGCACGCGACCTGGCTCGTGCCGAGCAGCTCTACCGTCGCACCATGTCGGCCTTAGACCGCGCCATCCAGAAGGGCGTCCTGCACGAAAACACCGCGAACCGCTACAAATCGCGGCTCACACTCGCCTACAACGCGCTGCGTACTGCCAGCGCGTAGCCAAAGCTTTCAAAACACCGAGAAGCCCAGTGCGAATGGGGCGGACTTTCGTGTTGGCCATCCCATCTGGGAATCAGCTCCGCCTGTGCGCTGCTTCCCCAGGCTCGCCAGTGCCGGACGCGAGCTCTGCACCCCGGGCGGAGGCCTCTCCGGCACACGACAGGGGCCGGTTAGTCTTCTGCGGTGGTGGGGTCAATAATGGTCTTCACTTCCGAAATCCGGTCCGCGGGGAATCCTCCCTGGCGGGCATGTTCGCGCACCAGCTCCGCACTGGGTGCAATGTAGATGCAGTAGAGCTTGTCGTCGGTGACAAAGCTGTGCAGCCACTGAACCTGGGGACCGAGCTTCTGCAGCACACTGCACGATTTCTGGGAAGCCGCCTGCAATTCCTGCGGGGAGAGCCGACCCACGCCGGGCATGTTGCGCTCGATGACAAATTTGGGCACGAAACCTCTCCTTCCCTCTAGAGGAGGCGATACCGCAAACTCTATCGCATCGGGCGGGCCGGGGCAACGTTTTTCGGCAGCAGTTCGACGAGCAGGAATTCCAGCACAGCGCGGGTGTCGCGAACGCCGGACTTCAGCCGGTTGTCGGCTTCGTAGAGGACGCGCAGGCCTTCGAGCAGTTGCCGGCGTGGGATGCGCCGTGCGCTTTGCCGGGCCAGTTCGGCAGCCTCGGCACTCATGCGCAACTTCGCGGCCAGCTGCCAGCGGTTCAGGCCGGGCGGCAACTGCTGGGCTTCGAGCAGCTTGCGATACATCCAGGCGAGCGCGCCGACCAGTCCGGGCCCTGTTTCTCCCTGCTCCAGCAGTCTGTTCACCAGCACCAGCGCTTCGCGTCGTCGGCCCTGCGCGAGCAGGTCGGCCAGTGTCCAGACCGCGTAGGTTTTCGCGCCCACCACCAGTGCATCCACATCGGCTCCCGTGATGGCCTTCCGTTCACCCACAAAGCAGGCCAGCTTTTCGATTTCCGTGCGGATGCGTGCCAGGTTGCTGTCCAACAGGTCGGCCAGCCGCGCGGCTGCTGAGGGATCGATGGTCACACCTCGCTCGCGTGCGATTTCCCGTGTCAGGGTGACGGCAGCTTCCCGCCTTTGCGGGTCGCCTTCGCGCCGTGCTTCTCCAGGCAGCTCGACTTCGACCACGAGAGTGGCCCCGGTCAGGAACTTGGCCAGCCGGGTGCGCTGGTCGAGTGTTTCGGCTTCCAGAACCAGCACGGTGAACGGGGCCGGGTCGCGGAAATAAGCTTCGAGGTGGCGCCGGAGCGCCTCGCGGGTCTCTTCACTCCAGGTTTCCGCCCGCTGCAGGTCGCTCAGGAAAATCACTTGACGTTCGGCCAGCATGGGGAGCGACCGGGCTTGTTGCAGCACCGGAGCGACATCGGTTTCGTGCAGGGAGAAGCGGTGCACGGCCCACGGGCGCGCCGCTTCCGGCAGACAGGTTTCGATCAAGCGCGCGCGGCAGAGTTCGCGCAGATAGGCGTCCCGTCCCAGCAGCAGCAGATGCGGCATCGGTCTGCCCCGGACGAGCCGCTGCAGGAATTCAGTGGCGGGCAACGCAGGCATCAGAATTTCTCCAGCAGCGCCGCAACCAGCCGCGAGGCAAAATCCTGCGCCAATCGTTCCAGCGCCGGATCCTGTTCTTCGAAAAAGCTGGACACGTCGGTCGTGATCTCGTACTGCTCGCGGAGCACAAAGTTGTCGTTGCGGTAGATTTCCTGCTGCGTGGCCGCATCCACGAGCCGCACGCGCGTCACGACGGTGACGACCATCGTGGTGGCGCGGCCGGTGGCGGCATCGAACAGGACTGCACTGGTTTCGATGCTGCGGACTTCCCCGCTGAGCACCGCGTCGGCGCCTTCGGCGGAGGCCACCACGCGATAGCGCGTGCGCGCCAGCAGCTCGCGCACCAGGGCTTCCCTCAGCCGCTGTTCCAGCCGATAGTGCGTGGTGTGGTTTTCCAGGGCCAGCACAGCCAGCGTCTTCCAGTGTCGGGGCAGTGCGCTGCCACGGCCGGCCACACGGTAGCCGCAGCCGGAGGCAGCAACCGCGAGGGCGAGCAGCCCGGCCCCGCACCTTCGTCCGAGGGGAACCGAAGAACGCATGACGGGATGAGTGTACGGGCCCGGCCCGCCAAGGTCAAAGGCCCCGGTGCGTCTCAGCAGGTGCGCAACCGCTCAGCGATGCTGACTGCGTTGGCGGCGACCAGGCGCAGGTTGTCGGCCGCACCCCACAGCCAGTACGCGTTCGGCACTGCCGCGTCAGCTTCCGGTGCGCGGACCAGGATCTGGGATTTCCCGGTCACATTGATGTTCGAAGGGGCTTCTTCGTCTTCGCGGCGCACCACCAGGCCGGCTCGTGCGAGCGCATGTTCCAGCTCCGCAGCGCTGCAGGCCGCGTCCATCGCGATGCAAGCCGTAAAGGCATAGCCGAAGAAGACCGGTGCCTGAACCAGTTGCACGGCGGGCAGCGTCGCGCGTCCGGCCAGGTAACGCGCCACTTCGTGCGAGATGCGTGCGCGCAGGTCCGCGAGCCGCACCGGACTTTCCGCACCGTAGCTTCCCAGCAGATTGAAGGCCACCTGGGCGGCAAACACATCCTTGGGGATGGTGTGGAAAGAGAGCAGTTGCACGGTCTGGCTTTCCAGTTCCTGCACGCCGGCCTGTCCGCGTTCGGAGACCGGTACGAAGAACACGACCGCCACCCGTGCGGGCCGGAACGGCGCCAGCGCCGCCGCCAGCGTGGTGGCAACGATCGCCGGTGTCGAGGGCGACCAGTACAGCTCGCCCTTGCGTTCGGCCGGTGGCGGCAGCGTGCGATCCAGCACGGGGATCCAGGGCACCGCTGATTCCACCTCGGCCAGGGCCCCGCTCAGGTCGATCACACGCGCACCGGCGCGGCGGGCGTCGGCCCAGTGGCGTGCCGCAAACTCGGGCCGGCCGGCAAAGAAAACAAATTCGGCGCCCTCGAAATTTTCGGCGACGGCAGGCAGCACGACGGCCGCTTCCCCCGCTGCTTCGGTGAGCGTGCCCACGGATTCTTCGTCCAGCAGACGGATCTCCGAGGCGGCGACACTTTCGGCCAGCAGCGCCTTCAGCTCTTTGCCGTGAAGCGAAGTGGCGCCCACCACCGCGACGCGTCCGACCCGTACCCGCGGCGTGCTCATCGGGTAACCGGCCGCGACACCCAGCGGTGCCGCACGCTGCGCACCAGTTCCAGCGCTGCGCCTGACAGGATGTAGCTCGAAGCCATCAGGAGCAGGACCGGCTCAGAATAGTGCACGATCCCCACCGCCAGCAACAATCCGATCAGCACCACCACCAGTGAAGAAAAGGGGCGGCTCCAGGGGATGTTCTTGAAACTGTAGTAGCGGATGGTGCTGGCCATCAGTACGGCCAGCGTTGCCACCAACCACAGCCACAACAGCGCAACGGAAACCTGATCAATAGGAGATTTGAAGAAATGAACCGTCGCTGCCACCATCCCCGCCGCTGCCGGTGTGGGCAGTCCGACAAAATACCGCGAGGTATGATCCGACATACCGTGTAGATTGAACCGGGCCAGCCGCCACGCCCCACACAGCACAAAGCCAAACGTCACCAGCCATCCGAGCTGATACACCTGCCGGGCCCCCTCGTCGTCCAGCCCGAGCAGTCCCCGCACCCCCCACGCAAACGCCAGAAACGCCGGGGCAATGCCGAAGCTGATGACGTCGGCCAGCGAATCAAACTGCTTGCCGAATTCGGTGTTCGTCCGCGTGGCGCGCGCCACCCGGCCGTCCAGCGAATCAAACAGAATCGCCAGTCCGATCGCTTTGGCTGCGTTATCCAGGTCCACCAGTCCGCCGCGGAAGGTGGCCAGGATGGCGTAATAGCCGCAGAGCAGGTTGGCCACGGTAAAGATGCTGGGCAGAAGCAACACTCCGCGACGCAGCCGCTGGTCGGCGCCCTTGCGCGTTTCGGTCATGTGGAAGGCCGGTTCCATCTAGTCCCACCGCGCAACAATCGTCGCACCACCGTGCACGTGTTCGCCCGGCCGCACCGTGAAGCGCGCGCCGGCCGGCAGCCAGAGATCCACGCGCGAGCCGAAGCGAATCATACCCAGTTTCTCTCCCGTCTGCACCCGATCGCCTTCCCGTTTCCAGCAGCGAACCCGGCGGGCAAGGAAACCGGCAATCTGCTTGACCACCACCGGTCCCTGCGGTGTCTCCAGCAGGACGAGGTTCTGCTCGTTCTCCAACGAGGCCCGCGCCCGCATCGCGTTCAAAAACTTGCCGGGCCGATATTGGATCCGGACGATCCGGCCCGCATACGGTACGCGGTTCACATGCACGTCGAAGATCGAAAGGAAAATGCTCATTCGCCGGCCCGGGCGCCCTTGTTCGTCCTCCTCGACAATCTCCATCACCCGCCCGTCGGCAGGCGCCACGATCGCCATCGGATCGTCCGGAATCCGTCGTGCTGGATCCCGGAAGAAAAACAGCACGAAGCCCCCCACGGCCAGCAGGGCGGTGCCGATCCCGCTCCAACCGGCCGTCAGCGCGAGAAGGCCAAGCAGGATCGGGGGCAACGCAAATCGGTATCCCTCGTGAACCATTTCCGCCACGCGCCGGCGGCGCGGACACTCCCATTGTAAGCCAGCTGCCGCCGCGGCGCGCGCTGCACTCAGTGGGGCTGCAGATGTCGTGCAATCAGTTGCTGCATGCGATCCTTTACACGCAGCTTCAGTTTCTTCAACGCCACTTCACGGGCCAGATCTTCTGCGCTCAGGTAGGGTTGCTTGGCAAGTTGATCGAGTTGCTGTTCGTATTCGGAATGTTCCCGGGCAAGTCTCTGAAATTCCTCATTGCTGGCCAGCAGATATTCCCGCACATCCTGGGGTGAGACGGGCATCCCTGCCTCCTGGCTGGGGTCTGAGGTCCAACCGCAGACAACCTAGCACAGCCCCGCCGAGGCGACAAGAGCCTCGTTCGCTCCTCACGTCTCCGGCTGCGATGGGGCCAGGACGCAGCCGTAGAGCAGAGCATCTTCGCGCGGGTTCGAGTAGTAGTCGCGCCGCCGTCCCTGCAGCCGGAATCCGTGACGCTCATAGAAGCGGATGGCCGCCACATTCGACGCGCGCACTTCCAACCCCACACGGCGGACGCCAGCCCGCCGGGCCTCTTCCAGGGCGCGCGCGAGCAGTTGGCTGCCGAGGCCCAGCCGTCGCGCCTCGGGCCGCACGGCCAGATTCAGGATTTCAGCCTCCTCCAGCGTCTGCCGGCTGACCAGGAAGCCAAGCACCTGTGGACCCGTCACCGCCACCCATCCCCTGTAGTTGCCGCACACCACCGGCGCATAGGCAGCACGGCTCCAGGCGACGATCTCCGGGCATTGCGCCTGGATCTGCAACACCGCTTCGAGGTCGTCAGCCCCCAGCGGGCGGATGACAATCAACCCTTCCACAGGAGTTCAGCGTCGGACCGGCGAATGTAATTTGCGTCGAGCCCGACCGCGTCCACCAGCTCGCCCCGTTGGGCACGCGCCAATCCGAGTTCCCCCAGCACGGGCGCGAGCACATTCGAAACGACCGTCAGCGGCCGGCTGCGAAACGGCGACTGCCGCAGCGGCTCGAGCACGACTTCCGGCGTCGTGGTTACAAACGCCACTTCCCGGTCCTCGACCAGTGTCGCC